>NZ_CBCPJH010000008.1:0-127794 GCF_965118485.1 Psychrobacter glacincola | reverse complement strand
ATAATTTCTACGAGGGTAACAGTATTTTGATTCAGCTCATCTTCAAGTTCAGCTATTCTCTCTTTTAATCCTTTATTGGTGTCAAGAAGAGCTTGACGTGTCTTTTTATTGACGTATAGCTGCTCTTCTTTTTCATTCAAATTTAATGGTAAGAGTTGCTCTGTGATATATTTTTGGATTAATGCTTTGCGTTCTTTAGTGCTAAGGGTACTCAGGCCACCCTTCACATATCCTTTAGCAATAAGTCTTTGATGCAAAGCAGAATTTGAAATAGGGGCTTTTTCAATACCTTCTTGCACCATTTCTTTAAGCTCATTCTCAAGAGCTTTGTCTAACTCATTGCCTTTTAACATTTGCTTTCTCCCTCATCCTTAGCTTTGATCTTTTCATATTCTAGTGAAAACAATTCAGCAAGTGTCTTTGGCTGAGAAAGCTCAGTATCTATTGCGTTATATATATTTACTGGAATTTTATTACTGTAGCCGACCGTGATTTTTTGTTCAAAATCCTCAAGGTTCTGAATTTGCTTTTTTACTTTTAGTGCAAATTCAGAATCATCAACTAAGTTTTCAGCTTGTTCAAGTAGTCTGTTTTTAGTGAGCTTTAAATTTTCAAGTTCGCCCATACGTCCTGTCACCGTGAAATTGACACAGGATGCACCTGACTGGCATGCTAATCTCTTAGGGCAACCGTGAGATGCTATATTACGCATACATGAGCCAAAGGTTAGGGGGTGTAAGTAGGCATGGGTATCTATGAGCTCTTTTGCTTTATCTAGTTCTGTGAGAGCTAATTCATCAAAAGCTTTAGCAATATCTTCAAAGTAATCCTCTCCCATAGATTGTTCGATAAAGTTTGATATTTCTTTAGTATTATCAAAAGTATGCAAATTATTTTTTAGATTGTTTTCTAGGTCTTGATCGTTACTGAAGAGCATCAAGCCATATTCTAAGATGTCATCAATTGGGCTTTTTACATTATTCTCTCCAGGCTGCACAAGCTCTGAAACTGCCGTTAACTCATTATGTGCCTGAAATTGACTACTGTTACTAGTCAAACTAGCATTTTGGCTTATTTGCTTAATGCTTAAATGTTGGTAGTATTTGTTTTGTTCAATATCAACCCGACCCATTAGCATTGCTTGTAGGTGGTCTGAAATTTCAGCAATAGCTAGGAAAGTGTTAATGTTGTGCCTAGGGATATGGGTACTTATTTTAGAGGGTTGATTATCCTTATCATTAAGACCGTATTTTTCAAATACTGATTTATTGTTACCTGTGCCTAAGAAATTATTTATGACACGGTTGTCTAGTGTTGTAACATTCGTTTTATTGATCAGACTTCGGAATAGGGTAGTGCTACCATGGTGAACTATAAACAATAGATCCTCATAGTAGATATTGACCATTTTACCTTCAAAATCAAATTTTTTATTTATAGGTTCTTCAGTATCGTAATTTGCTATTGACTTAATATATTGATTTAAAGTACTTTTACTATAGAACTTTAAATCATCTTTCCCATTAGGGATTACCTTGTCGGGCTCTACTTTGGCTCTTTTAAGTATTTCGAATATTACATCTCTCTGACCATTACGTCCTCTTGTTTGTTGTTTCGAAATAAATAAATGGCCGATTAAATCGTCTAGCTCGATCAAATCATCAGGAATTTCATCAATACCCTTAGGAAGAAAGTCTTTTAAATTTTTCTGCCTCAAATAAATTAGGTGCTCTCGATATTCTTCGGTAAGATTCAAAGTGTTTTGTACGATGCTTTTAACAAGCGTAATTGAAGACGGCTCAACCCAGTGAATTCTCTCGCCAGCCCCTTTTGCACCATAATAGCGTATACCAAGCATGGATTGTATCTTGCCATTGATGCTTATAGACTCATTAGTCTGTGGGTCCAATATAGGTCTTTCAATTAAACAGTCTTTCTTCAGCATTATTGTTTCAGTCGATCGAAATCCTGTCACGATAGATAAAAATAACGAGTTTAAGAGTATTTTTTCGCCTTCACTTTGACAAAAGTTTTTGAGCGAAGCAATATTTATAAAGGTCTGAATCGAGATTAATTTTTCTACATTTATCTTGTTTTCATCGATATTTTTATCTTCAAAAAGCTCTTTAGTTATTCTTGCTTTCTGTGTTCTGTTCTGTTTGTTAATATATTTTAAATCAACTTCAAACTCTAACTTCTTAGAAGTGAATCCATATTTATTTACTACGTCTTGTAGTCTTTTGAATGTTCCGACATGATCTGGAAGGTTAGTAGCACTACTATGATTCTTTAATAAGAAGTAGGCATGGTTAAGAATTTCTGTCGACAGCTTTGTAGGATGAGTGTCAGATATGAGTTCTTGTAAGGAATAAAACCAACGCTTTAACACTAAAAGTTCAGCAACAAGCTTTTGTGGTGAAACTTTACCATTAGCTTGGCGATAGCTGTACACTAGCATTGCTTTACAGAATTGTTGATAATATTCAGATATATTTATATTTGGCAGCCCTTTTGTTTTATTTATTGAATTGAAACTGATACTTGACTTGCCTCTCGATAGCAGCCAGCTTGAACCTACACCAGTTTTTAACCAAAAACTATCTTCCCATAAAGCATCGTTAGGTTGGTATAAGTTATTTTTAAAATACTCTTTTTGCTCATCAATGAACTTATCATAGCTATTCATCTGCATTTTTCACCTCACTATTTAGCTCACAGCGCTTAATCACTGACTGTATTTCCAATTTAGTCGCTTCGTGAACAGCAATGACTGGATTTGATGAATTATAAACAGCATCAGAGAGAGATACGATAGATTCTAGTTCGTTTTGAACACACTCTAAGACCTCTTTATGATTACCATGTAAATAAGCGTGAAAATAGACACATCCATAGCAACTACGAACAGGTTCAAGGAAACAGTTAGCTTTATAGCTACATTTGCCTATATTGCTGTGGATTTTGTCATTAACGAATCCTATTATATTCTCTCCGTGGTCTTGTTCTTGGGTAATGATATCGCCAGTCATTAGCATAGCTATCATTTGCTGGTAAACAGGGTTTCTACCGAGCGCCATGGCTCGAATTTGAGCAAGATTGGGTGATGAAAAAATATAGTGTCTAGCTGTAACTAATGACGAGTGTCCTAAGATATGGGCAACGTCTTCCGCACTTGATCCTGATAGTGCCATTGAATAAGCTACATGATGACGGAATTGAGAGCTTGTATATTTAATTTGGATTAGTTCACCATTTGAAACCCGTTGCTGATATTCCTGCGGTGAGAATTCAAAGAGTTGTTCGTTGATGGCAGTATTACAGTAAATCACTGCATAGTTACTTAAATCAAAAAGCTGATGGTTTATAGGTAATTCAAACCGTTTAATATATTGTAAAATAACTGTAGCGATTTCTTCAGGTAGTTTTATAGAAATTTTAGTATGATTGAATCGGCCTTGTTTTGCATAAGGCACAAGTATGCTGTAGCGCTTACTTTCACCTTCTTCCGTATATGTATCTATCTTTATATCTTCAACAGAAAGCTTGGATAATTGGACAGGTCTCATACCAGTTACATAGATAAGACCAAGGATAGAGGCATTTTTAATAATATTATCTGATATTAATTGTTTTTGAGAAATTTCTGAATTTAGTTTCGCAAAACCGTTTTGTATCATTGTAACCGTAGGCTTACTAATAGGATCCTCGATTTCTTGATAGAACAATTTTGAGTTAAAAGTTTTTGGTCTCTTTAATACCTCAAGATCAATTTCATCTTCTTCACTAAACCCTTCAAAACCTTCAGTTATTAATAATCTGACAAAGTTCTTTAGTGTATAGTATTCCCTATGTTTAGATTCATCTACAGCTAAATCTAGAAGAATTTCTTTGAAACTTATATAACTGAAAGAGTTTCCGCTTTTTATTAACTTTTGAAAGTTAGACCTAACTTGTCTGAAGTACCTTGATAAATAGGCAGGGCTATTGAGCTGAGAGTAGTAAGCTAAAAAAAACTTTAACAACTTAATCTCATGCTTATCTAAATATTTTTCTTCAGTGAAATCTATGTATTCTTTTCTACCGGAGTATAGAAAATCCCAAGTACTTGAGGTAGAGTTGATAAATTTCGTTTCATACCTATCAGCAAGCATAAACCTAATTATAGTAGGGATATGTAGACTGTCAATTTTATCTATCTGAGCCTCAGAAAATAAACGATGACTCGAATGCTCAAGAAAATTAAATGCCAGATTGGTATTAGTCATAATGTATCCACTTTTGTAATTCTTTGAATATTAGCTAAGTTGGCATTTTCTGATATAAAGCGGCTGGCGTATAGATATGGCATAGTACTATTGAGAGACCAACCTGCCATTTTTCTTAAATTCTCGACAGCTTTTTCCATTGCTTTTGCCTTATTATGAGTGCTTAAATATGATTCATAGTTGTACTTAAGCATCATATATGCCCATGTATGCCGAAGAGTATGAGCTGAAATTTTATCAAAAGAATCCACATAATTAGTGTCAAAGAATTGAGGATACTTACTTTTCATATTCTCATTAATCGTAGCTATGATTTTCTTAAAACCTGATTTACTGAGAGGTGCGTAGGGTGCTTGTAAGGATAGGAATAGCATACAATTTTTAGTTTCTTTGCGTCTAATATGATTGATATACATATTTATAAATTGAACATCGCGTTTCTCCAATAGAATGCTTCGAATAGACTGAACGTTTTTAATCTGTGGCTTTGTTGTACGAGTGTCTGTTCTATCATGTGTATCAGTTATAAGGAGGTAGGTGTTATGTGTTTTTAAGTCGGGTTTAATTGAATCAAGAGTTAAGAGTAGTAGCTCTCCAGTCCTCAGGCCATAGTTCAAAAGCAAACGTACAATGAGAAAGTTTCTTAATTGAGCTTCCTTACTTTTAAATAATGGTTCTAGTGCTTTAGGTGAAATAATAGAATATAAAGCTTTTTGCATTTCCTCTGTAAGGCTTTTGAAGTTCGTTCCATTTTTATGAGCTTTGTGATGATTAGAGGATAAGTTTTTGACAAGATCATACTTTTGATAGATTACAGACTTGTATCTAGCAATTTCAGGACTTATAGATTTACCATATATTTGACTGAAGGTATCTAGCAAATAGTTTAAATAGCTAAGGATAGCCCGCAAACGATGTGCAAGTGTATTATAATTAATTGAAGGATTGCTTCCTAATCTAATTAGTTTCTGATCAACTACCTTCATACTTTCCAAATATAATATAAAGCTATCTATTTCTTTAATCATCAATTCTGGATTAGATTTATGCTCTCTGAAATATTTGCAGAATGACTGATCATATTTTTCTCGCCAAAAATCATACCATTGTTTGATACCTTGCAAATAAGCTTGTTGTGTTGAGTCACTTTTAAATCTCAATGAGCTATTGATATATAGCATAGGATATAAACAGGGAAGTTTAGTAGTATTATCAAACAAAAAACTAAGCCGATTGGAGTTGTTTAATGTAATAGATTTTATTTTTAGTATTGACATGTAAACCTGCAAATATATGAACTTTTATTAAGATATTCCCTACAGTCAAATGCTATCTTAGCTCTTACTATAAAGCAATGATATTGCTCAATTTTTTAGTTGGCAGAAACAATTCACCTCTTGATTATTATAATGAAATCTGTAGCAAACAGGATTTAAAAAAACAATTATCGTTGTGCGATATAGTCAGCCCAACATGATTTTTACTTTGAATTTCGTAACTTGTCTATATAGTTAGCCCAATCTTGCATCATCTGTACCCTAGTATCGATTTCATCAAGTCTGTTGTAAGCCCCGCCATGTGTGTCTTTGATTCGATGGCCTAATTGTAGTTCAGTCACGATGTCTGAGTAACGCAGTTCAGGTTGTTCCATAAGCAAGGTTTTAGCAGATGCTCGAAATCCATGCGCACATTGCACGTCTTTGTATCCAAGCCGGTGGAATATCTGTACCAACGTCGCTTTACTGATATAAGCATTGCTTGAACCGCGCATCGACGCAAATACATATTCCTTATGCCCAGTAATTGACTGAATGTTTCGTAATCGCGCAATTACTTGCGTGGCCAAGGGAACAACTAAATGCGAGACCATATCATCACGACCTTCACCTTTAATGGGGGAGAACGCCCATGTATTATTGTCCCAATCGATGTCATCCCAGCGCATTGAGCGCAGGTCGATACTACGTACAAATACATACGGCAGTAGGTTCATAGCCTCTAGTGTAATCTTACTTGCGCCTTTAAAGTTGGACATATCTTTTAAGAGAGTTGCGAATTGCTCTGGTTTGGTAATGGCTGGTAAGTGATTGCCTGAGCTGGCAGGTGCAAGCTCACCTCGGGTATCAATCGCCACATTTCTATCGCACAACCCTCGAGCAACAGCAAACGAAAAGACTTTTTCAGTATACAGACGAGTGCTCGCACCAACGAAAGTTGCTTGGTTTTCATTATTCTGAATCGACTCACACACACTCAGTATCATCTCGCTAGTGATATCGTTCATTCTTAAATCACCAATTTCTTGACACATATATCCTAGACATAAATCCCAGAACTTGAGGGTTGACTCACTATATGACAGTTTTTTAGATTTACTTTGAGTGCGACCTGCTGTTTTGTGTTCTCGCCATGCTTGAGCAATTTCAGAAAACGTGGAATTTTTTAGATGGGTATATTTATTGGTTTGCTCTTTTTTTTGGATAGCTTTAGGATCAGAACCTTTTGCGACCATATCAAGAATGGTGTCTGCTTTATATTTAACTTCATACAGACTGATGTCTTCAACTTTACCCAACATCATCCTAGGTCGCTTACCATCGATGTGCGGATGAGAATATCGCAGGTAGTATTCTTTTTTACCATTTGGATAAATACGAAGACTTAGACCAGCTACGCCTGAGACACTAACCGAATAATCTTTATCTCGGCATTCTAGCTTGTTGATATCATTTGCATTGTTGATAGTCATGATGTGTATCCTTAATTTATCTAAGATAGATGAGTTATTATTATTGATCTGATATCTATATGCTGAGGTCCAGAGTAATCTTTTAGTAGGTCTTCCAAGTTAAGGAAAGCTGCAAGGAGTATTATTGGACACTGTCGTGGACACTGGTATCCGTTAGTATTATTATTAAAGCCTTTTATATAATAGCTCTTAAGACGTAATTATCCCCAAGTGAAGGTTGGGGATGATTATATTATAGGGGAAAGAAAGGGAGTAAGCTATGTGTTTATTGATATATATGGTGTTTGAGGCAATAAACTTCAGATAGGCTAAAAGTAAGAACGGTATTTATTACTATTGATAGAGTTCTCCACTTTATTTATCAGAAAACCATGCTCCTGTACGTGCACAGAATATAAAAATCAGGGGCATAGTACTGTTCTGTGCAAATTTGGAGGTTGTTAACTTAGTGCTTCAGATTGAAGCATATTGTGAAGAGGGATAAATACTTACTTAGTAGTGAGGGAGGTTTCTGATGACTTAAAACAAAAAGTATTACAGCTTAGTTGGCAATGATATTCGTAACTCTAAGGTAGATCTAAACCAGACTTGCAGACAGCCCAGGTAAGAACATTGTTAGATCATACATGCACTATTAGAAATGATATGAAGTAATAGATACCCAAAAGAGTTATGGCTTTTGATCTCAGCTAGTAGTCAATAGGTAGTGATATCTTTATATACCTAACGTTTCGCAAGAACATTCGTACCAAAGAGCCAGTTGGTTAAGATGCTAACAATTGAATGATGGTGAATTTGGCTGTTATGTGATTATTAGGAATGAGAGACTACTCAAAAGGCTAGCTGTGCATTGTGAAGGTAATAATTATATTAACCATAGTCAGAACAAATTCACTAAAGAGACTAATTTGAATGAACAGTAAAAGTGACTGTATCTACAACACATTTATAAAAGGTTTATGAAATAAATGCAAAGAGGTTGTTAGCGACTTGATCTAATGTACTAAGCTCGATTAGGACTCCGCGTATTAAGCTTTCAGGACATGTCAGTTAGTAATTACGTTAAGAATAATTCCAGCATTTATTTGATGGGCTCTACATATTCTGGTCAAGCAGTTATTAACCAAACTTACCAACAATTTACTATCTAATCATGACTCCATGAACTTATTGTACGGTAGCCTTAGTTTAACATAATATACATTATGCGAAAACAAACCAACGGTCTTAGGAGACGAGTGCATAATATTTTATATCGTGCAATTTGCGAATGCGCCCATACATTTCTAACATGATTTATTAAATACTAAAATATATATTTAACTTCTCAATTAAAACTTCTGCTAACGACAATTCTTTTGAAGATACTCTCGTAAAGATGTGCCGGCCTCATCCAGTATTACATCTGTCACTTGGCAAGCCGCTTTATTATCAACACTATCGCATGACAATTTATAATAAACTTCATCACCTTGCGCTAAGCTAACTTTAACCAAGCCTTGTGTGGTCACTGAAAACTGCTTATCTTGTTCGTAGTCTGGATCTTGAGAGCTCCATAAAACGTCATAACCAATATGACAGGACATTTGCTCTCTATCAAAATAGGCTTGCTCAAGTTGCATGGCAGCTTGTAGCTCTGGGCTAGCATATTGTTGTAGTACGACCGGATAATCTTGACCTTGATTATTCACATCCTGCTGGTACATTTTACCGATAGTATCAATTTTCATGGCAAAAGCTGTCTGTAACGGCTCTGTTGAATTGGCACTGGCCGTAATAGCAGAAAACTCTATAGCGAATATCATGATGGGAAGTATTATTTTTTGCATGGCATCCTCCATAAAATACGACCTTGGAATATGAGGTTTTAAGTATTATTATATTCATTAAATCATATACATACTGCTGTTTTTCTGCATAATTGTGTGAATCCGGTTTATTGAACAAAAGAGCCGTTTACACAGCATCATTATGAACTTTGATACCTTTTGAGTACTATCAATGAGTACCATTTATAAGTAAACGCCCCTTTACTGTCATATTGATTTTAGATTGACTTACCTAAGCTATGATAAGGATATTGTTATGATGCCGTTATCTTGTTTTACTATTTCTCAGTCTTATCTTTATAAGCTATCAAGCGCAGCAGGCTTTGCCTCAATACTGGCAATCACTGGTTGCCAATCTTCTGCTGAGTCCAGTGCAACAGCTTCCAATCAATCAACTGGCACCCCGTCTGTGTCTGTGGTCTCTGATATGAGTCAGCAAACCCTCAGACAGCAAGCATTACGCATCCAGCGGGCCCTTGCCAACAATGACTTCTCTCGAATAACAGACGACATCCACCCAACACGTGGCGTCCGTTTTTCGATGTATGCTCATGTGCATTTAGACAAGGATAAAGTCTTTAGCCGTGAGCAATTCGCTCAATATCTGAATCAATCAAAAATTCGCTTCACTTGGGGCGAATTGGATGGTGCTGGCGAGGCATTGGTCGTGCCGTTACCAGAATATTTAGATACTTGGATTGATGGTAAAAAATATAATAACGCACGCATCACGGTCAATACCTTTGAATCTAGAGGTAATATGATTAACAACGTTAATGAGGCTTATCCAAAGTCAGATGTGGTGGATTTTTATTACAAAGGCAGTGATAAATACGACGGTATAGACTGGCGTGGTATGCGTTTGATATTTGAGGAATATCAAGGTAGACGCTATCTGGTAGGTATCATCAATGACCGATGGACGGTATAGCTATCAGCAAAAATATAAGCCTAAGCATATGATTTAAAAATCAATATTTAAAAAAATGGCGGTACATCCTATGTGATGCACTGCCCTTTTTTATTACTTCATATTTAATATTTTAAGTTGCTAGAAACTTTAGAAAGCAGCGAATAAAAACCTCTAATATGATTTATAAACTGAGTAAACATTGATGGTTTTTATAAGTCATATAAAAAGTGGTAGCCGTCCCCTTGTCTTCTTTGCTTGGATAGATAGGATAATCATAAGCTTCTTCAAAAACGCCTTTATAGATATCTAGTTTAGCTATTCCTTTTGTCGTTAAATCTGCTTTATTACTTATATTCATTAAATGATAAACATCACTATAATCCACCCCTTTTTGCCTCATTTCCATAATATTAAAGGCAAAAACTGTCTGAGTTGAACAAAAGTCTTCCTTATCAGAGATGTTTTGTACAGCCTCTAGGGTTGAATCGATATAGACTCCCAACTCTTGCAACTCCTTAGGATACTGTGAAATTACATTGATAGAATCTTCTTGAGTTGGAAAACGTGCTTGTGCTGTATGCATACACAGTAAAGTACAAGTTAAGATAAGCAAATTTTTCATGATAGACACACTCTCATAAATAGCTTGTTTCTAATAAGTTCTAACAAAATAATTTTACTCACATCGGCGTCTGACGAAAGAGCTTGACCATAATTTGATAAATATCAGGATAAGCATCTACTAGCTTCTGCGGTGTCTCAAAAAAAACCTCGCTGAGTACTGCAAAAAACTCAGCCGGATTTGTCGTGCCATAACGATCCAACCCTGACTTACGATGGGTTTGAAAATCCTCAAAATCTCGCGTCATCACCTCAGTCCAACGATCAGGATCCATATCAGGTTGTAATGGTGGAAATCCATTGGCGCGGCCGTTTAACATATCAATCTTATGTACGAACTCGTGAATGACGACATTATGCCCATCACGCTCGCCTGAGTGTTTGGCATCCTTCCATGACAGAATAACAGGACCGCGCTGCCACGCTTCACCGCTGCGATGTTGCGTACCCTCATGAACGATACCAAACTCATCCATGGTAGTGGTTTCGCTCTTGTACGAACCAGGATAAATGATTATCGATGACCAGCCAGCATACCAATCAAGACTTAAGTTTAATATAGGTAAACAGGCTTGCAAGGCAATAGACTGCCTAACCATATCTGTAATCTCAAAACCTTGAGCACCTTTGATAGACTTATCAGCCAAAAACAAAGTCGCCAGCTCAAACAGGCGTTTCATTTCATCCTCATTCAGCCTATCAAGTATGACAATGCGTTTGGTAGCTTGCATCCAGTCGGCATTGGTAAATTCGCTATTGTCCAATATACGCTGCTCGCGCCAATCTTTTATTATGCTGAACATTTTATTTCCTTTTAATATCATTGAACCATAACATCATATTACACAGCGCTATCATTAACTTTGCTAATTTATCTTTTTAATAGACAGGTTTTGAGGATATAACGATGCAAGAGTTTCAAACTAATAAAGAAGATATAACTCAAAGTCGCTTGATACAAGCACCAATCAACACGGCAGGCGATAGCGAAGTCTTAGTCGAAGTGGACCGCTTCGCCTTTACCTCCAACAACATTACCTATGCCGCAATGGGCGATCCATTACAATACTGGCAGTTCTTCCCGCCACATGGTGAAGATGCCAAAAATTGGGGCATTATTCCAGTGTGGGGTTTTGCTGATGTGATCGAATCAAATAATACTGAGTTGCCAGTTGGTGAACGGCTCTTTGGTTACTTCCCGCCAGCCCATGATTTAGTGTTAAAACCTAAGAAAATTACGCCCACAGGATTAGCGGACGGTAGTGCGCATCGTGCACAGCTGCCACCTACCTATAATATGTATCAACGAGTAAAGTATGAATCAGGTTATGACAAAGCTAATGACAACCAGCGTATGCTGTTGTTCCCATTGCATATGGCGTCATTTTGTTTATATGACCTACTAAAAAGTAACGATTGGTTTGACGCTGAACAAGTCATTATTATCAGTGCTTCTAGCAAAACCAGTACCGGCTTGGCCTATGGTTTAATGGAAGATAAAGACGCGCCGCATATCATTGGTCTCACATCATATAAGCATCTAGACTTTGTCAACTTAATTGACGCCTATGATAGCGTGTTAAGCTATGACAGCCTTGAGCAGATTGATGCAAGTAAGCTAACTGTCATCGTCGACATGTCAGCCAATGCTGACTTGCTCAGTCGACTGCATACGCATCTAGGTGATAATATGCGCTATACCAGTAATGTCGGCTTGACCCACTGGGATGAATCGCGAGGCGCTGATGGCATTATCAAAGAACGTAGCCATCAGTTTTTTGCACCTAGCCATATGCAGCAACGTATAAAGGAATGGGGTTATGAGGAATTTAACAACCGCTCTATGAGATATATATTGAAAAGCGCGGCAAAAACTGCTCCTTGGCTAAAAATCAAAGAGTTGAATGGTCTTAGCGGTCTATCTGAAGTTTACCCAGAGGTTTGTGATGGCAAGATTGGTCCAGATGAAGGTTTGGTGGTGGTAATGTAGCTCTAACCCAATGAGGTAAAGCAATAACTATCAACAGTAATAGAGAGCTTGGCTAACAGGCTCTCTATTTTTTACTCTCAGTAAAGATTGTAAAAATCGATCGCGAATAACCCTACACCAATAGAAACGGTGCCGTTCGGCTAATCTTCGATTTTGCGACATCATTAGGGGTACCTTGAGCGACAATCAGTCCGCCCTCATCCCCTGCCCCTGGTCCTATATCGATAATCCAATCACTATTACTGGCCACTTGCATATCATGCTCGACCATGATCACCGTGTTACCCGAATCAACAAGTCCATTTAATTGTGTCATCAGCATGGAGATATCAGCAGGATGTAGTCCGGTGGTAGGCTCGTCCAATATATAAAGGGTATCGCCTCGCTGGATACGCTGAAGTTCGGTCGCAAGCTTAATACGCTGAGCTTCGCCACCTGATAATTCAGTAGCGGGCTGACCAAGACGTAAATAACCTAGACCAACTTGCAATAAAGCGTCTAAGGAGCGCAAGATTGACGCCTCGTCCACAAAGAATTCATAAGCCATCTCAACCGTTAAATTCAGTACTTCAGCGATGTTTTTATCTCGATAATGGATGGCGAGCGTGTCATCATCATAACGTTGACCATGACAAACTTGGCACGGCGCATAAACACTTGGCAAAAATAACAGCTCGACACTGACAAACCCTAATCCCTCACAATTTGGGCAGCGTCCTTTTACCGTATTAAATGAAAAGCGACCAGCATCATAGCCATGCATTTTTGCTTGCTCTGTTGCCGAAAATAATTTACGCACATCATCAAACAGTCCTGTATAAGTAGCAAGGTTTGAGCGCGGTGTACGACCAATGGCTTTTTGATTAATATTAATCAAACGACGTACCTTATCTATGCCAGCAACGATTTTTCCATCTGTTAGCGTCTCAAACTCTTGTTCAAGCAAACCCGCTTCATCCGTTGGCGCTTCTACGACAGACTTTTGCCCCAGCGCTTCAGTCACCAGCTCAACCAATGCCTGACTGACGAGGCTTGATTTACCTGATCCGGAGACGCCAGTGACACTGGTCATCACACCTAGTGGAAACTCAACGTCTAGCCCATCGACATTGTTTCGTTCGACATTCTCAAGCTTAAGCCAACCCGTTGGTTGTCTTATCTCTGATTTTTCTTTAACCATAGTCGTATCGTTAAAAAGATACTGACCAGTGTACGACTCGGCAACATCACGCAAGCCATCTACATGTCCGCTATACACAATTTCACCACCATGCGTGCCAGCTTTTGGCCCGACATCGACCACCCAGTCCGCGTGCCTAATCACACTCACATCATGCTCAACGACGAATACCGAATTACCCGCTGCTATGAGCTCATCTAACGCGCCAAGCAGTGCTTGAGTGTCGGCAGGATGCAAACCTGCAGACGGCTCATCAAGCACATAAACGACCCCAAAAAGCTGCGAGCGAATTTGAGTCGCCAGTCGCAAACGCTGTAACTCACCAGGAGATAAAGTTGGTGTCGTCCGTCCAAGTGATAGGTATCCTAATCCCAATCTTGTCAGCGCTTCGACGCGGGCAAGAATATCACTGGCAATACGCTGAGCAACGATGGCCTTTTCGCGGTTTGGCATATTATCATCAGGGACTCTATTGGCAGCGTCCTCTAGTTTGAGCGCCAATTCGGTGAGGGTTAATTGTGATAACTCGCCGATATCTAATCCGGCAAATTTGACTGACAACGATTCTTTTTTAAGCTTCTTGCCATGGCATTCTGGACATTCAGAGATTTGCATAAACTGCGAGACGCGCTTTTTGGTGCGCGGGCTTTGGGTATTGGCAAAAGAATGCAAAATGAAGTTTTTGGCGCTAGTAAAAGTGCCCATATAGTTTGGTTTCTCGCCCTTTTCAATAGCCTCGCGCGTTTGTTCAAGATTGTACTCAGGATAAACAGGCACCGTTGGCGTATCGTCAGTAAACAAAATCCAATCGCGGGTTTCCTTCGGTAGTGTGTTCCAAGGCTTATCAATATTATAGCCAAGCGTTGTCAATATACGGCTGAGGTTCTGACCTTGCCACGCTGGCGGCCAAGCGGCGATAGCACGCTCGCGAATGCTCTTAGTATCATCGGGAACCATTAGCTTTTCGGTGACCTCAAACACACGGCCGATACCTGAACAAGTCGGACAGGCGCCTTCTGGTGTATTGGGAGAAAACGCATCGGCGTATAGCATCTCTTGGCCCGCCGGATACTCTCCCGCTCGTGAGTACAGCATGCGCAGACCATTTGAGATAGTCGTGACGCTACCAACAGATGAGCGTACCGAAGGCGTGCCACGTTGCTGTTGTAGCGCAACTGCGGGTGGTAAACCTTCTATGGCATCGACATCTGGCTCATCAACTTGGTCAATGAGTCGTCTGGCATAAGGCGATACCGAATCAAGGTAGCGTCGTTGTGACTCAGCAAATAAAGTCCCAAAGGCTAAAGAGGACTTTCCTGAGCCAGATATACCCGTGAATACTACCAACGCATCGCGCGGTAAATCAACATCCACATTCTTGAGATTATGAACGCGAGCACCCCTTACCTGAATGTGGCTGTGAGAGGTATTATTAATAGCGCTATTAAAGTTATTATTAAAATGGTTAGGAGTCTTTTCATTATTGATCATAAAATTACTATTCCTATTAATTTTTATTATGAAGTCTTAAAAAGATTAACATATCAGGGATAAATACCTAGGCTAGGTTTACCTATTACTAGCAGAGTTAGACAAAACGATACTTAACATTAAAACTTAATTTCAAAGCTTCTTTTAAAGCGTAGTATTAAATACTAGATATCAAGTTAGAAGAACAAAAAACCCGCAACTGCCTATTATCAGTGCGGGTTTTGACCTAAAAAAACGTGCTTTCAAGGGCTTAAAATACTGACCAGTATTTGTCTTGCCGTCTAAAGTATTACTAAACTAAGACACCACCAAGCGCATCAACTGAGTACTGATATATCCACCAAACGTTCCTACCGCATAACCTAAGATACCCAAAAACACGCCAACGGGTGCAAGCGATGGATGAAAGGCTGTCGCGACGATAGGTGCTGAGGACGCACCGCCAGTATTGGCATTAGAGCCGACCGCTAAAAAGAAAAATGGTGCACGGATGATTCTAGCAAAAATAAATATTAACACCACATGGATACTCATCCATAGTAGACCAATAAGTAGCAAGCGCCACTGTGAGACGATGCCCGCTAAATTAATCTGCATACCGATAGCCGCAATCAATACAAAGATAAAAACCGTACCAATTTTGGAAGCGCCAACATGATCGAGCCGACGGATTTTGGTAAATGAGAAGATAACACCGATTAAGGTGATAATGACGACCATCCAAAAGAACGAGCTGGCAAAGCTATATTGTACCGCCCAGCTATAAGGCGCAAAGAACCCTGCAATCTGACCGCCGACGAAATGCGCTACCCCGACCATCGCAAAGCATAATCCAAACATCACCATTAAGTCATTGAGCGTGGCTGGGCGCGCATGATCACGCTCATAGCTTTCAACTGCTGCAATCACTTTATCAATACTACTGCTATCTGCCCGTAAGAACTTGTCTATTTTAGCGCTGTGTTTTGCCATAACTAAGATAGCCAATAACCATAATGAGGCATTGGTGGTATCAACCAAAATCATCATGCCAAACAAGTCATCGCTGACACCAAACAACTCTTTCATTGCCGCTTGGTTTGCCGCGCCGCCAATCCAGCTGCCAGCGACTGCCGAAAAGCCACGCCAAAGTGTATCATCGGTAAACATCTCAGGCGATACCCATTTAGCGATCCCTAAACTAATAGGACCACTTATGACAATGGCGACACTGGCAGCAAAGAACATCGCAATCGCTTTCCAACCTAAGCCCAATATCTTTGGCACATCCATTGACAAAGTCATGAGCAACAAACTGGCTGGCAATAGATAAGTAGCAGTGAAGCCATAAATCTGCGAGCCAATACCATCAGCGAAAACACCTAAGCTATTTAGTGTTGCAGGAATGAAGCAGCAAAGTACAATACCCGGTAATAGCGCATAAAACCGTCGCCAAAACTTACCAGGTAACCCTTGGGTATAAAACACCAATCCGATAACAGCCATAATGATGCCAAACGCTAAGGGCAGACTATCAATTGCTAAATGAAAAATGTCAGGCATCAAATGGCTCCGAAGGACACTATGAATAAAAACTTGTCAGTATAGAGAAGGCAAAATAGACCTGCAAGCAGCAAATAGATAAGGCTAACTATAAAACCATTAAACACAAAAAAGCCAGATACTAGCTATTAACTAGATATCTGGCTTTTTTTGCTTTATCTAAACGACTAAGTTAATGGATTTTCTTAAACCTATTATTAATCGTTAAATATAAGGCTATTACGAGTTGTTACCACGGTTGCCACCGTTTGGACGACCTTGACCACGGCTGTCAGAACGACCTGCTGGACGGCCTTGGCTGCCACTTGGGCGACCGCGACCTGTTGCAGCACGCTCACCACGTGGAACGCCAGTGCTATCGCCACGGCTAGGAGCACCAGTACGCTTACCTTGATAAGGCTTGCCACCTGAACGCTCACTTGGTTTGCCTGACGCATCACGTGGCTTACCTTGATAACCGCTGTCATTGCTGGCACGTTGACCAGTTGCTGCGCTGTCACTTGAGCGACCACGAGCATTAGCAGGGTTACCTTGATAACCACCACCCGCGCGACCACGACCTTGACCATTACCGCCACCGCTTGAACGACCACGACCGCGACCACGACCATTACCTTTGTTTTCGCTAGGAACGTAAGTTTTCTTAGGCTCCATGCCTTCGATAACAGATACTTCCATTTTACGATCTAAATAACGGTTGATCGCGTTAAGCTGTGGACGGTCATCCATGCTACATAAGCTGATAGCAACACCAGTACGACCGGCACGACCACAACGACCGATACGATGGACGTAATCTTCTGTTTGACGCGGTAAGTCGTAGTTAATAACGTGCGATAGTGCTGGCACATCTAGACCACGAGCAGCAACGTCAGTTGCAACTAGGATTTTGCATTTACCATTACGCAGGTCTTGAACAATGCGGTTACGCTTGCTTTGTGGCAAATCGCCATGTAGGAAGCTTGCTTTATGGCCTTGCTCTTGTAACTGTTTTGCTAGCTTTTCAGTGCTACGTTTGGTAGCAGCAAAGATAATAATTTGTTCCATATCTTTGTGGCAAACGATCTTGTCAAGTAAACGGTTTTTGTGTTCAAAATCATCACAGTAGTACACTTTTTCTTCGATGTGTGCTGATTCGACTTTGATTGATACACGCTCAGGGTTTTTGGTGAAGCTTGCCGCGATTTTGCCGACAGGACCATCCCAAGTTGCTGAACACATGATTGTTTGACGATCAATTGGCGCTGCACGTAGGATGTCGCTGATATCGTCAGCAAAACCCATGTCTAGCATACGGTCAGCTTCATCAAGAACTAGTATTTCAAGGCTTGATAAATCTACGCGACCGGCATTGATATGGTCAAGTAACCGACCAGGAGTCGCAACGATAACCTGTACGCCTTTTTTCAACGCAGTAATCTGACCGTTGTATGGTGCGCCGCCAACTAAAGGCACGCAGAATAGACCACGCATATCTTTAGAATAAGTACGAACGCTATCATGTACTTGCTGAGCAAGTTCACGCGTTGGCGTTAGGATAAGGGCTTTGGTTAATTTGTCGAAGCTAGTCGCACGGCTTAAACGATCAAGTACTGGGATGACGAATGCAGCAGTTTTACCACTACCGGTTTGCGCAGACAATAAAAGGTCACGACCTTGTAGAGCAAAAGGAATAGCTTCTGCTTGGATAGGGGTTGGATGAGTATAACCACTACGCTCAAGCGCGCTAAGAATTGGCTTGGCAATATTTAGTTCAGCAAAGGTAACTTTATTTTCGTCAGTAGCGTCTGTGGTAGCCGCTTCATTATTAGTATCAGTGTTTGGAGTGTTAGTAGTTTCGATGATGCCGTTTTCAGCAGCGATTGCAGATAAGATGTCAGTCATGAAGATCCTTGGTAAGTATAAGCTGCTGTAAATTCAGCAAACTTGATGCATACCACTGATAACCGTTCATCACGCTACACCTATAAAATTATTATCAAAATAATGATAATTGCATGCCAAACCCATAAGGCTTGTCAATAGTATAAAGGCGTTCGTGCTGTCTGACGTATTTTGGTGGTAGTGCCGAGTGTCTCATCTTTGTCTGCTAAAAACTCAGTATCAATGCTTTGTCCAAAGCGGATAAAGGTAAATAACAACCAATCTAGCCCCTACAAGGGTCCGTAGATAAGATATGAGTCAAAAATAATAGGATTATTTAAGTACACAAAATCATCGGCAACAATTACTTTCGGTCATCCTAGACCCAAAATCGCAGGCGATGTTATCAATCTCATAATTCACATTAGACTATGCTAACGTGGCGACGCAGTATAGCACAAAAAAGCATAATTAGTAGCCGTTTTTATAACTTTTATAAAATTACTATATAATCTGTATTATTAAGCGCTATATGGCATATAAATTCCAACAGCGCTTTTTAAGCAAATAATAAATGAGCGAAAACTTCACTATCAACGTGAGAGTTTAACGTCTGTGACATAGCTTGGCATTTGCCATGCGCCGCCCGCTTCAATCATACGGCATAGACCGGTAGTACTTTCATGACTTTTCTCAAAGTCTTTACCAGTCCATAGCCATTCAGTTTTGGACAAACAATCGCCGATACCACGCCCTTTTTGCAAAGCGGTAATTTGACCTTTATCATAGTCGGTCGCATCGGTCGTGACCAGTTTTGGCTCATAAGGTTTGGTGTCATTCATGACCCAAGCGCCAGTACCGACATTATAAGCGCCCATCCAGCAGTTATGCTGTACTAGCAACTGCTTACTGTTTAAGCGGCTGATACGCCATGCGGATTTATCAGCCAAGCTTGGGCAATCGTTATTAACATCTTTTACCGTCCCTTTCATCAGCTCTGATAATTGCGAGGGGCGCATGACGAATTTTTTCTTAGTGCTAGAGGTGGGTTTGGGGTTTGGCATCACCATACGTATCGATGGTATCGGCTTAGGCGATAAGACACTGCCATTCGACTTACTTGCACCATCGGTACGAACAAAAGCACTTGCTGTACCTACTCGACCTTGTGCTTCATCCGCTTTTAGCATGACAGCACTCGCCCCTTTATCAGATAAGCGCCAGCGCGTATTGCGGATAACCAGCTCTATTTTACTAGATTTGGGCAGCGCTTCTAACAGTGCTGTTACCTGTGCTGAAGTGAGCTCGGCATAACCTGCAGCACCTGAGAAGGGTCTGGTTTCCCCATAGTCTTTGTCATTGATAAACAGCGATATCCGGTGACGATTACCGAGTTGCATCAAGGCTTTAGCAGAGCTTTCTTTAGCACCGCCAAGTTTCACCTGCCCATCAACCGTGGCATTCGCACCTGCACGGCGCACCAATAACAAAGAAACTGGTAGATCACTATTACCATCAGATTGATAGCCTGCTAATCGGCAAGTGCGGGTATTGTCACAGACTACTTGCCAGTCTTGGCTGGTAAAATCTACGGGCGTGCCAGCACTACTCGCGGCGCTATATAGCACAGCACTGATGGCGGTAAGTATGGGTAATAAAATTCTTTTTGACATTGAGTGCATTATCTTTTTTGTTTTTATAGATGGCGCTTGAAGATTGCCATTTTTTTCTAAATGTTGAGGATTGATAACCTTGCTCGGACCACCAGCAACGTTCACACTCGTTAAGACTATTAGCCTTTTCTTAAGCATCGTATTATCCTCCATCATCTTTACTCATCAATAAAATACAGATAAGCGCCCGCCCTTTATGGGTGGCAGATGCTATCTTAACGTACCAATGTTTCTATCTGTTGTACTAATGTACCATTATGTAATCATAAAATATATTTCAAGATACTTATATCTATATACTTATTTAGAATTATGAAGATTAAAAATAGAAAAGGTTAATGAGCGATGAACTCATTAACCTTTTTCGTTTCCCGTTGAAAATATAGCCCTATTAGCTATTTATTTTGTTTGTTAATAGGTTTATATTTTCAATAAACAAACTATCCGCACAAATTAATCACTCACATCAATAATAACAACCGATCTAAGCAATAGGCTTAAGGACCAAATCTACCGCCCGTTTGACTGCTGGGTGATCAGCAATTTTCTTCGCCCAGCGCTGTAGATGCGGATACTCATCAACTTGTAAGAATTCTGCTGCCTCGTATAGCTTACCGAGCGCCAATTGACCATACCACGCCCAAATAATCATATCGGCGATATTATAGTCAGCCTCATCATTGCCGCCTATATATTGATTGTCTTTTAGATGACGATCAAGAACATCCAGCTGACGTTTGACTTCCATCGTATAGCGATTGATAGGATATTCCATTGGCTCAGGGGCATAGGCGTAAAAATGCCCAAAACCGCCGCCTAAGAAGGGCGCACTGCCCATTTGCCACATCAGCCAAGACAAACACTCTGCCCGTGCTTTACCTTGCTGCATTGGGATAAATTTACCAAATTTCTCCGCTAAATACATTAAGATAGCCCCAGATTCAAAGAGTGCAATCGGCTCGCCAGCATCGGTATTATCAACCAAAGCAGGTATCTTAGAGTTTGGGTTGATAGCGACAAAGTCCGAGCCAAACTGATCGCCTTTAGAGATATCTATCAGATAGGCATCATACTCTGAACCTTTGATACCAAGCTCAGCAAGCTCTTCTAGCAAAATATTTACCTTAACGCCATTTGGGGTATTCAATGAATACAGCTGTAATGGCGCATCACCGACGGGCAGCTTCTGTTCATGGCGCGCGCCAGCCATCGGGCTATTAATACTCGCGAATTTGCCACCGTTCTCTTTATCTTGCGTCCAAATTTTTGGCGGTATATAGCTATCTGGCTGGCTGTTTGTAGCGTTATTATTCTGACTCATGATATGACCTATTTTTATAGTATTGTTTATTGTGTTGACTGTCGTTTCTAGCAGAGATGGTTGAAAAACAATGATATGAAAAATAGTATTGTTTGCCATCTGCTTCTCACTATAGCGAGGTCTTACCCCACCATTAAAGCCTTATCTTGTAATTATCGTTACTTTGCTGCTCTTTAACTACCCAGCGCTTGTTTCTATACTACGTAGAATATAACGACTTATTAAATAGTAATAAAAATCCGTTTAAACTAATTTTAACCAACCACTGTCCTGAATAATGGTGATATCCCTATGGTAGTTCTGACTCCAACGCAAGATAAATACCTACCTTATGTGCTGGCAGTGGCATTATTCATGCAGATTTTAGATGCGACGATTCTAAACACCTCGCTACCGCAAATGGCACAAGCCCTCGGCGAATCACCGCTGCAAATGCAGTGGGCGGTTATTAGTTATGCACTGACTTTGGCTATTTTTATTCCTATTAGTGGATTTTTAGCAGATAAATACGGCACTCGCCGTGTGTTTTTGGCTGCCATTATTGTATTTTGTATCGGCTCGCTGTTATGTGCCGCATCACCCACCTTGAATCTGTTGATTGGTTCGCGTGTTATACAAGCTATCGGTGGCGCAATGATGACACCCGTTGCCCGTTTAATATTGGTGAAGTCCTATCCACGCAATAAGCTATTAACGGTGATGAATTTTGCAGTCATCCCCGCTTTGGTTGCGCCATTGGTAGGACCAGTATTGGGCGGTTATATTGTTCAGTACGCCAGCTGGCACTGGATATTTTTAATTAATATCCCTATGGGTGTTTTTGGCTTTATCATGGGCAAAAAACTGGTGCCAGCATTGTTTGAGGATACCAAGCGGCTAGATTGGACCGGATTTTTATTGTTTGCTGCCGCAGCGTGTGGCTTTACATTGGCGGTAGAGTTTGGGGCGCAAGTTGGTCGTGGATTTTATGGACTGATGCTTGGGGTGCTGGCAAGTCTGCTAATAGGCGCTTATGTTTGGCATGCCAAACGTCGAGAGGCACCACTATTTCCATTAAGCTTGTTTCATATTCGTACCTTTCGTATAGGCATTACCGGTAATCTATTTACACGGTTAGGCATCAGTGCTGTGCCATTTTTATTGCCGCTACTGTTGCAGGTAGTATTTGAATACTCTCCTTCACAAGCAGGCTGGTTACTTGCGCCAATCGCTGTCGGTGCAATTGGAATTAAGCCTTGGGTAAGTAAGATTATCCAACGCTATAGCTATCGAACGGTCTTGTTCTACAACACCTCTTTTATGGGTATTCTCATTATCATCTTGGCGCAGTTTAATGATGCCGCGCAGTGGATGTGGTTTATCCCTATCTTAACTGTGATGGGCGCTTGTAACTCTATGCAGTTTAGCGCCATGAACACCATTACTATTGGCGATTTGCAAGGTACCCAAACCAGTAGCGGTAATAGCTTGATGGCGGTCAACCAACAGCTCGCTATCAGCTTTGGTATTGCATTTGGTGCAGCACTGCTTAATCTATTACGTGAGCGCCTACAGATGGATACGCTGGTAGCATTTCAAACCACCTACTGGATATTAGGAATATTGACCATTCTTTCAGGATTGCATTTTTTACGCTTAAAACCTGAAGATGGTCGGGGTTTATATTAAGAACGATTTTTGAAGGCTTATAGAAAATACAGATAAAAATAGTTTAATAAAGAAATGTAGATAAAAAAGGCTAAAAATAGACCAAAAAAAACCAGCCTATGCTTGGTTGATACCAAAACATAGGCTGGCTTGTTGCGATTCAATGAGAAATAAGAGTTGCTATTATTTAATCGTCATTCATCTGCGATTGGATATAGTTTTCGATACCGACGTCTTTCATTAAATCTTCTTGGGTTTCTAACCAGTCTTGATACTCTTCGTTACCATCTTTTAGAGTAACCAGTAGCTGACGGGACACATAATCTTGCTGCGCCTCACACAAGGTAATCGCATCGGTGATAATGCCAAATTTTTGCTTCTCTAAGCGCAAATTACAGTCAATCATTTCAGGCACATCTTCAGCTATGAACATCTTGCCGTAATCTTGCAAATTCGGTAAACCACCTAATAATAAAATGCGGGCAATCAAGTCATCAGACCATTTCATCTCAGCAATAGACTGTTTGTAGAAACTCTCGTTTAATGACTCTAAGCCCCAATGCCGCGCAATACGCGCATGCAAAAAATACTGATTAATGGCTATCAATGATTGACCCAGCACTTTATTCAATGCGCGGATAACCTCTTTATCCCCTTCCATATTTTCTCTCCCTACGTATTTGTGATTTAAGCTAAATATTGGCGACTGCTATCCATTACTATCAAACAAGATTGGGAGACACTTCAGCCATCTGACTTTGTAGATAGTTTGGTAAACCAATCATATCAATCAGGCGCAATTGCTGCTCTAGCCAATGAGCATGGTCTTCTTCAGTATCTTTTAGCTGCTCAACCAACATCTCTCGGGTCACATAGTCATGCGCTTCTTCACAAATCGCAATGCCTTCTTTTAAATGCTTCTGCACTTGATACTCTAAATTCAAATCAAGCTGTAACATCTCAGGTACGGTTGCGCCAATATTAATCTCATTAACGCGCATCTTAGGCGTGCCGCTTAACATCAAAATACGGCGAATAATTGCTTGTGCATGCAGGGTTTCATCTTCCATTTCATGGCTGATACGGTCATATAATTTACCGTAATGCCATTCAGCATACATCTCCGAATGGATAAAGTATTGGTCGCGAGCTGCAAGCTCACCACCTAACAAAAAGTTTAAATAATCAATCACTTTTGGGTTGCCAATCATCACCAATACTCCTGCATTTATTGTTGTTTATTATCTACATTCATAATTTTGAATATAGATAAAGCGCTATTCGCAAACCAACCAGTAACGATTAATTCGACGAAAATCCTTACAAATTAAGAAGTATATAGTAGCATACAGACGTCATAACGCTTGTAACGATATGAACTAAGAATAAGATGCAAATTGAGAATCATAACCACCCAACATTTATAGTGATCTATTGGTGCGTTAATGACTCGCATGCTAATACGCTCTTAACTCTTAATAAAGGTATAGGTAATTGGTTAGATGACTGGCTAGAGAGTAGTATTATTGGTGCGGTGTATCAGTAATGTTATATGGACGCTTGCAATGAAGCTTTTCGGTATAATGCTAGAAATTTAGATGTAGGATAGTAAATGTATGGCTACGCTGCTAGAAATTGTGGCACTTAGCGTAGACATTTAGAGGATAAATCTCTAAACGTTTGCTTTAAACCGCATAAGCCAGTACATCAAGCTTGGCATGATGCTCATCTAGATAATCGTTAACCATAGGCTCACAGCAGCCACAGCAAGTGGCGACATCTAAGGTATCTTTTAGACCATCTAACGTATCAATACCAGAAGCAATGGCAGCTTTAATTTGCTTTTCTTTGACATCATTACAGATACAAACGTACATATGCGGGTTCCTACTGTGATTGACTAACTTGTTATCCGTTATAATAACGATAACTATTACCATTTACAATAGTATTTGTTATATTTATTCGTCATATGAACCAACGCTTGATAGTTATATTACATTTAATTAATGCATGTAACTGAATATAACGATCCTTGTAACTCAAAGGTATGAAAGGTAGTAAAATAGCGACGAACTGTAAATCTGGTTATTTTTTAATCGATTTTTTAGATGACTGCTGTTATATTGTCCCCCTATTAACTAAATATATATTGGAATTGATGCATGTCTAATAATAATTCTATGATGCAACCGTTAGAGTTGTTTAAAGTATTATCTGACCCTACGCGCTTAAAGATTTTCCAAATCCTATATAATAAAGAATCACGCTGCGTCGGTGAG
The DNA here is from genome assembly GCF_965118485.1 of Psychrobacter glacincola. Classification (GTDB taxonomy): domain Bacteria; phylum Pseudomonadota; class Gammaproteobacteria; order Pseudomonadales; family Moraxellaceae; genus Psychrobacter; species Psychrobacter glacincola_D. The sequence continues at coordinate 102,428 of NZ_CBCPJH010000008.1, read as the reverse complement.
TTAGTAGAAATACTTGATCAGCCACAACCTACGATATCTCGCCATCTCAATCACCTGAAGAAATTGGGCATCCTACATTGTGTCCGTGATGGTACTTGGATGTGGTATGAGGTCGCAGACGATTTGCCAGAGTGGTGCCAAGATATATTGGATATTACCTATAAGCAGATATTGGATAAAGACAATACAATACAAGGCTAAAGCTCGCCTAGCACTGATAAGCGCAGTAGCAGGCAGTGAAACATTGCCATTAAAAGCATTTGGCTTCCTTTAGAACATGAAGTTAGCCCATAAAGAAGACCTCATCGTGAGGTCTTTTTTATGGGTACTGATAGTGTTTTTTACTTCAACCTTCTATACCAAGCTTTATACTAAGTCTAAAAAATCACTCACAAAAGCGTTAGCTGGGCGATTTATCAATTCTTCTGACGTCCCTACCTGCTCGACAATACCATGGTTCATAACCACAATCTCATCAGATACCGCCCTTGCCTCTTCTTGATCATGGGTCACCATAATGCTAGTAATACCAAGCTCATGGTGAATGTCTTTTAGCCAAGTACGCAGCTCTTTACGTACCTTAGCATCAAGTGCGCCAAACGGCTCGTCTAGTAATAGCAGTTTTGGTTTAACGGCTAAGGCACGTGCCAGCGCAATCCGCTGCCGCTGACCGCCTGACAGTTGATGCGGGTAAGCATTTGCCAGTTGTGGTAACTGTACCAACTCTAATAGTTCGGCAACGCGCTTATTAATATCAGCTTTACTTGGGCGCTCCGCCTTTGGTAACAAGGTTAGACCGAATGCGATATTGTCGGCAATGTTTTTATGGCGGAACAGCGCATAATGCTGAAACATAAAGCCGATATGGCGTTTTTGTACTGGTGTATTGGTCACATCTAACTCGTCGAATAATATTTGTCCTGAATCTGCATATTCAAGACCCGCAATAATCCGCAGCAATGTGGTTTTACCGCAACCTGAGGGTCCAAGTAAGGTGGTCAGCTTACCTGTTGGCACAGTGATACTAATGTCATTTAGGGCGGTAAAGTTACCAAAGTTCTTATTAACGTGTCTGATCTCGATGCTCATAGCAGTATCTCTTATTTTGTTTCTTATTATGACTTTATCTAATGGTGGCTCGTTTTGTTTTCTTTGTCAGCAGTTTTAACAGCGTCTGTAGTGACTTATTTATCAGCGTCTCTATCGTTACTAACAGGCTTCTTAACCGTCGCATTGGCACTAACGGGCAATTCAGGGGCGCTCACTAGCCGCTCAGATTTTGCAAACTTACGATCTTGCAGCTTAGTCATCACTTGTTGCACGAGCAAGGTCACCATCGCTAAGGCAGCAAGTAGGCTGGATAAGGCAAAAGCGGCCGTAAAGTTATAATCGTTATAGGCAATCTCAACCAATAGCGGCATGGTATTGGTCTCGCCGCGAATATGACCAGAGACCACACTCACTGCGCCAAACTCACCCATTGCTCGTGCATTAGTCAAAATCAAACCATATAACAAAGCCCATTTAATATTGGGTAAGGTAATATGCCAAAACGTCTGCCAACCGCTAGCGCCAAGCGTTAATGCTGCTTGCTCTTCAGAATCACCTTGAGTTTGCATCAAAGGTATCAGCTCACGAGCGACAAAGGGAAAGGTCACAAATAAGGTGGCCAAAATAATTCCAGGAACCGCAAAAATAATTTGTATCCCCATACTCTCAAGCCAGCTACCGATAGGAGAGTTCAGACCGAATAACAGGATAAACATCAAACCTGCAACCACCGGTGATACCGAAAACGGTAAATCTAGTAACGTGGTAACTAATTGCTTACCTTTAAACTTATAACGAGTCACCAGCCATGCAATGGCGATGCCCATCACCATATTAATCGGTACGACGATAGCGGCAGTAATGAGAGTCAGCTTAATCGCTTGTAGCGCTTCAGGTTCAATAAGAGAAGCAATATACAATTCCCAACCATTTTTAAGCGCTTCGTAAAATACCGCAAGTAGTGGAAAAACCAACATAATAATCATAAATAAGACGGCAATAGTAATAAAGATGCGTCGAATCCATGGCTTATCGCGGGTCGCAGGATTGCTTTGATAGTCGTAGCTATTGGCTATTTGCATCTTAGCGAGCTCCTACGCGGCGTGACAGTTTCCACTGCACTATATTAATCGTTAATAAAATTACAAAAGAAATCAGCAGCATAAATAACGCTACTGCGGAGGCGCCTTGAATATCAAATTGCTCAAGTTTACTGATAATAATAATAGGTAAAATCTCAGATTCCATGGGTATATTACCCGCGATAAAAATAACGGAACCATACTCGCCAGTAGCACGGGCAAACATCATGCCAGCGCCCATCAGCAGTGCAGGTAGTAGCTCTGGTAAAATGACTTTACGAAAGGTAGTAAATCGATTGGCACCCAGTACCGCAGCGGCCTCTTCAAACTCAACCGATAACTCTGCCAATACGGGCTGCACCGCACGTACGATAAATGGAAAGCTCACGACCACTAACGCCAGCCAAATACCTATCGGCGTAAAGGCTACTTGAATGCCAATTTTCTCGAACCACTGCCCGATCAAACCGTTAGGAGCGTAAAGCGTCGCAAGTGAGATGCCAGTAACGGCTGTCGGTAGCGCAAATGGCAAATCAACCAAGGCATTAATTAAAGATTTACCCCAAAACTCATAACGTACCAACACCCAAGCGACTAAGGTACCAAACACCATATTGGTCAACATGGCTAAAAACGACATCCATAACGTCAATTTGATGGCGGCTGCGACCTGAGGCTGGCTGATGGTTGTCCAAAATCCTGTCCAGCCCATTTGGGTTGTGGTATAAGCCATCATCGCAAACGGCAACACCACCAATAACGATAAGCTAAAGACGGTGATACCCATACTCAGCCCAAAACCTGGTAGCACATTACGTTGGCGCAAGCGTGTCAGCCAGCCCTTCTTGTGACTAGGTTTATTGGCAGAAGTGGTTGTTGCACTCATAATAATGTCCTATTGCCTATCTATATCTAACGGTGCTTATCGTTAAGACCATTTATATCAAGCTTGTTATTAGTATGCTTATGGTATAAAGGACATAGCGCGAGTGGCCATGTCCTTTATGTTGTGTGCTCTATTATCGAAAGATAAGGTTGATTATCTTTCTAAGCTAAAGGTAGCTCTAAACTCATTATATTTTATGAGTCAATGTTTTAAGAGCTAATGTTTTAAGAGCTAATGTTTTAAGAGCTAATGTTTTAAAAATTGTTTTTTTCAGAGTTATTCTTTTAAGGCTTACTTTGGCGCGTTAACGGCTAACTGGTCGAACACACCGCCGTCACTGAAGAAGTTACCCATGATGTCATCCCATGAGCCAAAGGTATCATTTGGACGGAAAGTCTCGATTGGTGGTAATTTATCACCGTTTTTATCAAGAACGCTCTTCACACTTGGACGTAAATACAAGTCAGCGGCCAATTGTTGAGCTGGCTCGCTCCATAGGTAATCAAGATAAGCTTTTGCAGCAGCAGTGGTGCCTTTTTTGTCGGTAACCGTTTTTACAATAGCTACTGGGCTTTCAGACTTGATAGAGTATTTAGGATAAACAATATCGACTTTACCAGCGCCAAAATCAGTCGCTGCAAGATTGGCTTCATTTTCAAAGGTCACTAGCACATCACCGATACCGCGTTGAACAAAAGTCGTGGTTGCTGCGCGTCCGCCACTCTCATAAACTTTGACGTTTTTAAGGACGTCTTTTACATAGCTTTTTGTTTTGGCTTCGTCTTTATTAAACGCTTTCAAACCATAACCATAAGCACCTAAAAAGGCATAACGACCGTTACCCGTCACTTTTGGGTTAGCCATAACAATCTCAACGCCATCTTTGGTCAAATCTGCCCAGTCTTTGATGCCTTTTGGATTGTCTTTACGTACTAAGAAAACGATGGTGCTGGTAAAAGGTACAGCGTTATCGGGGAATTTGCTTTCCCAATCTGCTTCAACCAAACCTTTTTGCTCAAGTAGCTCGATATCTGAACCTTGGTTCATGGTCGCCACGTCTGCTTGTAAGCCATTAGCAACAGACAGTGCTTGCTTACTTGAGCCGCCGTGTGACTGATTGACAGTGATATTACTGTTTGGGTTTTCAGCTTTATAATGTTCAATAAATAGTGGGTTATAGCCTTTGTAAAAATCGCGTGCTACATCGTAAGAGACGTTTAATAGCTCAATATTTTCAGCTGCTGCTGGCTCGCCCTCTACTTTGGCAGTTGGCTCAGTCTTTTCACTATTGCTACAGCCTGTCATACCCAAAGTAAGCGCCACACCGGCGATACTTAGGACACTAATCGTTTTATTTTTATAACCTGCTGTATATGATGTCATGGCTGCCTCAAAGGAGATAAGTTAAGTAATGCAGGTATGCTAACAGCGTAGGCTTATTATGTTTAATGACGAATATGCGTATGTTATTGCTAAAATGGAATAATGCATGTAAAAATATAGGCTTATCAAACACTTAATAAAACGAGCGCTTGATAAGCCTTATATTTTTATAAGCGAGTGACCTATTGTTTGCATCATTCGCTAGTAAACAGCCGAAAGTAAGACAGTAATTTCTTATCCTGTTTTTATTTCGCACTTGCCAGCGTATCAAAACGACTACCATCAACGAAGAAAGTCTCCATAATTTGCGTCCAAGGACCAAATACGGCTACTGGTTCAAACGTTTCAATATCACGCAAGGTATCTTTATGGGCAGCAAGCACTTGCTCATTACTAGGACGCATATACATCTGTGCCATGAGTTCTTGTGCTGGCTTGTCCCATAATCCTTTAAGATAGGTATTTGCTGCGGCTGTTTTACCCGCCTTATCCGTCACTCCAGTCACTACCGCGACAGGATTAGCAATCAATACTGAATAACTTGGATAAACGATATCGACTTGTCCTTTGGCAAATTGCTTGGCAGCCAGATGTGCTTCGTTTTCGGTCGTAATGAGCACATCGCCTAGACCACGCTGGGTAAAGCTAGTCGTTGCGGCACGTGCACCATTATCATAAGTGACGACGTTTGCCAGTAGCTTTTTGATAAAATCATCTGTTTTGGTAGAAGCATTAACATTTTCTTTAAAATGATGCAGTCCATAGCCATAGGCGCCTAAAAAAGCATAACGCGCGGTGCCACTGGTTTTTGGGTTAGGTATCACGACACCGATGTCACTACGTGCTAAATCTTGCCAGTCTTTAATACCTTTTGGATTGCCACTGCGTACCAATAGCACCATGGTACTGGTATAAGGGACAGCCTTATTTGGTAATGCTTGTTGCCAATCAGCAGCGACTAAGCCTTTTTCGACCAACAGATTCATATCACTTTCTTGGTTAAAGGTCACCACATCCGCTTGTAGACCGTTAGCGACCGATAGCGCTTGTTTGCTTGAGCCACCATGTGATTGATTGATGCTGACTTTGCTATCGGGATGCTGTTTTTGATAACCCTTCGCAAACAAGGTATTGTAGTCCTTATAAAAATCACGTGATACATCATAAGAGACGTTGAGTATCTCGATATCTTGTGACGGTTCTACTGACTTTTTGCTGCCCGCTTGGCTGTCGCTTTGTGTCGCTTCAGTAGGGCTACAAGCGCTCATAAATGCTGCCATACTCAGTACGCCACCTATTATCAAGGTGTGCGATGCTTTGTTTTGCATGATTCGCATGCTCTGATTACCAGTCGCTGAGATATGACGTGAAAGGTTACTCTTAATGGGATTGATCGTTTGCATAGACGCTCTCAATAATGTCATGCTGCGATTGGTCGACCTTATTTACAGAATTAATTGATAAGGGTAACAAAGGCAGAGATTGTTAAAATTGTGGTAGATGAATGTTTTTTGTTGATGAGAGATATGCTAGCAGCATAGATGGCAAATGCTTAGTGACAAATACGCTTATCGAGTGATTAACTTGGCATAAGTAATGTTGTTAGTTATTCTACAATGGGAATTTTTAATGGCCGTTTTTGCGATATAGAGATAAGCCGTCGCTATTGCGTCACTTGTGCGTAAGTTATGGTATTGCTTATGCAGTAGACGAGCATTTAGATAAACGCTATCATCGCCTGCACTTTAAGGCCTACATATAGCTAGCAACTTAAAATTCTTTACTTTCATTAATAGCAATACACTTAATTAACAGTGGCTAATATGGTTGTTAGAGCCATTTTCTGCGACTTATTCACTCAAACAAGGCGTCTCAATGACTATTTCTTTCTCTCGTTACTCGCGTTTTTTTGCAGCTTTATCCTTGACGAGCGCAGCGCTGCTTACTTTAAGTGGCTGTAATAACATAACCAAAGCTAATGTGGACAAACAGAGCGCCTCGCAACCTAGTACCATACTTTCTACCACTACGAACTCGCCAGCAGTAAAAGCAGTCGTTGGCAATTATGCGTCTGAAGATTATGCTAAGCGCGCACAAGGTTATGATTGGGTGGGTGTGATAATAAGAGCAGACGGGAATGAGCAGATTGACATCAAAGTACGAGCGCGTAGTGATGTCAAAAAACCAACCTGTCAATTTGATGGTAAAGCGACATTGATGGGTCAAGATGATGCGCACGGTGTCATTTTCCAAAGCAAGGTTAATGACAGCACCGCCTTTTTTCAATTTAAAGACGATATGCTGACCATTGATAGCCAAGATAAATACGCATTGAATTATTTTTGTTCGGGTGGTGCTACCTTGGTCGGTGAATATCAAAAACTGGCAGGTGATTTAGAGCTAAGCTAAGCACGATATTTTTAAGATATTCAAATAAAAAAATAAAAAAGGGTCAGATAATAAATCTGACCCTTTTTTTATTGTTCAATATTTCATTAATTAATACTTAATTCTTATACCGCAGAAGCGCCAACTAACTTCACCTCAGTACGTTCCTCGCGCGCGATACCTGCATAATAATTACGTAAAATCTGTAGCACTTCTGGGCGACTAAAGTTGTCTGGCACCTCTTCGTCCTCAGACAAAGCCTTACGCAATTTGGTTCCTGATACTTTCACATGCTCAGACGCTTCATGCGGGCAAGTTTTGTCCGATGCCATGGCATTACAAGCATTACACCAGAACGTCCAGCCAATTTTTAACGGCTGAGTGATAAGGTCGTCTTTACCGACATAGTCAAAGATAGCCTGCGCATCAAAGGCACCATAGTAATCACCAACACCGGCATGGTCGCGACCGACAATCAGATGGCTACAGCCATAGTTTTGACGGAAGACGGCATGCAGCAATGCTTCACGTGGTCCGGCATAACGCATATCTAGCGGATAACCGGCTTGAATAACGGTGTCAGCTCTAAAGTAATTGTCAATCAAGGTTTTAATCGCTTCTTGGCGCACGTCTGCTGGAATATCGCCTGGTTTTAATGCGCCCAATAACGAATGTATTAGTACGCCATCACATATTTCGATAGCAATCTTGGCAAGATATTCATGCGAGCGGTGCATTGGGTTACGAGTTTGAAATGCAGCAACCGTTTGCCAGCCTTTATTGTCCAAAATTGCGCGCGTTTCAGCAGGAGTTTTATAGATTTCTGGGTATAAGGTTGGGAACTCGCCTTCGCTTAATACTTCGACACTACCGGCAATATTGACCTCGCCTTGCTCTAAGACTTGTTGAACGCCTGGGTGCTCTGCATCTGTGGTAGTAAAGACTTGCTGGCATTCGTGGTCTTTATCGATGGTATAGGTTTCTTCTACCGTTAAGATGCCCATAATCTCGCCATCTTGCGCCACCAAAGCGACTTTATCGCCTTGATTAAGACTATCAGCAGTTACTTTGGGTGCTGACAAAGTAATAGGGATTGGCCAAAACAAGCCTGCATTGTCGCCACTTTGCAAGCGCATGTTATCAACCACGCCCTGCCAATCTGCTTGATTCATAAAACCATTCAATGGTGTAAAGCCACCAATACCAAACATAATCAAATCACCACGCTCACGAGAGCTTAGGGTAATGGTTGGCAAGGTATTGGCAAGCTTTAATGCTTGTTTAAGAGCGTCGCCATTTAATAACAACGGCTTAAGCTCAGCGCTACCGTGTGGTGGAACAAGTTTTGATGGTGATTGATTAGGATTGATAGATGTCATGGTAATTTTACAACCTTAAGAAATGGTGAAAAAAAGGATTGAATTGAAAGTAACTTTTTTGAAAGGCGTTGCGATGAATAAGGTATTAATTGCCGTAAATTAATATTAAAAGTAGCTATTAAATTTGATAAGCATAGGCTACCTAACTTTCGTTATGAAAATTTATGCTGTGTTTGGATATGGATATGTCTTAAAGGAATTTATGTTTAGAAGGTTAAGCTTATATGATGTAAATCTGAATGGTTTACCTTGCGACTGGCAATAATAAAATCGAGTACACACGCAAATCATTTTCGTCGCAGCTTTTATATTTAAAAACAAAATTGAGATTACGTCATGTATCAATATAACTACGCTGACCAAACCTTGGTAGAAGAACGAGTCGCCCAATTTCGCGACCAAACCGAACGGTTTTTGGCAGGCGAGCTGCCAGAAGAGCAATTTTTACCGCTGCGCTTGCAGAATGGGCTTTATATCCAGCGCTATGCACCTATGCTACGTATTGCAGTGCCTTACGGATTATTGGCAACTTATCAATTACGTAAATTGGCTGAGATTACCCGTAAATATGACAAAGGTTACGGACACTTTACTACCCGCACCAATATGCAACTGAACTGGCCAAAACTTGAAGAAGTACCAGATATTTTGGCAGAGCTAGCGTCAGTACAAATGCACTCCATCCAAACCTCGGGTAACTGTATCCGTAATACCACCACTGATCCTTATGCTGGTATTCATAAAGAAGAGATTGCCGATCCGCGTCCTTACTGCGAGATTATTCGTCAGTGGTCTACCTTTCATCCTGAGTTTGCATTTTTACCACGTAAATTTAAGATTGCCGTTATCGGCACTGCCAATGATAGGGCAGCGACACAAGTGCATGATATTGGACTGCATTTGAAAACCAATGACGCCGGCGAGCTTGGTTTTGAAGTGATTGTGGGCGGCGGACTTGGTCGTACACCCGTCATTGGTAAAACTATTAACAAGTTCTTACCGCGCCAGCACCTGCTCAGCTATTTAGATGCCATTTTGCGGGTTTATAACTTACATGGTCGCCGTGACAATAAGTTTAAAGCTCGTATCAAGATATTGGTTGAAAGCATGGGTGGTCCTGCCTTTGCTAAATTGGTCGATGCCGAATGGGAAGCGCATACCAAAGACGGCTCACTGACATTAACCGATGCCAACTTTGACAAAGCCAGTAGTTTTTTTACTGAGCCTGATTACCTTAGCTTCGATGCACTGCAAATACAGTCTGAGCTACAACAGACACTTGATAGCGATAAAGACTTTGCCAATTGGTATCAGCAAAATACGGTTGCCCATAAAATCGCCGGTTATCGTGCCGTGGTGATTTCTTTAAAGGCAGGTTTGGTTAATGGTAAGTACGTACCATCAGGGGATATCAGTGAATCGCAAATGGACGCCCTCGCCGACCTTGCCGATAAACATAGCTTTGGCGAGTTGCGTGGTACTTATCAGCAGAATTTAGTTTTTGCTGATGTGCAAACTAATCAGTTATACGAGTTATGGCAACAGCTAGCTAAATTGCATTTAGCCCGCCCAAACATCAACACCCTAACCGACATGATCGTTTGCCCGGGCTGGGACTTTTGCTCACTTGCCAACGCGACGACCCATAATATCGCTGAGCAAATCGAAAAACAGTTTGATGATCTCGATTACCTTTATGACTTGGGTGACATTCGCCTCAATATGTCTGGCTGCATGAACGCCTGTGCGCATCATCATACTGGCGATATCGGTATACTTGGTGTCGATAAAAAAGGCGAATACTGGTACCAAATCAGTCTTGGCGGTAACTCTAGTAATAACGCCAAACTCGGTAAGATACTAGGCAAAGCCGTACCTTCTGATGATGTCGCGACGACCATACAAAAAATCATCGACGTCTACATAGAGCAGCGCGTCAGCAATGAACATGACGTAGAAGGCTTTGGCGACTTGGTCGATCGTGTCGGCATTGCCCCCTTTAAGGAGAAGGTCTATGGCTAATCACCATGTATTAAATGAGCAAGGCGAAAATATCAGCCAAAACGATACCTGGTTAGCGCTATATACCGATACGCTACCAGATGGTATTACGCTAAGCCAAATATCACTTTTAGAGCTGCTACAAAAACAAGAAAAACCTGATGTGTTACTGCCACTTAGTGATTTGTTAGATGCTAAAGGCAATATCGCTGGTGGGCTGTCTCAACAACTGCGCGAGCTATTAGCCGAACATGCCAGCCGTATGGGCGTTTGGGTCACATCAGATAGCGATACGGAGGTACTGACGCGTATACCAAAGTTCTTATTGCAACAAGAACTGATTGTTATTCATGTGCCAGCCTTTACCGATGGACGCGGCTTCAGCTTCGCCCAAACGCTACGTCAAATCGGCTATGAAGGTGAAATTCGTATGGCTGGCAAGTTTGGTCGCGATCAAATCGCTTATCTATTGCGTGCAGGTGCTGACAGCTTTGTGATAAACGACCATGACCTGCAGTCTATTTCTGATATCAGTCAAGCCTTTAACGCCCTTGCCAGCAGTTACGACGGGCGCAACGTTGCCGACTTACCGATGTTTGCAGGTGCTTAATTTAGCATTAAATATAAAACCTACTATTAACCACTTATAAATTTAACTATTTAATTTATCATCCACCATTAAGGAAACTATCATGAGCCAATTACACCCAAATCTAGATATCGACAACGCCAATAAAGATCTGCAAGGTAAGTCACCTGAGCAGATCGTCGAATGGGCATTATCTCAAGCGAAAAACCCAATCATTACCACCAACTTCCGCCCTTACGAATCAGCTATTTTGCATTTGGTCGCTAAGCAACGCCCTGATATCACGGTATTGTGGGTAGACTCAGGTTATAACACCGATGCAACGTATCAGTTTGCCAATAAAGTGATTCGTGATTTAAACTTGAACGTTATCACCTATATTCCTAAGCAAACCGCTGCCCATCGTGATGTGACCATGGAAGGTATACCAGGTATTGATAACCCGCAACACGATGAATTCACTGACCAAGTCAAGCTTGAGCCGTTCCGCCGTGCACTAGATGAGCTAAAGCCTGATGTTTGGTTTAACGCTATTCGTAAAGACCAAACCGAATTCCGTCAAGGTCTTGATGTACTTAGCCTATCAAAAGATGGCGTCTTAAAAGTCGCGCCATTGTTTGAGAAAACTGATGCAGATTTAGATGTTTATCTTGAAGAACACAGCCTACCTAATGAGTTTGATTACTTCGATCCGACTAAGGTAGAAGAGCATCGCGAATGTGGTTTGCATACGCAGTTATAAATAACAGTTAATGCTTATAATGCCTAAATAAAGTTAATATCCCTTTCATCATTGGTGAGAGGGATCTTTTATACCAGATAGCTATCTTTTTGCTTTCCCCTATTCCCTTTCATCGCAAAAACTACCCTCAATATCTCAAAAACGACTATGCTAATGCCAATTCACTAGATGAGCCATCGCCCATGATAATTCATAATAGCTGCATATATTAAATTGAATCACTGGTAATACTATGAATACCTTTCCGCTATTTTTTAAATTAGAAGGTCGCAAAGTGCTTATCGTTGGCGGCGGCGATGTGGCGCTACGTAAAGCTGACTTGCTGAGCCGTGCTGGCGCGTGCATCACTATCCTTGCTCCTGCTATCTGCGCTGAGCTACAAGCACTACTCACCAATAATAAAACAGATGCCAAGCACCAACTCATTTATGAAAATTATAATAAAACTTATATGACAGGCGCACGCGTCATTATCGCTGGAACGGATGATGAAGCGCTGAATCATAAAATTCATGCCGATGCCACCGAGCTAAATATCCCCGTAAACGTCGTCGATACGCCACATTTATGTGATTTCATCTTCCCTGCGATTGTTGATCGTAATCCTATCGTCATTGGCATTTCATCAAACGGCAAAGCGCCAGTATTAGCACGTCTATTGCGGGCACGGTTAGAGACCTTGATTCCACAAGGCTATGGTAAATTAGCCAAGCTTGCTGGCGATTTTCGTGGTGAGGTAAAAGCCAAAATCCCAACGCTTACCGGACGTCGGCAGTTTTGGGAAAAGGCATTTGAAGGCCCTGTCAGTCAGCTCATGTTTGCAGGCAATGAAAAGGAAGCTGTGGCACAATTACAAGCTGATTTAGATAACACAGCAGCTGTTATCAGTGGAAAAAATATTGTGAATGATACAGCTACAAAATCCCAAACCGGAAAAAATGAGATAGGTGAAGTCTATATCGTCGGTGCTGGTCCTGGCGACCCTGAGCTGCTCACATTTAAGGCGCTGCGTTTGATGCAACAAGCCGATATCGTCTATTATGATGCGCTGGTATCACCGCAAGTATTGGACTTATGCCGCCGAGATGCTGATAAGGTTTTCGTCGGTAAAAAGCGTAGCAACCATGCCGTTGCGCAACTGGGTATTAATGAACTACTGGTTAATAGTGCCAAAGAAGGTAGCCGCGTAGTGCGTCTAAAAGGCGGTGATCCATTTATCTTTGGTCGCGGCGGTGAAGAGATTGAAAGCTTACGTGCGCACGGTATTCCTTATCAAGTGGTCCCCGGTATTACCGCTGCTAATGCCGCTGCCAGCTATGCCGGTATTCCCCTTACCCATCGTGATCATTCGCAGTCAGTACGTTTCGTAACAGGATTTTTAAAGGCTGGTGCGCCCAACAGTAATTTTAAGAGCTTTCTAAATACTGATGAAACCGTGGTGTTTTATATGGGATTGCACTCGCTACCACGCTTGACGGAAGGTTTGATTGACGCTGGCCGTAGTGCGGAGACTCCGATTGCCATTGTCTCTAACGCCAGTATGCCGAATCAGCAAGTATTAACGGGAACGCTTGAGAACATCGTTGAGTTGCAAGAAAAAAACCAGCTTCCCACGCCAGCACTGCTCATCATGGGTGATGTCGTAAGTTTGCATCATGACTTGGCTTGGTACAACCTACAAAATCAGCAGCACAATCAAAACGTTAGTGATACTGGTAGTAATTGGCTACGAGGCGGTACAGCGGCGACACCAAAAGACAATCACACTAATCAGCAAGCACATGCGCTATCTATGATTGCTAATTTGGCAACGGAAGATGAAGGTCTCGAGCAGTTAGTGATTGGTTAGAGTAAATCCTAAAAAACCATTTTAATTTATAGCCCTACCGATTTATTGGTAGGGCTTTTTTCTGATTGTAACAAAGCAAACTTCTCCAATCCTTGCTAGAATAATCGCTGTCTTTCATTCAATATTAAGCCTCATTATGTCTGTATTTGCTGTTACCCCTCTTACTATCCTTCACACCTCTGACTGGCATCTGGGGCGCAGGCTTTATGGGCGCATGCGTTATGATGAGTTTGAAGCTTTTTTAAGCTGGCTACAAGACACCATTAGTGCGCAGCAAGTCGATGTGCTTATTGTCGCTGGTGATATTTTTGACACTATGACCCCAAGCAATAGAGCCCAAGCGCTGTATTATGAATTTTTAGGTAAGGTTTCAAAATCATGCTGTCAACATATTGTCATCGTCGCAGGTAACCATGACTCTCCTACTTTTTTAGATGCCCCAAGCAATGTGCTTAAGTTTTTAAATGTCCATGTCGTTGGTACGGCTTGTGACGACTTAAATGATGAAGTCATGGTGTTAGATAATGCTGAAGGTACACCGCATTGTATTATCGCGGCTGTCCCTTATCTGCGTGACCGCGACGTGCGTAGTAGTAATGCTGGCGAGTCAGGTCAGACTAAAGACGCCAATGTTATCGCTGGTATCTGTGCGCACTATGATGAAGTTGCAAAGATTGCCAAAGCCAAGCAAGCTGAAATAGCTAAGGCACATAAGCGTCATATTCCTATTATTGCCACAGGGCATTTATTTGCTGCTGGTGGCACTACCACCGATGATGATGGTGTGCGTGAGCTGTATGTTGGCTCACTTGGTAAAGTCTCAGCCGATATGTTCAGTGAAAGTTTTGATTATGTCGCACTTGGGCATTTGCACGTGCCTCAACGCGTTGGCGGGCGTGAAACCATTCGCTATTCAGGCTCACCCATTGCCATGGGTTTTGGCGAAGCTCGCCAGCAAAAACAAGTGTTGCTTATAGAGTTTGGGGTAGCGTTAGAAAATGAACATTTAACGGCAGAAAACTTGCCTGAGAGCGCTTCTCATCAGCTGTCTAATACCGTAGAAAAAACCGCTAAAAAAGTAATCAAGCAGTCAGCAAGCTTTATGGATGACCTGTTTGCAGATGTAGAGTCGGTAGAAGGAAGTGATGAGGATAATACAGCGTATATTGCAGAAACTCCTAAGCAAACAGAGGTTACTCTAAGCATTCATTCCACTTTAATCGCCAAGCCCAAGCTATTGCACCACGATATTGCCCGTCAGATGCAGGTAATCTCCCTGCCTATTCCAATATTCCAAAAACTAGCGCAAGTATCGGGTGATTTGGAGACTATTGAGAGCACTATTAAAGAACTCGCTCATTCGGAAATGGTCTGGTTAGAAGTAACTTATACCGGCGATAATATCGTCAATAATTTGCGTGATAAAGTTGATGAGATAGTAAAAGGATTATCGGTGGAAGTTTTACTAGCTAAAAATCCGCGTAACTATAACAAAGTTTTAAATAAACAGCAGACCTCTGAGACGCTACAAGATTTAAATGAGCAAGAAGTATTTGAGCGTTGCTTAATAGCGCATAACGTCCCTGATGAGCAAAAATTAACCTTACGTGATGCTTATGAACAAATCGTTTACAACCTACGTCATGAAGATACTCAAGCTGAATAATAGCCATTAAATATAGAAACTGAAAATAATAACTGCTAGCTATTCAACACCTTCATCATTACTTTTATAGTTATCTTTATTACTGCTAACCCTAATAAAAATAAGACCATGCCATGCGCCTAATTGAACTAAGACTGAAAAACCTCAACTCCTTAAAAGGCGAATGGCACATTGATCTTAATGATCCCGCTTTTCTAAACGAAGGTATCTTTGCCATTACTGGACAAACAGGCGCTGGCAAGACCACTATTTTAGATGCTATTTGTTTGGCGCTGTATAGCCAAACGCCACGACTCGGCGATATTACTGGCTCTACCAATGAGATAATGACCCAAGGTACAGGAGAGTGTTCCGCAGAAGTAATTATTGAAATTGACGCCAAACGCTATCAGTGTTCATGGTACCAACATCGTGCCCACAAAAAATCCAAGGGTAACTTATTGCCGATTAAGCATGAAATCAGTGAAGTTGAAACTGGCAATATCTTAGAAGAGAAAAAATCCAAAACCTCCGTCTATATCCAAGAGTTGATAGGCATGGATTTTAATCAATTTACCCGCTCTATTATGCTGGCCCAGGGCAGCTTTGCCGCCTTTTTGAATTCTGATATTGGCAATAGAGCGGCAATTTTAGAAAAAATAACGGGCACTGCTATTTATGCCAAAATCTCACTCAACGTCCATGAAAAAAAACGTAATGAGGAAGAAGTACTTGGCAAGCTACGGGCAGGCGTTGATGGCTTATCTTTGCTAAGTATTGAAGACGAAAATCTGCTTGCAGCTGAGTTAAGAACCTTAAATCAGCAGCAAAACATACAGCGACAGACCTTTAAAACACTGAGCGAGCAGCTACAATGGCTGGATAGTGTACAGCAATTACAACAAAACCTCTTATCCTATCAGAGCGAATTTGCATCAGCGCAGCAGCTACAGCAAGCCTTTATTCCAGAGGCACAGCGTTTAGATATTGCCAATAAGGCATTAGAGATTGATAGCCAGTTTCGTGGGCTTAGCTATAGTCGTGAGTCGGTAAAGAAGTTGGATATTGAACAACAGGGATTACTGAGTCAGATTCCTGCTCAGCAAGAAGCGTTGTCGCAAGCTCTTCACGTTCTAGACGATACCAATAAGCTAGCAAAGCAAGCAACAGACAATCTTCAAACCACCTTACCTATCATTACAAAAACACGCGAGTTAGATGCGGATATAAAGCAGAAAACACAATCTCTAGCAGACGACAATCAGCGTAAAGAGCTATTGGTAAGCAATACCCAGACATTAGGTCAAGAAATACAGAGCCACGCACAGACAGAACAACAAATTAACGATCAGCTTACGCGCATAGAAAGCTATTTTAGCAACTATCAA
Organism: Psychrobacter glacincola; assembly: GCF_965118485.1. GTDB lineage: Bacteria > Pseudomonadota > Gammaproteobacteria > Pseudomonadales > Moraxellaceae > Psychrobacter > Psychrobacter glacincola_D. Next base: position 86,046 of record NZ_CBCPJH010000008.1, on the reverse strand, counting down.
GAGCTGATTGACCTTGATACAGATATGGCAACCTTTGATAGCAGCTGTAGCCGCTTAAAAGCATTGCTACAAGATAATGCAAATTTAGCCGCTGATCAGCTGACTCATGATAATCAAGCCAAACAACTACAAGCTGATTTTGATAAGTTAACGACGCAGCAAATCCTAGATAAAGCACAAGTACAGCAGCAACGTGATGATATTGCCGCTCTACAACAGCAGCAAATAGCACTCATTGAAAATCAGTCCATTGCTAGTATGCGCAGCGAGCAAGAACAAATCGACCAAATAAATGCGCAAATCGAGCAAGCCAGTTTTAAGTTACAGCAGCTGTCTGAGCTTGCCAGCCAAATCAAAAACATTAATCTCTCGCTACCGACTCTGAATCAAGAGTTAGTAAGCTTAGAAGGTTTAATTGCAAGTTATCAATCAGATATTCAAAATACCAAGCTTAAAAGACAAGATAAGCAGGAACATCTAACGTTACTACAAAAAGTGGCTAAGCTTGAAGATTATATAATAGAACTCAAAGATGGGTCGCCCTGTCCGCTGTGCGGTGCGCATGAACATCCTTATGGTAACAAGCATCCGCTATTAGATACTAATATCGATGATAAAAACCAGCCTTCTCAGGCGCAACAAGCCCAGCAGCAGATAACTGAGCTTGCAACACTCATTGAAAACCTAGAGCAGTCCTTATCAAAATATCATATCGAGCATGCAACCAAGAAAGAGACACTTAATAACCAACAAGCTCTATTGACGCCCCTACAGCAGCAATCTAAAGCTTTATACAGTGATATTCAGGCTTATCTAACCGATCTGTTTGACGCGAACAAGGATTATTCTGAAGCGGTTCACTCGATTATCAATCCGCTTACTCAGCTAAATAATGACATCAATATGACTGGTAACGATATCAGCCACTCTTTATCTTTATTGAGCAGTGCCAAACACCGCCTTATTGACCAAAAACAATCCCTCAAAGCCAACCTGCTTCAATATGATGATCTGACGGCAAGTATCTCCAAACTAAGTAGCACTATCGAGGTTGAAGATAAACGGCAACAAGCACTTGTTAGTGCCACAAGTAGCCTGACAACTGACATCAAGCTCAACTCTCAAAAAATTGAAGGTATCAAAGATAAGATAGCAGCTAATTTCTTCGAGCTAACGCCGATGATGAATATCGTTTCCTCTTTAGTGGATAAATATCCTAGCGATAAATACCAAGAATATTTAGGTGGAGAGCTTACAAAAACAGATATTCAACATGCACTTAGAGAATTGAGTAGTAGTATTGCTCAGCAAAGAGTGCTCGATAGCATCGACTATGATGGTCATATCGATAGGTTACGCCAGCAGCGCAATACCTTGAAGCAGTTAAAACAGTATTATAATGAACAAAAAATCAGCCAACAACAGCTAACCAATACCTTGAGTAGCTTAACGGCGCAGATTGAAACCAAAAAGTCACAGCTTACTAATGATGACATAGCACTCAAAAACATAGAACAACTAATGACTGATAAGACTGATGTTATTAATGCTCTAAAGAAAAGTAGAAAAGATATTTTTGCGGATAAAAACCCAGACTATGAAGACACTCAATTACGCCGCACCGTTGATGCCGCAAAAGACAAGCGAGAAAATGCACAAAGACAGTTAGACAGTGCTCAGCAAACGTTAGAACAACTACAGGTTAGACAACAACAGCTAGCGTCAGAAATGCAGTCTGTGACTAATACGTTAGAAACCCAGCAAACTCAGTTTACTGACTTACTAGTAGAGTCACAGTTTGTAGATGAAGCTGCTTTTATCAATGCACGCCTGCCGAGAGAAGAGCGTGAGGCACTACATACACGTAAGTTGGCGATTGATAACGCTATGCAACAGGCCAGATTGCAATTGGATAGCACTCAGAAACTGCTAGAGCAAAAACTTGCGACGCCTATGACTGAGCAAAGTCGTGATACGCTGGCAAGCCAACACTATCAAATACAAACGGACATTGATCAACTAAATCAGCAGATCGGTGCCATTGATCAAAAGCTCAAAGACAATGCCAGCCAAAAAGGTCAACAAGCAGAACAACTGATTGTCATAGATGCGCAAAAACAAAAGCTGCAAGTTTGGCAGCAGCTGCATACACTCATTGGTTCAGCGGATGGCAAAAAGTATCGTACCTTTGCCCAAGGGTTAACCTTTGAAGTCATGATTAATCATGCTAACGATCAATTACAAAAGATGAGTGATCGCTATTTGCTGATTCATGATGACAGCAATCCGCTTGAGCTTAATGTCATTGATAATTATCAAGGCGGTGATATTCGCAGCACTAAAAACCTATCCGGTGGTGAAGGTTTTATTATCAGCTTAGCGTTAGCTCTTGGACTATCGCAAATGGCCAGTCATAATATCCGTGTGGATTCACTGTTTTTGGATGAAGGTTTCGGTACGCTTGATGAAGAGTCGCTTGATATTGCTTTAGATACCTTGACTGGCTTGCAACAAGAGGGAAAATTGATTGGCATTATCTCCCATGTACAGGCATTAAAAGAACGTATCCTAACCCAAATTAAAGTTGAAAAACTCTCAGGCGGTTTTAGCCAAATCAGCGGTCAAGGTTGTCGACGCGTTGTGAGTGATAAAGTGTGATTTGTTACTACGACATAAGTTAAAGCGATTAACAAATAACAAAAAGTATATTGCTATGATTAATAAAGAAAACTACAACAATATTAGTCGAATAGCTATAAATCCTACCAGTCTCGAACTCTTAGCTGTTTTATCTTTTGGTGCTATCAGCGAGGACATCCAAGACGATATTATTGGCGCCCAAATATCGATAGCGATGGTAAGCTACTTCTATCTTCTGACGCGCCTATTAGAAAGTTTTTATATCATCAACTTTATACTTTTAAAAAGGCTGGCGAGTTTGGGATTATTAATGATAAAGGTGAGATGATACTAGAGCCACAATTTGATAGTTATCGTGATGACGCTGATAAAGTATGGTTAGAGAAAAACGGCAAAATGTTAGGTTTAGATATGCTACTAAGATTAGACTAAGCATCAATGATGTTTTTGATGTTCAATGTCAGACAATAAAAAACCACCGTTAATCGATAACGGTGGTTTTTTCATATAAAAAATAACAGATAGTTAGTAAATTTATTTATTCACTAATCCACTCAGCTCACTCATCAAGACAGATAATGTTGATAAGCTGATAGTAGTATCATCATTACTGTTAATTTTTTCCATCTCTGCCGTGACGGCGGTAAGCTGGCTAGCGTGACGTGACTTCCAATCATTAAAGGCTTGAATGGCGTCAGGCTGAGTCAATAACATATCCATCAGCATACGTAAGCTGCGCGATACCTCGTTGGTTAGCGCATGACGGGCACGGCGATCCCAATGATCTTGCTGCGGTAACATAGCAATATTATCCGTCATCCAATCAAGCTGTAAGATATGGTAAGCCTCAAAGTATAAAGTCGCAATCTCATCAACCGGACGTTCATACTGCTCTGCTAAGAGTGCTGCATCAAGCGCATCGACATGGTATGGCAGCATCGCAAACATCGCAGCATCATTAGCAGAGAGATCATCTGCCATCAAGCTTGTGGTATCGGCTTGCAAATATTGCGAGAATTGCTGCTCAATAAAGCCACCTGATTTAGTCAGCTTCTCGACGCTGTCTTCAAAGCGATTGATCATATCGGCAACTTGCAAATCTTGCCCAAAGGCATTGATAAACCAGACGACGCCATTTTCGAGTGCAGCACGTAGACGCAACTCAATCTCGAGTAGCAAGGTGGCATCCACCTGATTATCAAGTGATTCAAGTAGCTCCCATGCTTTTGAGACATGAAAAACATCACGCGTAATCGCATAGCCACGCGCAATAGTCGCAAGCGTTTGTCCTGTTTCTTCATGTAAACGGAATATCGCTTCGATACCCAGACGATTCACAATGTTATTGGTCAAATAGGTACTGATAATTTCACGATGTAGACGATGTTCTTTCATCTCATCAAAGAAGCGTGATGCCAGCTCATCAGGGAAATATTGGCGTAATTCATTGACGAAATACGGTGCATCAGGTAAGTCTGAGAGCAGTAAATTATCATAGACCCACATTTTGCCATAAGCCATCACGACCGCTAGCTCAGGATTGGTCAAACCGGTTCCTGCTTTTTGGCGTTTGGCAATTTCTTCATCTGATGGCAGATACTCAATTGCGCGATCTAAACGACCTTCTAATTCCAACATCTGAATAAAGCGCTGATGATCACTTAAGTTTGCCGCCGCACGGAGTTGGCTCAGCTCAAGCGCTTGCGGTTGCAAATAGTTTTGACGCAACACCAACTCGCTAATGGTATCGGTCATACTTTCAAGGAGCTCATTGCGCTGCTTGAGCGTCATATCACCTTGCTCAACCACTTTACCAAGTAGGATTTTGATATTGACTTCATGATCTGAGCAGTTGACGCCGCCTGAGTTATCGATCGCATCGGTATAAATGCGTCCACCAGTTTGCGCATATTCGATACGACCTCGCTGGGTGAAACCTAAGTTACCACCTTCCCCGACGATAGCAGTGCGTAATTCACCACCATTGACACGCACGGCATCATTGGCGCGATCACCTACATCGGCATCGCTCTCCTCACTACTTTTGACATAGGTACCGATACCACCATTCCAAATAAGATCTACTGGCGAGCGTAGTAAGGCACTGATAAGATCATTAGGCGCCAAGCTATCCTCAGAGATATCAAACAGCACTTTCATCTCAGGGCTAAGCGCAATGGTCTTATCTTGACGTGAAAAGATGCCACCGCCTTGACTAATGAGCGACTTCTCATAATCTTCCCACGATGAGCGAGGTAGGTTGAATAAGCGCTCGCGTTCGGCAAAAGACGCTGCTGTATCTGGGCTTGGGTCAATAAAAATATGCATATGGTTAAAAGCCGCCACCAACTTGGTATGGGTTGATCTGAGCATACCATTACCAAAAACGTCACCGCTCATATCGCCAATACCGACCACAGTAAAGTCGTCTCGATTTTGAATGTCCATGCCGCGCATACGGAAGTGGCGCTTGACCGACTCCCAGCCACCGCGTGCGGTGATACCCATCGCTTTGTGGTCATAACCCACCGAGCCACCAGAAGCAAAAGCGTCATCGAGCCAAAAATTATATTCAGCAGACAAAGCATTGGCAATATCAGAAAAGGTTGCCGTGCCTTTATCAGCCGCAACGACCAAATACGGGTCATCTTCATCATGACGCACGGTATTGGCTGGCGGGACAATCACCCCATCAACAATATTATCAGTCACATCAAGCATACCGCGAAGGAAGGTTTGATAGCAGACAATGCCCTCGGCTTGGAACACATCACGCCCATCTGCCATGGTTTTGGTCTTAACGATAAAGCCACCTTTTGAACCAACTGGTACGATAACGGCGTTTTTCACCATTTGTGCTTTGACAAGACCAAGGACTTCGGTACGGAAATCCTCCATACGATCAGACCAACGCAGACCGCCGCGAGCCACTTTGCCGCCGCGTAGATGCACTGCCTCAACGCGTGGCGAGTAGACAAAAATCTCAAACATTGGCTTAGGTTTGGGCAGATTTGGGATATCCGCTGCCAAAAACTTAAAGGACAAACGATCTTTACGCTGTCCATCCGCGTCTATTTGATAAAAGTTAGTACGTACCATGGCGTTAATCAGATCTAAGTACCAGCGGAAGATACGGTCTTCATCCAAGCTACTGACATTGGTTAATGCGGTGGTAATTTGCTCTTGAATGCGACTGGTTTTGCTGGCACGTTCCTCATCACTGTATAGAGGATTCATTCGTGCATCAAATAAACTGCTTAATGCGACACTGATATCACTATTTTTCACCATGGTTTGTTGAATATAAACATTAGAAAATGGTGCTTTTGCTTGCATCATATAGCGTGATAAGGCGCGTAGTACCACCACATCATAAGTATCTAACTTAGTAATTAACACCAGCTCGTTAAGTGCATCGTTCTCAACATTCCCTGCCCAAATTTGCTTTAAGCTGTCCTCAAACTGCGACCTAACCACTTGCATATCAATGGTATCGACGTGCTCTAAAACTAGCTCATATTCCTGCATCCAAATAGGCTGCTCAGGCAAATCAAACTCATAAGTCTGGGCTGAGATGACCGACACCCCAAAATTCTCTAGTACCGGCAAGACTTTGGATAAAATAACCGCTTGCTGGCGACCATATAGTTTTAGATGCAGCTGATTGCTTGCGTCACCTGTCGATTGATATAAATGCCAAATCATTGGCTGCTCATCACTCAAACCTGCTAAACGCTTGGTATCTTCAACGGCGGTACGCGCATCAAAACGCTCTTGATAAGCGGCAGGTATATAACTTAAAAATCTGCGTGTTAAGGCATTGGCATGCTGCTCACCAACATTATCCAGCAGCATTTTTTGATAATTATCACTCCATGATTGCATCAAAGAAGATAGCTTGGCTTGGAGTGCAGCGGTATCTACTTCATGTACTTGACCTGGCACCGTACGAACATGCACATGAACGCGGGCGTGTTCTGATTCATTAAACTCAGTCGTGAAGCCTGAAGATGTGCCACCGTACGCTTCTTTTAGAACATTTTGTACTTTGATACGAAGCTCGGTATTGAACTTATCGCGCGGAATGTAGACCAAGCAGGAAACAAAACGCTGATAATGGTCAATACGACAAAATAAGCGCAGGCTCTTTTTATCCTGTAGCTGGCTGATACCTAACACTGTAGGATAAAGCTCTTCAATGCTTGCTTGAAACAAATCATCGCGTGGTAAGGTATTAATGATGTGCATCATTTTGTGATATGCATGCCCATCACGTGGCAGATTTGCCATTGCCATGATTTTATTGGATTTTTCGCGTAATAATGGAATTTGCTGTACGCTTAGTTGATAGGCTTGTGCTGTAAACAGACCGATAAAGCGGTACTCACCAATAAGCTTACCTTTATCATCAAATTTATGAATACCCAAAAAGTCCATATAAACGGGGCGATGTACAGGTGATACACGGCTTGATTTTGATAACATCAATACTTGCGGCGCGGTTAGCAGTTTTTTTAGATTGCTTGGCAGCTCATCAAAGCTTTTTGAGAGCTGATCTTCACTACCACCGCGTAATAAACCAAGACCACTATTTCCAATAGAAAATAAATCTAAATCGCTGCGGTCGGCTTGATTGGCTGTACTGCCAACCTCAACCCTATGCCTATCATTGTGTCCATCTTCTAAGCGGTATTCTCGATAACCTAAAAAGATAAAGTGATCATCTAATACCCAATCTAAAAATGCTTGAATCTCTTGCTGTGAATAAAACACTTCTGGCAGTGGTTTGGTAGCAAGCTCCGCTTTTATATCGGTTAGCTTGGCACGTATTTGCTGCCAGTCATCAACAACGACATCGAGTGTGTCTATTTTTTCTAGTAGCATCTGCTTTAACGCTTCAAGCTCATCATTGTCTTGATAAGAGATTTCACAGTGAATCAAAGACATGTGAGAGGTGCCACTTTCTTGCGCACTTTCAACCTGCGTGATAGACCCGTTTGCATCGCGTTCGACATTAACAATAATATGGTAAGTGCGATGCACATCGATGCCTTGCTCTTCAAGACTCATCAACAGCGTATCGACCAAAAAAGGTCTGTCATAAGCGACGATTTGGATAATAGTATGTGAGCTGTGAAAATGCTGCTCTTCTGCAATAGGGTTCAAAATAGCAAGCTGCGGCTGACTGCCATCATAGGCTTTTAATAGCGTGAAATGGTGCAGCGCCATACCTGCTAAATCAGGATTACTGATGTCTTTTGCGGTTTCTTGATGTAACGGTTGATAGTAGCTATGAATAAAGTGGTCAAACAACGATTTGTCTGCTTGTACATAACTGGTAGCAATATCGCTTATCTGGCTGATCCGCTCTTTTGCGATATTTAGAGAGTTAGGCATATCCTTTGTCCTTGTCTTTTTTATAAGCTTCTTATTAATCGTGGTGGTAGATCGGTTTGCAACTAATGATCATTATCAATCATGGTTTGTCTGACTCCCTTTAGACGAATATAGACGAATAATTTTTCGAAGTTACACCGACTCAGTAAGTCCGTGCTTTCACTCAAAGTGCTGTCTAAAGTGTAACGCACCTGCTTGCATAGCTAAAGCGTCCAAAATCATTTCATGAATCAGTAAGATGTCGATAACCTTTTCTAATGAGACAATAACACCCTAATGTAGTCTAATACTTGCTGGCAGGTGGATACTCATGACAATCACAGCGTTTTTTTGTTAGAATACTGCACTATATTGAACCGTATTTTACTGGTTCAGTACTAACTCACTCATTATGAATTTTAATGCTAAGGGCAAGACGTATGATGAATATTTTGGTGATTGGCTCAGGGGGTCGTGAACACGCATTGGCATGGCAGTGTGCAAAAGACGACAACGTACAAAATATCTACGTCGCGCCCGGTAATGCCGGCACTGCTCTTGAATCCAAATGCCAAAACGTCATTTTGGAAGACGGAGCTGATGCAGATGAGCATAGTGCCGTTATCGAGTTTTGCCAGAATAACTTTATTGATATGGTCATCGTTGGTCCAGAAGCACCTTTGGTAACCGGTATTGTCGATGCCTGCCGCGCTGCTGGTATCAAAGCTTGGGGACCGACGGCATATTGTGCTCAGTTAGAGGGCTCAAAAACTTTTGCCAAAGAGTTCATGGAACAAAACAACATTCCAACGGCAGCCTATCAAGGCTTTACCGATGCGGTAGCGGCAAAAGCCTATATCGATGAGCAAGGCGCGCCTATTGTTATTAAAGCTGATGGACTTGCTGCTGGTAAAGGGGTTATCGTCGCTGAGACGATCGAACAAGCTCATGAAGCCATTGACGATATGCTGGCAGATAATAAGTTTGGCGCTGCTGGTAGCCGTGTTGTGATTGAGCAGTTCTTAAAAGGCGAGGAAGCCAGCTTTATCTGTATGGTCGATGGTGAAAATATCTTACCAATGGCAACCAGCCAAGATCATAAACGCGCTTTTGAAGGCGATACTGGTCCAAATACGGGCGGCATGGGTGCTTACTCTCCTGCTCCAGTCGTTACTCAAGACGTTCATGATAAAGTTATAGTACAAGTCATTCAGCCTGTTGTTGATGCAATGAAAGCTGCCGGTCACCCTTACACCGGATTTTTATATGCGGGATTAATGATTGATGCTGCTAGCGACCCTTATGTGATCGAATTCAACTGCCGTTTTGGTGACCCAGAAACCCAGCCTATTTTAATGCGTTTACAATCATCGATGGTTGATCTGGTCGCACAAGGGCTGGCAGGTAAATTACCGAACGAAGCCAAATGGGATAATCGCCCTGCTCTTGGTATTGTCGTTGCTTCAAAAGGCTATCCTGAAACCTCTTCTAAAGATGATGTGATTTCTGGTTTACCAGCTCTTGGTAACCAAGGCGATAAAACCGTAAAAGTTTTCCATGCTGGCACCGCATTCTCTAATAATTCTGATAATGATACACCAAGCACTGAAAAAGAAGTGCTCACGAACGGTGGACGCGTATTGTGTGTCACTGCGCTAGCAGATAACATTTCAGAAGCGCAACAAGCAGCATTAGCTGTCACAGCAGCTATCAGTTTTGATGGTGCTCATTATCGCCGTGACATTGGTCATCATGCTATTGCCCGTGAAAATGTTTAGAATGGCACTTTAAAACAAAATCGTTATAAAAAGTTGTTATCGATAACGGTATCAAATTTTGTAAAAACGACCTCGCATGATGCCAGGTCGTTTTTTTTGATAAGCTGCTTTTACGATAACAAATACCTAATAATTTGAATTGGTCATCCAAGCTTACAAAGTAAATAATACAGCTAAGCTAAGCTGCATAACCTGCTGTCGTTATATGATACAATTCTGTACATTCATAACACATCTCCCTTGTATTGTAGGTGTCTCACCCACAAATCAATACCAACTCGATGAAATGACGATATCTATGGCAAATAATACCTCTAGGTCTTCTAATAATAAGCAATCTATCGATAATATTAAAACATCGGGGTTTGATCGCCGCCTGTCGATTGCTAAAACCTCATTAAACATCGGTCGTCGTTGGGCAGGTAATAGCGTGTCGGGCATGTTTCTCGATAAAGAAGCACGTACCGCACGCAACCAGATTTTTATGGAAGAACAGGCAAACTATCTGGCAGAAGAGCTTGGCAAACTAAAAGGTTCTGTCGTAAAAATTGGTCAAATGCTAGCGATTTATGGTGAGCATATCTTGCCGCCTGAGATTACCCGTGCATTGCAAACGCTGAATGATGATACTGCGACACTGGCATGGCCAAAAATAGAGCAAAATCTTCGTCAGTTATTGGGTAATAAGTTGCATGAGCTTGAAGTTGATCCTGTACCTATCGGTACTGCGTCCCTCGCCCAAGTTCATCGAGCAACTGTCATAGCAACTGGCGAACAAGTGGTATTAAAGATTCAATATCCTGGAGTGGCGGATGCGATTAACTCTGACTTAGCACTGTTTAAGCGTTTATTGAAAGTCAGTAATATTGTGCCTCAAACTCGCTCACTCGATGCTTGGTTTGAAGAGATACGCGATCTACTCCATCATGAAGTGGACTACGAAGCCGAAGCTTCTACTACTGAGCGTTTTTATGAACGCCTGAGTAATGACCCTCGATATATTGTGCCGAAAATAAATCGCACTTATTCAACCAAACGTTTGCTATGTATGTCTTATGAGCCAGGTATTAGTGTTGTCTCTGATGCATTACAATTATTACCTCTTGAGCGCCGAAGTGCTATTGGTCAGGCAGCTATTGAAATCATGATACAAGAGATTTTTGTTTGGGATGAAATGCAGACGGATCCAAACTTTGGTAACTATCTTGTTCGTGTCGCGAGCGATGAGAGTGAGATTGATAAGTTAGTATTGTTAGATTTTGGTGCGATTCGCCAGTTTGATGATAATTTGTTGACGATTGCTCATAATTTATTGCGCGCGGGATACTATCATGACCATCAAGCAATGATGCGGGCGATGACCGGTTATGACTTCTTCGACAGCATGAGCGATAAAGTGCGTTCAGATATTGCTTCTTTGTTCCTACTTGCCACCGAACCTTTTAGCGATCCTTTATTAAATCCTGATATCCCTGCTGATTGTTTAGATGAACAGCAGCGTTATATTTGGGCAAATAGTAAATTGCATACTCGCCTTTCAAACGACGCTTCACGTGCAATGCAATCTTTTGAGTTTAACCTTCCGCCCAAAGAGTTTATGTTTATCAGTCGGAAGTTTATTGGCGCTTATACCTTTTTAACGGTGCTTGACGCTCGTACTGACTCTAATAATTTGGTGAAACCATTTTTGTAATCGTTTTTAGGGCCAATTTTAAATAAAGTTTCGGACCGCCTTTTTTAGGCGGTTTTTTCGTGATTTATGATTTTTTTGCTTAGGCTATTTTATATTTTTAAATAGGGTAAAATTTAGTTACAAGTCTATTAAGTTGTTATTGTTTACTTAGGCTATTATTTTACCGTCTGAGCTTAGTACTTTTCAATCATCAAATCTGGTTTGATAGCTTGCTGGTTTCTTTATATTCAACTGCCAACAAGTTTCTTGACGTGCTAGATATTTGACCTCAAAGTGTGTTCGCTGACTACTACTTGCAATTTGACTGCGGATATTGGGTAGACACCAAACTTCACATACTTGCTGCTCAGCGTTATCCATATATGCTTCGATATTGGTCGCTAGTACTATCTCCCCACCTTCCTGCAAACGCGACAGTAGAAACTCAAAAAAAGGCATATTGAGCCACTGCTGATTAGGGTTATGTTGCTCAGGATTGGGATACAATATATAGATACTATCGATACTGCGCGGTGCTATTGCATGTACGATCCAAGCGATGGCATCGGCATGAATGGGTGTCAAATTACTTGAGTTTTGCTGCCCTGCCAGTTTTGCAAAGGCTTCAAACTTATTGCGGGTACGCTCAATAGCAATTAAATGCTTATCAGGGTTTTGCTGCGCAAAGCTAAGGGCATGCTTGCCTTTTCCGGCACCAATTTCTAGAACTAACGGTAATTCACTGTTGAGCAGTACTGAAGGCATGGAAAAGTCACGCGGCGCTGAGAGCTGATGCGGTTGGAATGCCCGTTTTTTCTGATGTGAAAGCTCAAGATTGTCACTCATACCCTACCCTTAGAATTTTTGTCATTTGTCATTATTCGACTGCATGCTATTATATAGTCAATGCCATGCAATAGTAATATCACGCTACTTATTATCTATCGACTGATAATGTAACCCTACAAATTAATATAGCAATGACTGACACTCAATGATTTTTAAGTAATACTTTTTTGATAAACCAAGGATTTACCTATTTTATTATGACTGAATCTACTTCTAGCGCCAGCCCTTCACCCAAAACTTATCCTTGTCCAGAATGCGGCAAACAAACCACATGGCAAGATAATAAGTACAAGCCTTTTTGTAGCCATCATTGTAAGCTGATTGACCTAGGCGCTTGGGCAAATGAGGACTATACTTTGCCTGCAGAATCCTCACCATTTTCTGATGAGCTATAATCGCAAGCTTTAAGCACTTTATTATTTTATTTCTATTACTTTTTTATTTAAAGGATGCTGTACATGTCTGCTACTTATCTGATGCCCACTTATAATCGTCAACCTATCAGTTTTACTCGTGGCTCAGGAAGCTGGCTGTATACGCAAGATGAGACGCCTTATTTAGATGCATTAACTGGTATCGCGGTATGTGGTTTAGGGCATTGTCATCCACAAGTAACTGACGCCATTCAACAGCAAGCAGCAACGCTCGTTCATACCAGTAATTTATTTGGTATCGATTGGCAAGAGCGTGCTGGTGAAGCGTTATGTAATGCGGCGCAAATGGACGGTGTGTTTTTTGCCAATAGTGGTGCTGAAGCAAATGAGGCTGCATTAAAATTGGCACGTCTATACGCGTATCAGCAAGGTTTTAAGCGCCCAAAAGTCATTGTTATGGAGCAATCTTTCCATGGTCGTACCTTATTATCATTATCCGCAACTGCCAACCCTAAAGCGCGTGAAGGATTTTATACCTTAGATGATGATTTTATCCGTGTACCATTCGGTGATATTGCCGCCATTGAACAAGCCGCTCATGACCATGAGGATATTTGCGCGGTATTTGTAGAGCCGATTCAAGGTGAAGGTGGATTGAATACCGCCGCCAATGGTTTTAGTTATCTTGAGCAAATACAAACTGTATGTGACACGCATAACTGGCTGTTTATGCTGGATGAAGTACAAACAGGTAATGGGCGTACTGGTAAGTATTTTGCTTATCAGCATAGTAATGCCCGTCCTGATGTATTAACGACAGCGAAAGGCTTAGGTAATGGCTTTCCAGTAGGTGCATGTATGGTTCGCGGACGCGCTAATGGTTTGTTCGGTGCCGGTAGTCACGGCTCAACTTATGGTGGCACTCCATTAGCTAGCCGCGTGGTCCATAGCGTATATGAGGTATTAGCTAACAGCGACATCATGCAAAATGCTGTTACCGAGGGACAATTTATCCGTGATAGTCTGACAGATACTTTTGCTCAGCAAGGTGTCAGTAGCCGCGGTGCCGGAATGATGATTGGGATTGCCTTGCCTACAGACATGGATTGTAGCAAGTTGGTTGATCGCGCCCGTGATGAGCAAAAACTTATCATCAACGTCACTGGCGGTCATGTTATTCGTCTATTACCGCCGCTTAACATGAGCCGTGATGAAAGCTCGCAAGTGGTTGAGCGTTTGATTAATTTATTGAAACCCTCATTTTAGACGATGATTTAATTAAAGTTTAAAACGTAAAAAAGCCTATAGATAATCATTATCTATAGGCTTTTCCCTTGCTGCTAATAATTCATCTATCATGCTACTTAAATGAATTAAATACTAATTAGCATGGAAATACTTTTTTAATACCTCCAAGCAGCGTGTAATTTTTGCTGGCTGCTGCTCACGATTTAAGGTAACCGCATATAATACAAAGCTTGGCATCTGGTAGCCTGTCAAAACTTCGACCAAATTACCGGATTCCAGTTCTTTTTTGACATCCATTTCCATAATTCTCATCAATCCATGGCCTTCTTTTGCCAAAGTCATTGCCATAAAAACATTATTGGTATGGATACGTGAATTCATTTTAATACGTGTTTTTTTACCCGTCTCAGTCTGAGCAAGTTCAACCTGATTGGCATCTTTCATGATATCAATACAAATCAGCTGATGATCTGCTAAATCTTTCGGGGTTTCAATTTTTTTATTCTGACGTAAATATTGCGGTGAAGCCACTAATACTTGACGCACATCAGATAAGGGATGATTGCTCAACGTTGAATCATTGATATTAGGACTCATACGTATCGCAATATCGATACGCTCATCAATCATATCAATATAATTATTATCGGCAAAATAAGTAATACTAAGATCATCATGCGCTGACATCCACGTCGATAGCGCAGGCAAAATATGATGCACACCAAGCTCTGGCGTCGTTGCAATACGCAAACTACCGGCTAGCTCATCACGTAATTGATTAACCTTGATACGCCCTTGTTCCGCAGCACTTACCACATCTTTTGCGGCTTCATAGAAGCTTGCACCCGCTTCTGTTAGGCTTAGCTTACGGGTTGAACGATGTAATAACACCACACCGAGCTCGTTTTCTAACGAACGTATCTGTTGACTCACAGCACTAGTAGTAATACCCAGTTCACGAGCGGAACCACTAAAAGAGCCGTGTCCGACCACACTGGCAAACACGGCCATACCACGTAAATTATCTAACATATTCTCACCCGAACTATTTTATAGTTGTTAATATAACTTAACCATTATAGCGGATTATAAATAATTTTACAGTTTTTTAATCTGAATGTCATAATCATTCAAATCAAGTTTTTAATAAATAAAAACAACAATATCAATATCTTATAAATAAATTACCTTGGTATTATAATGTGTGCCATGAGTTTAATAACGGTCTGGTTTTTGTAAAAAATAAAATATAAAACTCATGATTGTTTAATATAACTGAACTTTTCCCATCCTACCTTCGCCACGATCGATTAAATACTGCATCACTGGCGTATTACTCAATTTTGACTCTGCTACTGTTTTCGCTTCGATTAAGCGTTTTTGTTGACGGCGTTCAGGTGTTTTATCATCCGCTTGCATAATACTGTTATCAATTTGTAGGCTAACAGTGGCATCAGGAAACTCTAGCAGCATCTTTGCTGCTAGCTGCTCGAATGTCGCCTGTAAATGCTTACTATCTACTGCGGTGACAAAAACCGATTGGCCATTACAACTGCCAGTCATCATACCTTGACGTGCAAGCGCTAATTCATCTTGCGCCAAATGCTCAGCCTCACGTGCCGTCTGTAGCCAATAATCCCATTTTTCCGGTGTCCACTCACCTACCAGCTCTTGAGGTGAACAACGCAAAAGGGTGCGTGGATCATCAATCTGAGTGGATAATTGAGAATCATTTACTTCAGACTCAACAACAGGTTCAGACTCAAC
Organism: Psychrobacter glacincola; assembly: GCF_965118485.1. Lineage (GTDB taxonomy): Bacteria > Pseudomonadota > Gammaproteobacteria > Pseudomonadales > Moraxellaceae > Psychrobacter > Psychrobacter glacincola_D. Next base: position 70,342 of record NZ_CBCPJH010000008.1, on the reverse strand, counting down.
AACAGGTTCAGACTCAACAACAGGTTCAGACTCAACAACAGGTTCAGACTCAACAACAGGTTCAGACTCAACAACAGGTTCAGACTCAACAACAGGTTCAGGCTCAACAATAGGTTCAGGCTCAACAACAGGTTCAGGCTCAACAATAGGTTCAGGGCTAATGTTATGAGCTAATAACTCTTCATTATTACTGTAATTATCATATTGACTTAATTCAGTATTATCGTAGCTTGAGCTGTATGACTCGACTTCGCTTCGAATTTGATAATCAGCATCATATTCTTGTGGCGACGGTACTAATTCTGATATTAATTCTGAAGCTGGCGCTGATACTACTGAGGACCCTAATACTGTATGCTCGACCGTCTTTAATGACGGTGTATTAGATTCAGTCGTAGAAGATGCTGGCTCTATAGCTATTATCTTACTATCAGGTACGTTCGCTAAAATCTCATCAACTGGTAAGGGACGAAAAGCCAAGAGACGTAAAATACACATCTCAAGTGCTTGCATCGGCGTGCTAGCTAGTTTAACGCCTTCACGCGCTTGTACCACGATTTCATAATAAAGCTGTAATACGTCAGGGCTCATCTGCTGGGCAAGTTTATTGATATTCTGCGCCTGTGCTTCATTTACATTAAGAGCAACCTCAGGCAACAGCTGCGTCAATGCCAGCTGGTGTAATAGCTCAGCGAGTCCATCAAACATACTGCTAGCATCGACCATTTGCGCGCGCATCTGTTCAATATGGGCAGCGACGGCAGGCTTATCATGATTATAGATATCTGTGATTAAGCTTACTAAGTCAGCTGCATCAATCAAGCCAAGCATCGCATTGACAGTCACATCATCAAGCGCACCTTGACCAAAGGCGATAGCCTGATCGGTCAACGATAAAGCATCACGTACCGAACCTTTTGCCGCACTGGCCAATTGCCAAAGTGCAGGCTGTGTATAGCCTACTTTCTCTTGAGTTAAGACATTGGCTAGATGCTCACTGAGTAAGCTTTGCGATAAAGGACGCAGTACAAACTGCAAGCAGCGCGAGATAATAGTAATCGGCAGCTTTTGAGGATCCGTCGTTGCTAATAAGAACTTAACATGCTCAGGCGGCTCTTCCAAGGTTTTAAGGAGCGCATTAAAGCTGTGGGTCGACAGCATATGTACTTCATCAATCAAGTATACTTTATAGCGACCTTGGCTTGGAGCATAAGGCACATTATCAAGTAGCTCGCGCGTATCTTCAACTTTGGTACGAGAAGCAGCATCAATTTCAATCAGATCAATAAAACGCCCTTGATCAATTGCCACACAATTATCACAAACACCGCACGGAGTACTGGTAATACCCGTATCACAGTTTAAGCATTTAGATAAAATACGGGCGATGGTGGTTTTTCCGACGCCGCGCGTACCGGTAAATAGATAAGCATGATGCAGACGATTATAATCAATTGCATTAATCAGCGCCTGTGAGACATGTGATTGCCCAATCAACTCGTGAAAGTTTTTCGGCCGATATTTACGGGCTAAAACTTGATATTGCTGCGTCATAATGAATGCCAATGTGAGTCGTAAAATATAAATAAAGCATCAAATCAGCGATTTATATTAAGACTGGGTTATATCTGAGCTCTCAGCTCTGACAGTTGCTCGTACAAACGTTGTGTATTTACATCCATAAGCGTTCCGTTCTGATGGAAGGCATCAAGATGTACTTCGGTATTCACGCTATCTTCACAAGGCCTAACGTCTATACCAATTAAAAATAAATCCTGCATAACTGGCTGCTGCATTTGGGTATTGAGCTCGAACAGCAACTCTTGGTTAGATGCCCGAACCTTGTCCGCACTTAATGGACTGTTATCATCTTGTGCATAAAACACCAATAAATAATGGCGACCAAAAACATTATAAGAATGCTCGTGACGAACATAGCCTGCCCAACGTGATTCTTGATCAATGGTTCTATGATCTAGTATTTTTTCTACTAGACAAGCATAGGTGTACATAGACTCATCGACTAAAATATCAACCTGCTCTTTTGGTAGCGGTGTACCTGCTTCATAACAACTTTTGATTAAACTATTAAAAAGCTTGTACCACATTCGAGTATTCTTTTGAATCTCGACTATTATTGCTGCCGCAAACTCAGTTTGTTTAGGCTCTGCGGCTTTTAGCAAACGCGGCTCAATTCTTTCTATCAACTCGTGATGCACCAATTGCTCTTGCACCTTAATAGCCCTTTGATGAAAATCTGGCGATTGTAAAAATTGTGCGAGCAAAGTCGATTCATCTTCAAATGTTGCAAACCTAGTCAACTGACGGCGATGAAAATCTAAAAAAGCAGTCAGGTCACTGGGCGTCACTAATTGCTTTAATATCTCAGTAAAGTTCTGATAACTAAATACTTGCAACACGCTTTGCTCATCGTCCAAATCCAACACACAATCTTCAGCAAAAAACTGACTACCATATTCATAACCAACGGCATAGGATGGTGAGTTTGACTGCTGATTGTCCTGATGTTGCACTGAAAGTGAGGTTAAGCCAATGAAATACACCGCTTTATCAGAACCAGTTTCATGTTTCTCAGCGATTGCTCTATCATTTTTAAGGTAAAGCTGCGCATGCTGTTTGATAATTTGGTTGACAACCTCTTTTCTCCAAGTGCGAACCTGAGTACTATCAACGTCTTGCCTATTTGCCTGCATCATCACATCGTTGACAATGAGGTAGACGGTAGCATTAGAAAACTCAAAGACAAAATCATAACCCTGAAAATATTCAGAATCATTGATTTTGTCTTTTTGCAAATCATATAAAGACAGAAAGGTCTGCTGAATCATCTGCTGCCAAATCGTTGGCCATTCTTGCTGAGCATCCATAATATCCCTATCCATTGAGTACTCATAAAACCACATGAGTCTATTCCATAAAAGGCTAAAATAGCCTTCTTATGTTCAGTTTAATACCAGATGGAATTTATGGCAAGTATACAAGCTTTAGCTCTCAAGCTTGCGGCGCATGTGCGGGAATAAAATTACATCACGAATGCTAGCAGAATCTGTTAACAGCATCACTAAGCGATCGATACCGATGCCTTCACCAGCTGTCGGTGGCAAACCATAAGACAACGCTTCGATATACTCTTCATCAAAATGCATCGCTTCATCATCGCCAGCGTCTTTTTCAGCAACTTGGCCATGAAAACGCTCAGCCTGATCAGCAGGATCATTGAGCTCACTAAAACCATTGGCCAATTCGCGACCACCGATAAATAGCTCGAAACGATCAGTAATCTCAGGATTGTCATCGCTACGGCGTGCAAGTGGTGAGGTTTCAGCTGGATATTCTGTGATAAAGGTTGGCTGACGTAATTGGTGCTCAGCAGTTTCTTCAAAGATAATGGTCTGCAATTTACCCACACCAAAGACATCTTTTACTTGCTGCTTTAACGTTTTCGATGCGTACTCTGCAAGATACTCGCGATCATTGATATGAGCCATATCGAAGTTTTCTGCATATTTAGCAATCGCATCAGACATAGACAGACGTATAAATGGCGCTTTTAGACTGATGGCTTCTTCTTGATAAGTAATCTCAGTCGTTCCCAAGATATCTGTCGCCAATTCGTTAAATAAGCGCTCAGTCAAATCCATCAAATCATGATAATCTGCATAAGCCTGATAAAACTCAATCATGGTAAATTCAGGGTTATGGCGGGTTGAAACCCCTTCATTACGGAAGCTGCGATTAATCTCAAATACTTTCTCAAAGCCCCCAACGACTAAACGTTTAAGATAAAGCTCAGGAGCGATACGCAAATATAACGGCATATCGAGCGCATTATGATGGGTCACAAACGGACGCGCCACCGCACCACCTGGGATAGGATGCATCATGGGCGTTTCAACTTCCATAAAACGCTCATTTAACATAAATTTGCGGATACTGCTGACTACCTGACTCCGCACCACAAAGGTATCACGGGTCGTCTCATTGGTCATCAAATCGAGATGGCGGTTGCGATAACGGGCTTCTACATCTGCTAAGCCATGAAATTTATTTGGCATAGGTCGTAGAGCTTTGGTTAATAATTCAAACTCTTCAATATGTACGTACAAATCGCCTTTGCCCGAGCGACCAATATAACCTGATACACCAACGATATCGCCCAAATCTAACGATTTGATAGTGGCTAAAGTTTCTTCACTAAGCTCTTTACGTGCCACGTATAATTGAATACGACCTGTCATATCTTGAATAACAATAAACGCACCACGGTTGAGCATGACACGACCGGCGACATTGACCTGTGTTTTTTCACCCTTAGCGTCATTATCGGCAATTTCTTGTTTTGAGATACCCTCAAAAGCTGTTTGCAAATCTTGGGCATAATCAGTGCGTTTAAACTGGTTAGGATACGGCTGTTTGCCAGATGCTTTGATATCGTCAAGCTTAGCTTGAAGTTGCGCAATCAGCTCATTGGCATCTTCTGGGGTTTGCTCTTGATTATTTTGCTGATTATGATTATTAGGCTTTGACATGACACTCTCAAAATTATTAGATAATTAATGGAATAAACGAAAACTATAAAGGTAAAATAAAAAATTTAAAATCAGATAGCTAAATATTTAATTTATTTATGGTTAGTATTAAACACAAACAACACGATCAGTCGACACAGATAGCAGGCTGGGCCACACCTTTTTCAATGGTTTGATAACAGCCAAAACCGCTGCTGTCACTAGCGCATTGGCCAGACTGGTTTTTAGCACCATTCTCAATGAACTCACCGGTGTTTTTGCACTTGCCTTGGCAGTCTTTGCTGTCTTGGCAGGTTTTTCCTGCGTCTGGATAAGACAACACACATTGATAACAGCCAAGCATACCTTGCTGCGAAAAGGCTCCACCTTTTTTCGTGCAAGCTTGTACCATCTCAGCAAGAGGATAAACACAGTCTCGATAAGAAAGCGGGTCACTTTTATTATTTGCTACAGTGCTACTAGTCTGCTCTGGCTCCACTACTGGCATTGATGAGGGTGTAACGCTACAAGCAGCTAGCCAAAACGTCATCAACATCGCAACCATAACCATTGCGATTTTGCTAAACGGTATTATTAGCGCTGACTTAATTGTCATATGCATAGCGTACGCCTCTTATTTTATGGGCTTATGAATCTGTTATTAAGCACCACCAATACTGGCCATCAAGTCAGCTTGGTGCTCACGTAACAATGCATCAAGGATTTCATCCAAGTCACCTTCCATAATCGAATCAAGCTTATATAGAGTCAGGTTGATACGGTGGTCGGTCATACGCCCTTGTGGGAAATTATATGTACGGATACGCTCTGAACGATCACCACTCCCGACCAAGTCACGACGGATAGAGTCTGCGACATCGACCTGCGCTTGTACTTTGGCTTGCTGGATTTTAGAAACCAGCATCTTCATCGCATGGGCACGGTTTTTGTGCTGACTACGTTCTTGTTGACACTCTACCACGGTACCAGTCGGAATATGTGTCAAACGTACTGCCGAATCGGTGGTGTTAACGTGCTGACCACCCGCGCCACTTGAGCGAAAAGTATCCATTTTGATATCAGCAGGATTGATATCAACCGTATCGTCAATTTCAACTTCTGGCATCACAGCCACGGTACAGGCTGAGGTATGAACACGACCTTGGCTTTCGGTTTCAGGCACGCGCTGTACGCGGTGAGCGCCCGATTCAAACTTTAGCCGACCATAAACGCTATTACCCGATACCCGAGTGATGATTTCTTTATACCCGCCATGCTCACCCTCATTGGCTGACAAAATATCAACCGTCCAACCTTGAGTTTGTGCATATTTTTGGTACATGCGGAACAAATCACCAGAGAAAATTGCTGCTTCATCACCGCCTGTTCCAGCTCGAATTTCCAAAAAAGCGGGCACTTTATCATTAGGATCTTTTGGCAGCATCATGACATTGAGCGCTTCTTCCATCTCGATGATGGTATCACGAGCATTATCAATCTCTTCTTGCATCATCTCTTTCATGTCAGGATCTGAGGCTTCTTTTAGCATAACTTCTGCATCAGCTTGATCGGTTTCTGCACGCACATAGTTCTGCCATAAAGTAGTGATATCCATCAAATCGCTGTGTTCAACGGACAATTCACGGAACTTATTATTATCACTGATGACACTCGGGTCTGATAATAAGGCGGTAACCTCTTCATAACGGTCTACCATCTGGTCTAAACGTAGGCGTAAGGATTCTTTCATAAAAGGACTTTTAATTGAATAATTAGAATAAGACCGTGATTATAGCAAATTTTTGCGCTTAAATTAAAACCTCTCAGTAATCTTGCCAAGATATAGACAAAATTTTCTGCTGCTGCCGCAATATTCATGTTTTTTTAGATAATTTGACTACAGAACAATCGCTAGTTAAATTTTAAATAAAAAATAGCCAAGAATATTCTTGGCTATTTTGATGACAATTAAAACTTAAGATTAATAACTAAACCTTACGAACCAATACCGATCCAATAGAGTAACCGGCGCCAAATGAGCAAATCACACCCAAATCACCGGATGCTAGCTCATCTTTATATCGATGGAAGACAATCATCGGACTCGCTGAGCTGGTATTAGCAAATTCAGCAATCACACTCGGTACAATCGCTTTATCTGCTTCTTTACCAATGACCGTACGCAAGATCAAGTCCAGCATATTGGCATTGGCTTGATGTAGCCACATCATTTTTACATCAGAGGTTGGGATATTATTTTCTTGTAAATGCTCAGTGATAACCTCTGACACTTTTGGACAAACTTCACGGAATACTTTACGACCATTTTGTAAAAATAGCTTGGGAGTTACAGGCTCTTTGATGTCAGGATACATCTCTGTTTGCGCTGCTAAATACTCTGATCGATCCATAAACCCATATTCATTAGTAATATTGGTCGAAAATTGAGTAAATAGTTTAGAGTTTAGAATCTCATAGCCTTTTGGCGTGTCGAGATTTTCTACGATACAAGCAGTGGCAGCATCACCAAAAATAAAGTGGCTGTCGCGGTTACGCCAGTTAAGATGCGCTGAAGTAATCTCAACGTTGACCACAGCGACGCGCTTGGCAAGACCTGAGACGATAGAACCATGCGCTTGTGATAGACCAAAAGTGGCGGCACTACAAGCCACGTTCATATCATAAGCAAAGCCGCCAACCATACCAATTGCATTTTGAATTTCGATGGCAACGGCAGGGTAAGTGCGCTGAAAGCTTGAGCAGGCAAGAATAATACCGTCCAAGTCATTGGCTTCAAGACCAGCATCAGCCAAAGCATCTTGCAATGCGGCGGTACCCATTTCTGCCATGATAGACAGCTCTTCGCCTAAGTTACGATAAGCGATAACAGGTGCCATGATGTCAGGGTTTAAGATACCCTCTTTTTCCATCACATAGCGTGATTTGATACCGGATACTTTTTCGATAAATTCTGCTGATGAAGGCTGAAGTGCCGTAACCGTTCCTGCTTCAATGTCAGCTGCGTGCTCTGTATTATAATTATCAACATACTGATTAAAAGACTCTACTAGCTCTTCATTACTGATGCTAAAAGGCGGGATATATAGGCCAGTGCCTGTGATACAAGTCGTCATGATACGCTTCCTTGTCTACTACTATGGTGCTTGAAATAAGCATAAGGTGAAGTAAAACAACAGTCGTCTAATTTTGGGTGAATGACTGTAAACTTAAAATAAGTGCCTTTATTATGCCTGAATATTATTATTTTTCTAATGCTTTGTTACAAATAATCAGCTTCTTGACGAGAATGGATAAAGATTGGTCTTATTTTATAACAGCTGCGCTATAATCAGCAGCATTTACTGGCATTAGTAGGCTGTTTTATTTGTATACACTACTGCTACGTCATACGTCGGTTTTTTAAGCAATCATTAATAAATATCGAATATCTTGTCTATTTTGGAATCTCAATGATGGAACTTTTGAATGGGTTATTTGGTCAATATGCTGACTATCCAAGCTTATTTATTGCTTTAGAGCTAATTGCGGTTATTTTTGGGGTAGCAAGCGTCATGCTCGCCAGCAAGACCAATATTCTGGTGTTCCCTATTGGCTTGGTCAGCACCGCCATATTTGTCTACCTATTGTGGAAATGGCAATTATTTGGTGATATGTTTATCAATGCTTATTATACTATTATGAGTATTTATGGCTGGATCAATTGGTCAAAGAATAAAGAGCAAGCCAAGCAACAAGATCATATCAATCCGAACGCTCAGCAGAATAATCAAAACCAAGGTCACATTGATAGCATTATCCATAACCTGATTGAAGTAGAGCATCTAAATAAAAAAGACGTACCAATATTGGCGTTATTAGCCACAGTGACCACAGCTTTTGTGGCACTGATTTATTACTTTAGACCAGTCATTAACAACCAATTCAGCTTTGAAGGCACTGAGCTTGGTGTGCATTTATTTACTTGGGTCGACTATACGGACATGTTAACTACTGCGCTGTTCTTAATGGCAATGTGGCTGATGGCACGGCGTAAGATTGAGCATTGGCTACTATGGATTGTTGCTGATGCTATCTCAGTACCGCTCTACTTTTATAAAGGTCTCACCTTTACGTCACTACAATACGTAGTCTTCACTCTTATCGCAATTTGGGCTTATTATGAATGGCAACGACGTTACCGCGTTCAATCTCACCCAGCATACGCCTAAATCTGTCATCAAGGTCGCCGTTTTAGGGGCAGAAAGTACGGGTAAGACCACTTTATGCCGTGACTTGGCTGTCCATTTTGGCTGTCCTTGGGTGCCAGAGTATATGCGTACTTACTTGCAAGCCAAATGGGATAATGAGCAACTAACCTGTACATGGGATGATTTACTACCGATTGCGCAAGGTCAGATTGAGTTAGAAAACAAACTCGCTGAGCAAGCCACTCAAACGCGAGATAATAGCCATTATTTGTTTTGTGATACCAGTTTGTTTGAGTTAATGGTCTATTCTAACTGGTATTACGGCGATTGCCCTGACGCGTTAACGAAAGCTGCATTAACACATCATTATGACTTGATATTACTAACCGACATTGATACCCCGTGGGTCGCTGACGACTTACGTGATAGCCCGCATCAGCGTGAAGAAATCAGTGCTTATTTTGCTCATCAGTTGACGATTCATAATAAAGCGTTTCACATAGTCTCTGGTAGTAGAGGAGTGCGCGTTGTTGAAGTGGCTGAATTGATATTGAATTTGAGTTTAGATTAATTTTTTACTTAGGCTATTTTTAATCAATTATTGAGTAATTATATGAAATATAAAATATTAACTCTGGTTACTAGTGTTTTTTTACTGAGTTCTTGTGCTAGTACTCCTAAAATAAATACTCAAAGTGTTATGGATTGTACTGGTCTAGGAGTTATAGAAGTAAATGGTTTTGATAAAAATAGCCATCTATTTAATAAGAATGATCCCTATTATATTAAAAGATATGCTCCTCATACGGCATTTGAAGAAGTTAAAGTAATCGGCTGTACCAATGTATCAAGTGGAGAAAGGTTGGTAAGGCTATATACGCCAACTTACAGACAAGATATAAAATATGGCTCTTATTACCACAACCAAAGCCAGCAACAAATATTTCAGTTATTTATCAGCTCAACCGCTTCATCTCATTCAACGACCCAGCAAGGCTACCAAACGTTTAACCAAAGAATTGCTGCATTAAAATCTCAGTCTTCGACCGTACCAAAAGACCAGCCAGATTGGTATGTTGATATCGAAAAATCCTCTAACCAACCTATTTTGGTCTCTAACGCTAGAGATAGCGCCATGCTTGGCTTGATGGCCAATAGAACCATAGCACTGACTAAAGATGACGTTTTAGAAATTAACACCTTGATGACTGAATATTGGGAGCAATAATATGCAAAAACTATTACCGTTACTTTTACTTCCATTGCCGCTACTACTGACCTCTTGTATGTCAGATGCAGGCATCAAAGCGTCTTACCTTATGAATAAACAGCAGTCCACTCATACCTCTGTTGCCTTTGGTAAATTAAAAGTAAATGAAGAACTATCAGGAAGTTATAAAGCTTTTTTAGGGGAATATAAAGTCGAGGAATCTTGGGACAATAATGTCTTTCATATAGACAGAGTAGTTATTGAAGAGAAAAATAATAAACTCATTGTCTTTTCTTACCCTAAAGGATGGGAAATACCCAATCAGAAAACTGAATTCACAGGCTGTCAAGTTATCAATAATATCGGACACTCAGACTATGGCTTTAATAATACAGAACAAACGCTTATATGCTTAAGCACTACTGGTAATGTCTTTAAAGGTTATAGTTCTATGCAAGTAGTAAAGACGACCGACAACACCATCGGCAAAGTCAAAAGATCAGGAGCGATTTTGAATGCTTTGATGTCAGAGTATGACGTGAATATCAAGACGCCTTATGCCATAGAATTGAATCTTTGGGACGAGAGCCAACCTGTATTAGCAGTTAAAAAGGAGAAGTAGTGCTATCGTCTCCATGTTAAGAAAAGTTGGTAGCACTGTCACTTTCCTCCATCCAATGCTGTGCAGCATATCAATGATATTAATACTGACTGTTATTTCCTTCTCTTTTAATCCTCCTAGGAATTATTTTTGAAAGTCACCCTTTATACTCTCATTGCGTTAATAGCGTTTGCGGCAAACTCTCTGCTTTGTAGGATGGCATTAGCAGAAGGTTACATAGACGCTTTGAGTTTCACGATCGTTCGCCTATCAAGCGCTGCTATCTGCTTGGCTATAATCGTGGCGTCACAGTCCTATTACTTACGACATCGCGCATCAAAACTTAAGCATCCCTTCAATGACAGAATGTTAAATGAAAAAGGCAGTTGGCTAAGTAGTATAAGCTTAGCTATTTATGCGCTGTGTTTTTCGATTGCTTATGTAGAGCTCGAGACTGGCACTGGGGCGCTGATTTTATTTTCAGCGGTGCAGCTCACTATGATTGGTTGGGGTATTTATAAAAAGGAGACCTTAAACACTATGCAATGGACTGCCTTTATTATCGCTATCGCAGGGTTTGTATATTTGATGCGACCTTCGGTCTCGATGCCTTCATTACCCGCTGCGATACTGATGGCAATCAGCGGCGTGTCATGGGGTATCTATAGTATACGCGGTAAAACTTGCCTGTCATCGCTGCGAGCCACGGGTTATAATTTTATAAGAAGCCTAGTAGCCATACCGATATTGATAGGTATTGGTTTTATATGTCGAGGCAGTTTAGGCGTGGCTCTCATTGATATAGACAGCATCACCATAGAAGGGATATGGCTCGCGTGTGCATCAGGAGCCGTTGCTTCTGGTATCGGCTACAGTATCTGGTATATGGCAATGCCTTTATTAAAAAATACGCAGGCCGCCGTTGTACAGCTTTGTGTGCCTGTACTTGCTGCAATATTGGGTGTAGTGTTTTTATCTGAGCAATTGACCATGCAATTCGTTGTAACAAGCGCTGTTATTTTGGGTGCAGTACTAGTATTTGTGTTGAATAAAAAAACGCCAAAAGCTTTAATTTAATCAGCAACATCAACTCAAAGCTCAGTCTTTACACTTTGCTTTCATTTTTTTCCTATAAATTGCACAACTGCGCTCAAACCTTGATGGCGCTTACCTTCTGAAATCATACGCGACTTTTCAATACCAATTACCTCATCTAGCTCTACAAGCTCCGTACGCAGGACAGCCAATGACCCAAAGCGCTCTTTTTGCGTGGCTGGTGGACCACCCACTGCTGCCATGGTTAGCTGCTTTTCAGTGTAAGCCTCTAGAATAAAGACACCATCAGGCTTTAAAGCAGATGTAATCTGCGCGTGAACGTGCTGACGAACAGATTCAGGTAAATGTGCCCGAATCGAAACGATACCATCCCACTGTGCCTCGCCAAACTGATAGTCAGATAAATCTGCAACTTCAACCTTGATATCAACCTCTTTATCATACGCTAATTTCAATGCTTTTTTTAGACCGACTTCAGATAAATCAATAGCGGTGACTTTATAACCTTGCTCAGCTAAAAATACCGCGTTTCTACCCTCGCCTTCTGCCAGACATAATACCGTGCCACCTGCCTTTATGTTCTCAAATGTCTCTCTCAGAAAATCATTAGGCTCTGTACCAAAGATATACTCCGCTTCATCATAACGCTCGTTCCACATATTAACTTCCTCTTTAGTACATTACTTTTTGATATAAGAACCATTTTAAATCATTTATTCACTTAGGCTAACTATAAATATTTATATAATATTTTTATATATAAATCCAATACTTAAGGATACAGAGTAAAAGCTTTTATACCATTAAAGAAAATTGTTGACTTGTAGTACGTATTCATAATATAACATATATATTATATTCATAATTTAGAATATATTGATGAAAAATGGTCAATTTTCTACTGTTCTTAGAAAAACATAGGCAGACTTCAGGAGGATGCGATATGATTCGTTTAAGCTACACTCTCAAATGTTGGGCGTTGGGTGCTGCCTTCTTAATAGGGTTTTACACTATCGTTCTAACGAGTAATCCTGATTTTGCCAAATATAATTACATCTTAGCAGTCAGCACGCTACTATTTCCGTTTGCTAAGCGGGCGATTGATGTGGTGACAGACTCTATCTCGCCTCATACCGTCCTATTTAGTGGGATGTTGCCTTCACTATTAATAAATATCACCATTTGGGTTTTTACCCCTATCATTGTAGCATTCACGCTCATTGCCTTTGTATTTTATGCTATGGGTGTCATGACAGAAAATATTCGGGCTAAACCTTAGTTTCTATTTCAAAGAACTTACTTTAAAAAAGATTTTTCTGTACACCTATAAAAGCAAAGACAAGCTAGCATTGTCTTTGCTTTTTGTTTTTATAAGTCAGCTAATAATCGCACTGCATTTACCTTGGCGCATATTTCGCTATGTATTATCTTTCTGTTTTATCATAGACCTTCTAATAAATATTCATTATTAAACACAATATAAGGCGTTTGTGCTGAAAAGTTGTCTATAATGCTCATTTAATGCGGCATCGCAATAGTGATAACAGGGTTTTTATAAATATCGCAGGCGATGGACGTTTTTATCAGGGTTTTTTATTGAAGGAATTTTATTAAATGACTACTACTCGCCAAGAATACGACTTACTCGGCCATCGTGATGTGCCGGCTGACGCTTATTACGGTATCCAAACTCTACGTGCTTTTGAAAACTTTACCGTTAGTGGTGTGCGCTTACATCAGTTTTCAACCTTTATTCGTGCTTTTGCTACTGTCAAAAAAGCTGCAGCTATTGCTAATAATAAAGTTGGTGTATTAAACGATGTTATTAAAGATGCAATCGTCGCGGCGTGTGATGACTTAATCGCTGATAAGTATCATGATCAATTTATCGTCGATATGTTTCAAGGCGGCGCAGGCACCTCAACCAATATGAATGTCAATGAGGTCATTGCCAATCGTGCTTTAGAGATACTAGGCTATGAAAAAGGACAATATCAGCATGTCCATCCAAACAATCATGTTAACCTTTCGCAGTCGACCAATGACGCTTATCCAACAGCGTTAAATGTTGCATTAGACGATTATTGCACGCGCCTATTAGACAAGATGGCAATATTGCATCAAAGCCTCGTCAATAAGAGCATCGAGTTTGCCGATCAATTGAAAATGGGTCGCACCCATCTACAAGATGCGGTACCAATGACAGCAGGTCAAGAGTTCAATGCTTTTGCAACGATGGTCAAAAAAGAGATGGTACGTATCGAGTCAACTCGTGCACTGTTTCATGAGATTAATATGGGCGGTACGGCTATCGGTACGGGCTTAAATGCACCTGCTGGCTATTCTGAAGAGGTCGCTGAAACCTTGTCTGAGCTAACAGGCAGACCTTATTATATCGCTGAAGATTTGATTGAAGCCACGCAAGATACCAGTGCCTATGTCGCTTTATCTGGTAACTTACGTCTTTTCGCTGCACGTCTATCAAAAATTGCCCATGATTTACGCTTACAATCCTCTGGTCCTCGCGCAGGTTTGGCACAGTATCGCCTACCAGAGATGCAGCCTGGTAGCTCAATTATGCCGGGCAAAGTTAACCCTGTTATTCCTGAAGTGGTCAATCAAGCCTGCTTTCATGTGATGGGTATTGATAGCGCTATCGTGATGGCATCAGAAAATGCTCAGCTACAACTAAACGTATTCGAGCCGGTTATTGCTTTCAACCTATTTACTGGCATGAGCATGATGGCTAATATTTGCGAGATGTTTGCCACCCGCTGTATCGATGGCGTGATGATGAATAATGAAGCTTGTAACACTGAAGTATTTAATAATATTGGGCTGGTTACTGCCTTAAACCCATATCTGGGTTACGAGTCGTCAACTTATGTAGCAAGAAAAGCCCAAGAAACCGGTGGTCGGGTCTATGACATCGTTTTAGAAGAGAACCTTATGGATAAAGAAACGTTAGACAACCTATTGTCTCCTGCCAACATGGTGTATCCAAAAGTAAAACTCACGCCTTAGAGAGTTTTTGAACGTAAAAAGGCTAGGTTAGCATTTGCTAATCTAGCCTTTTTTTATTTTATTTATACGTACATTATTAAAGAATAATTTTATAGGATATACCTGCGCACTCCTTAAAAACTAGTGCATAGTACTTACCCTATTTACTTACTCTAAAACTCGTAAACCTGCGCGAGCAATACTCACGTCTTCATTACCATGTGCGCCGCCTACCCCAATACCACCAACTACAACACCATTAATATAAATAGGAATACCGCCCGGCATGATCAGTATATTTTCATCAAGGTATCTGATGTCGGCGGGAATACTGCCGTCCGCAACGCCTCTTCCGATAACCGCTGTTTCTCTTTTTTGCGAATTGGCCGTATAGGCTTTTTTATAACTTGAGCGAATAGTATGTACGCCAGCTTCGTGATCTCTTAAAAATGCCATTATTTGCCCAGAGCGATCGACCACCGTTACTGATACCATCAGCCCGTGTCTTTTGGACTCCATAAATGCAGCATTGACGATATCTTGCGCCATCCCACCTGTCAATAACGATATTTTTATATTCTGTGTTTCGTCACAAGAGACGCTATCCATAGCTGTAATTTCCATCTTCCATCCTTGATTTGGTTTTATGAGTAATTCATGAGCTTTGCAGAACTGTTAAGTGCACGCTTTATAATAATCAGCGTATCACCAACGTGATAAGGTGAATTAGCCAAATGGCTTAAAAACTACCTGCTCACTCGCGCAAAAATCCGGCAAAGTACGGACTATGGCGATAATAATAAAGCCGACACCTTGTACAAGTGCGGTTAAGGCGTCAGACAACGTAAGCGATGACAAATGGTCAAACACCAATGTCAACGTAAAAGAGAAATATTACTTCTAAAAAAACCACTACTTAAATAGTATAGAGCTTAAGAACGGGCATGGTTAAATATAAGTATAGTTTTACAGTGTTATGACCTCATAGTGCGATTACTAATGCGGCAATTACTTCTATAGGTATATACAGGGTCAGTATAGACTGACGAGTGTAGATTAGGAGATGCTAAATGTTTTGGTTCGAGCGTGGCAATATTTGCTGAAAATACCGATAAAAAGCCAATGCCTCAGAGCAACTTCTTTGATATTAAGTATTCTAAAAAGGCTTATAAGGTATAAGCTTAACAGCCAGTGTATGATAATAGCTAAGATGTTTAAATGAGCTGCTGAATAAGCGCTTTGATAATACGGCTAACTAGTAAAATTGTCATACTTCTAGCATAGACTAAAAGTATGACTGTAAAATGTTTGAGCGTTGATTAAATTATAACGTCTACGCTAGCGCCTAAGCTAAGCCAGCTTATCCCAAATTTTACCTAAACGCTTAGGTGATACTGCCATACGAGTTTTCATTGGTTGCGCAAACAGCTGAATCCGATACTCCTCAACCATCCAGCGGTAATCGCTAATGGCTTTGTCATTAGCGCGTCCTGCCAGCCGCTCCATATGTAAATCAAGCGCACAAACACCATCTAGGTCGGCTTCAATATTGTGCTCAAGACGCTCGATACGAATCTCTAGCGCTTCTAGATAGCGTGGATATTGCTGCCAATGACTATAATCCATGCGATAAACGAAATCTGCTAAATGCAAATCACCTAGCTGATCCTCGATATCTTCGATAGATTCGCCAAATATTTCTCGATCAAGCATCAACAAGCTTTGGCGGATACGTTGCCAGCGCGTATAGACGTTTTTGAGCGTTTTGATGACAGTTTGACCGATTAGTAAGAAGTTACTCAGTACTACATCGAGCGTTTGCAGGTATTCTTCAGGGGTAAATGGTAGCTCTTCGCTAAGCCCGATCGCAATATCATCTGCACTTTCAGGTATGTCTGCCGTGTGATCAAAAAACACATAGTGCTCTTCGAGAGCGGCATCTAACGTAGCATCTATAATGATGGTTTTAAGCTTTTCCATATCACCTAGCGGTGCAAATGCCAGTTTAAATATTTTATCGACTTGGCTGGTGAGCTGTTTTTTCTTTGAGCCAAGCTTAGTTTTGATTAGGGTTAATACCCCAATACGGTGCGCCTGCAACGCTGCATTGACATCAGTGTACTGATGGATAGATACGGCTTCACCTGCCTCGTCAGCGACTAAAGCCGCAAACTGCTTCATCACTACGCCTGCGCTATGGTGGTTTTTGCTAAAGGCAAAATGTTCAGGGAATTCTGTATGTGCGCCTTGCTGCTCATTTACTGCTTGTCTGGTTTCAGAGGCATGGCGAATCTGTAGCGTTTGTAGGTCGCGACCTTTTTCAATGATGCGGTTCTTGTCATCAACCACACAGATTTGGGGTTGTAGATAACGGTCAATACTAGAAGGATTAAAATGCTCTGAGGTCACTGACATAATGCCACGGCGATGCAGTGCTTGGCAAAGTTGTTTTAGTAATCCTTGCCCACCTGCAGGCTGCAACTCATCGAACAAGCTATCAGCAGTATCAGGAATGGGCACAATCTGACGGCGAATATCTTTTGGTAACGATTTTAATAACTGTAATACTAACTCAAAACGCCAACCAGGTACACCCCATAATAGCTCAATCGCATCAAGCTGTGGTAACGCCACAAGCGGCACACGAATGGTTACCCCATCGTCGTCGCTTGATGGATCAAAAACGTAGCGTAATGGCAGTTTTAAATCGCCAAGCTTCCACACTTCTGGGAAATCACCTGTGGTCGGTGCTTGGCTGTTGAGCACATCGTCATCGGTAAAGAACAGATACTGAGTATCCGTCTTTTCAATCTCGGCACGCCAATCTTCAAACGCTTTACGGCTTGCTATATGCTCAGGGATTTTTTTATCATAAAACTGATACAAAGATTCTTCATCGACCAATAAATCACGGCGACGTAATTTATCTTCAATGCGTTCAATGTCAGCAATTTTATCCATATTATGCTGTAAGAATGGTGCTTGTCTACCTAAATTTCCAGTAACCAGACCATCACGGATAAATATCTCACGCGACTCGCTTAGATTGACTTGCTCATAGTTGGTCAATTGCTTACTGATAATAATCAGACCAAATAAGCTAATCTGCGCGTAAGCTTTAACGCGACCGGTTTTTTTGGACCAATGCGGCTCAAAGTAGTGATATTTTAATAAGTTACCAGCCGCTGAGATAATCCATTCTGGTTCAATTTTGGCAACCGTACGCATAAAGACTTGCGAGGTTTCGACCATCTCAAATGCCATGACCCACGGCGGTATTTGCTTAAATACCGTACTGGCTGGGAATATTTTGGCTTTTTGCTGGCGGGCAGCAAGATACTCACCACGATTTTCAGTTTTATGGGCAATAATAGACAATAAACCTGTTAACAAAGCTCGGTGTAAATTGGCGTATTTAACCGCTTTAAGTTCTTCATCTTCAATCACAGTAGGATCGCTATGATTGGTAATATTTTCACCGCTATCACTCACATCGGTAAGATTAAGCTCGTTCACCATTTGCACTAGCTGGCGATGAGTCTGATGCCATTCACGCACACGCGGAAAGCTAAGATAATTTTTCTTAGCGAATTGCTTACGCTGATTGCCAGACAACTTATTACCATCTTCATCCTTTTCAAACAAAGCCTTCCACAGTGTCAAGTAAAATAAGAAATCAGAGTCATCTTGGCGAAATTCTGCATGCTTTTGATCGGCTTGAGTACGCTTATTCGCTGGACGCTCACGTGGATCTTGCACGGCAAGCGCTGCAACGACAATCAGCATCTCACGGATACAATCAAAGTCGCTACCGGCTACCAGCATACGAGCCAGCCTTGGATCGATTGGCATACGTGCCATCTTTTGACCAGTAGGCGTTAGACGTAAATGATCGAGACCTTTCTTTGGTTTTGGCTTATTGCTTGCTTTATTATTTGTTGCAGTACTTGACTGACTAGCTGCTTGATCGTCTTTTTCGACAATTGCACCTAATTCATTAAGCAATTTATGCCCATCAGTGACCAAACGACTGTCAGGTGGCTCAATAAAAGCAAAATCATCGACGCTGCCTAAGCGCAGATTTGCCATTTGCAAAATAACTGAGGCCAAGTTGGTTCGTAAAATCTCAGGTTCAGTAAACTCCGGACGACCAGTAAAGTCCTCCTCGCTATAGAGACGAATACAAACACCTGGGGCAACACGACCACAACGACCTTTACGCTGATTGGCTGCCGCTTGCGAGATAGCTTCAATAGGTAGACGCTGCACACGTGAGCGATACGAATAGCGTGAAATACGAGCAAAGCCCAAATCAATCACATAACGAATACCAGGTACAGTTAATGCGGTTTCGGCGACGTTGGTGGCAATAACAATGCGGCGACCGCGACCTGAAGGCTGGAAGATACGCTGCTGCTCTTCATAGGTTTGGCGTGCAAACAACGGCAACACCTCGGTATGCTTAGGTCCATGACGCTCAAGCACTTCTTGTGTCTCACGAATCTCCGCTTCAGTGGCAGCAAATATCAAAATATCAGCTTGGTCAGCATGACCTTTATTCTGCGCATCGCTAAAGCATTCTTCTACCGCTGCAACGACAGCACGTGGCAGGTTTTCTTCAAAATCGTCATAGCTGTCATCATCCGAGCTGGTTACTGGTTCATCTGTCAATGGGCGATAACGCACTTCAACCGGAAAGCTACGACCTTCAACATTGAAGATAGGCGCAGGTATGTTGTGTTTTAGCTTATTATCATAGCGACTAAAGTACTCGCTAAAGCGCTTAGTATCCAGCGTTGCTGAGGTAATAATAACTTTTAAATCGGGACGCTTAGGCAGTAGTTTTTTAAGATAACCCATGATAAAGTCAATGTTTAGACTACGCTCATGGGCTTCATCGATAATAATGGTATCGTATTTACTTAAAAAACGATCATGTCCCAATTCAGCAAGCAAGATACCATCAGTCATCAGCTTAACAACTGACTGTGCAGTCCCTTGCTCGTTAAAACGAATCTTAAAGCTGACGGTATTACCAAGCTGCTCACCCAATTCTTCAGCGATACGGTTTGCCACACTGCGTGCTGCAAGTCGTCTTGGTTGGGTATGACCTATCTGTCCTGTGATACCACGACCTGCCAGCATTGCAAGCTTTGGCAACTGTGTCGTCTTACCAGAGCCCGTCTCACCGGCAACGATAATCACTTGATTATCAATAATAGCTTGGATTAAATCGTCGGCACGTTGGCTAACTGGCAAATCAAGATTCAGTTTCTCTGCCAGTTTATCTGGAATACTATCTATACGCGCTTGTACTGCTTGCTGTGAGCGGGTTTTTAGCTTTTCAAATTGCGCCTGTCTTTTCTCTACATCATTACTGTTTTTAACATCGTTTTTGGCATCGTGTTTGGCACCTACATTAGAGTTTTTACTAGTAGTAGGTTTTTTAGATGTCGGTTTGTTAGATAATGATGCCCGTGCCAGCTCACGCTCAAGGCGGCCAAGATAATACTCATCTTTTGCGAGCACAGGTAAATTCGCAACAGAAACCGTATTTTGGCTCTCTGTATTTTCTTGCGGTTTATTGTTTGCGTCAGCGTTTAGATTTTCAGCTTGTATATGTTGAGTATTTTCTTGATTGTTTTTTAGAGTATCGGGCATATTTACTTAGGCTATTTATTATTTGAAAGTGTTTAGATTATGGGGGTATTGTAGCTATGATTCAAGCTGCTCATGAAAGACATATAATACTTAGCAATCATTGGATTGCTAAATTAGCATTAAAAAGAAAGTTTGATAAAGTAGATAAGGAGAAATTTAAAATATTATTCTAACAGCAACTTTTTTAAATTCTTAATGCTCAAATAGCCGACATACTCTTTATCTTGTTTAATGTCTAAATTGGGATTCAATTCAATTAAAATCTTAACGTTTGAAATAAGCTCGTTGACGTTATATATATCATCAATATCTACCGCAAACTTATCATCAATATGTGAGGCGGCATTGAAAGGTGATGATATATCTTTAAACGTGAATTGCTTATAAAACTCACTTTGTTTTGCTTGTTTGATGGCTTCAGCTTGACTACTCGCTACAATCAGCATTTTGTAATGAAGTTCTTCAAAACTGCCCTGCTGATAACCACCTAAGTTAATAAAAAATAACTTTAAGTCGTTATAACTCTCTAGCTGGTGGTTTGATTCAACCAATTTGATCGCATAATCATCAACCTGAGTAATCGCGCGGTATGAATCAACATGCCACTTATTTTTGACTTCAGGCCAATGGTGATTGATATCATCTACCAGCTCGCTCACTTGATTGGCTATCCCAAAGAAAATATCATGCTGCTCAATCAAACGACCTTTCGGGCGACCACCGAGTTGAACCATATACAGAGTTAACATTTTGTACATTCCTCATCAAATAAAACAGATACCGTCAATCTTAAATTTAATAAGCTTTATTACTTTCATCTAAAAAACCTTTAACCCTACTTTACAGTCACAATACCCGACCTGTTCTTAATGCAAATGCCCAATCTTCACGACCATTTCTAACAGCCAATTTAGCTGCTGCTTCATAATCGTAAGGCACTTTGATATGCTCACTTTGCCAGCATTTACCCTGCTCAGTATCAACGTATCTAATCAGAGCATAGCTGGCATGAGGACAATAAGTCTGCATTTTATGGACAATAGGCAAATCATCTTCATAGGCAGGATAACCAACACTACCCGTATTGATAATAATTTGTCCTGTCGATAGCTTTACTGTGCGCGGGATATGAGTGTGACCACATACAATAACAGCACTATCAACACCATTGAGTAATGCCAAAATATCTGCGTCACTACGTACCCGAGGTTGTCCAGTTTCTATATCTTCTAACAAATACACCATGTCATCGGTTGGCGATCCATGGCACAGATAGATATCCTCACCCAAATGATAGTCAAAAGGCAAATTCTGCATCCATTTGATGGCCACTTTCGGTAAATCTTCGATAATAAAAGCCAGCGTTTGGTTACTATGAATATCTATTGTTGTAGCCTCATAGATTTGCCTATCCTGATTACCACAAATAGTAATGATATCGTCGCGATAGGTCATTAACAGCTTATAAGTGGCTTTAGGCGCAATCGGTCCATATAGAATATCGCCAAGATTGATTATTTGATCGACATTGCGATGTTTCATATCCGCAAGTACCGCTTTAAGCGCGAAAATATTGCTGTGAATGTCGGAAATAGCCGCAATTGTCGTTATCGGTCTGTCTACTTTCTAACTTATTCATTTATTTGCTCACCAGCCAAAAACTGCTTTACTACTTTAACTGTTGCCACCGGATCTTCTTCGTGCGGCACATGCCCTAAATCATTAAATATTTTGAGCTGGCTATTAGAAATATCCTTATGAAAAAGTGCAGTATTCTTAACAGGAATAAGGTCATCTTGTGCGCCCCAAATAATTAAGGTCGGCAAATCTAATTGCTTAATTTGTGCTTGGTCGCTGGTATTATCCATCTCTTGCAGACGACGATTTAATGCGCGGCGGTTACCTTGGCGCAGCGTTAAATCATAATATCGATCAATCAATGCCTCATCGACTTTACTGTCATCAGCATAGACACTAAGCACACTTTTTTTGACTACATCTCGCGGCAGTACGCGACTCAAGATAGGTGTTAAGCTCGAATACTTTGCCAACTTAAACCCAATAGGTACCTGTTTGGGCGTCGCTGGATAGCCAACGGCATCCACTAAGATAAGCTTATCAATACGGTCTGGATATAAAGCTGCTGTACGCCAAGCGATTTTGCCTCCCAAAGAATTGCCTGCCAATGTTACTTTTTTCAAGTTTAGACTATCGAGTACTTGTATAACGAATTTGGCATAATTAGCACTATTGTACTTGATCGTCTCATCTGTATACGGTCCCGTTAAACCAAAACCGGGCAAATCCATGCTAACGACACAATATTCATCACTTAACGCTTTCGTCCAGCCTTGCCATGTGTGCAAACTTGCGGATGTTCCATGCAATAAAACCACAGCTTCAGGTAGCGACTGTCCAGCGCTAACCGTTTGATCAATTGACGCCCTACTGCGATAAACATCACACTTATCTGATTGCAGCACATGAGCCTGCATTCCCTGAATAGCGATAAACTCGCTGTTAGGCAATTGCCATTGCTTGAGCTCAGCCACACTACGATCAGGCGCCCAATAAAAAGCCAATACAGCAGCTAGTATGGCAAGGATAATGAGAAAAACATAGAGAGTGATTTTGACTAAACGTGACATCATTTTCATTAAATCCATTTAATTACATGTGGTTATTTCTTATAGCTAAATATCAGTGATACCGTGTCCATAGTAGCAGCAAAAAAAAGCATCACTTTAATCTGTTATTAACTCACAAGTACAAGATAAGCACACCTAATAAAAAAACCGATATCCAGCTATATCTCGATATCGGTTTTTTATATAAATAATGGCAATACGCCTATTACCATGACTATTGTTGTTATTTTACAGTAAGAAAAAATACGCCCATAAACCCACTACGAACGTAGCAATGATATTAAGGATGACACCAACCCGTATCATCTCTGTTTGCTTAATCAGACCCGTACCAAAGACAATCGCGTTTGGCGGAGTGGCGACAGGTAGCATAAAGGCACAAGAAGCGCCGATACCGATAATCATGACTAATACAGCAGGTGGCATTCCCATTTGCTCAGCAATGGCAGCAAAGACAGGTACTAACAAGGCTGCAGAAGCAGTATTAGAAGCAAATTCTGTCAAGAAAATAATGAATGCTGAGACTGCAAGTACGACTATGATAAGCGGTGCAGATGCTAGTCCATTAGCAACGGTTTGACCAAGAACCAAAGATGCTCCTGATACTTTTAGAACGGTTGATAGTGCAATACCACCACCGAACAACATGAGTACGCCCCAGTCGGTATTGTCAGACACTTGCTTCCATGACACTAAACCTAAGCTAACCACTGCTGATGCTGCTAACAATGCGACAATAGAGTCAATATCATCGACATTCAGTGCTGCACCGATTTGTTTTGAGAGTATCCAACTCAATGCGGTGACGATAAAGACGATAATCGTCAGCACACGTGGCTTGTTCCATTCAATAGGCGCGTCTTCGTTAAGCGTTACCTGACGATTCAAGTTAGGCTTAAGGAACAAATACATCGCACCTAGTAATAATGGCAACAGCACTAGCATCATTGGAATACCAAACTTCATCCAATCGACAAAAGCGATATCAAGCGCTTTGGCAGCAATAGCATTGGGCGGCGAACCAACAATCGTACCCAAACCACCAAGGCTGGCAGAATAAGCAATACCTAATAGGACGAATACAAAAGTGCCACGGTCTTTTTCACGATCAACCTGCGTTAGAATACCAAGCGCCAATGGCAGCATCATCGCCGCCGTAGCCGTATTCGATATCCACATCGATAAAAATGCAGTTACCCCAAATATTAAGAATACCGCGTTTCTAAGATTGCCGCCTGACATTGATAGAATCTTGAGCGCAATTTTTCTATCTAATTGCTGCACATGCAACGCCGCCGCTAGCGCGAAACCACCAAAGAACAAATAAATGATGGGGTTGGCAAAGCTTTGTAAGCCGATTGCAGCATCGAAGTCCGGTAAACCAATAAGTGCGCCTATGACAACGACCAATATCGCTGTAATGGTGACATGTACCGCTTCAGTCAACCATAACACGCCGATAAAGAACAACATGGCGAGGCCTTTATTAGCACTAATATCGTACGGCAATACATTATAGATAAGTAGACTGATAACGGCGGCAATGGCGACAACTATCAGCCCTTTACCAGTACCCTTTGGAAAAGTATCAGTAAATAAATATTCATTGCCATCATCAGGTAGATGGCTGTCTAGTTTTTTCTCTGACATGTAATGTCCTTATTTTGCTCAAAGATGGTGCTAAAAATTATAAATATAAAGACGTATTTCAACAGTGAATAATAGCTTTATAACTGTGCTTACCAAAATACGCCGCTATCATAGCAGAAACATTATCCACCAAAATATTTTCAATATAGGCATTATAAAAACCATATTAGAAATATAGTTTTCATCTCATTTATCCAAAACCAATTGGCTGTAGAAATATACTTTTAAATCTGTTCAAGAGAACTATGAGTCGGGCTGATACAAAGTTACACACCGTCACTAAACATGCCCACATCTGCCCTGTACAACTTATAAGCAGTATCACATACTTAGTTGGTGAAGAACGTTAATAAAAACAAATAGGAGCCTCTCATGGCAGATGACAATAAGACTGACTCAACGACTAAGATGGCAAGACAAGATATCAATCAAGATGGCCTTGCTAAAAAAGACCAACAGCGTACCGATGACTCAGCTCTCGATATGATGCAAGGTATGCACGAACACGAAGATCATAAAGAAGACGATAAATAAAATACGGTTTTACATTTATTTGAACATAAAAACTCAAACAAAAAAAGCGCTCATCAAACCGATGGGCGCTTTTTTGTTCTTGGCCGTCTCTTTTCTGGCAGATTGTCTGATGCATAGTTATAGACAAAGGCGGCAGTCAATACAATAGCAATAGGTAAGAACAAAGCACCGTAACCTACTCTGGCATATAAAAAAGCCCCTACGGCACTACCACCGCAAAAGCAGTACCAGATAATCGCTTGAAACCCTAATGTCGGCTTACTGATACGACGACCTGCTAGCCAATTACCGATGGCAGCACCCATATCTGAGGTCAAGCCGGTCAAGTGCGTGGTTCGAATAACTGCCCCACTATAAGTTGCTACCATCGCATTCTGTAATCCACATGCCATAGCAGCTGCCAATTGTCCTAGATAATCGTGCTGCTGATATAACCAGTAACTTAGTAATAACAACGCCGCTTCGATATAAAGCGCACTGCCATAACGCCGACCAAGCTTCAATGACCGCTGACCGATAACGAAACCACTCAAGATTGCGCCTGCTAAAAATGACAGTAATATCGCACCGATAAATAGAATACTTCGAAAATCTAAATAAGCGATAGCAGCAGCAAATAAGCTCACATTGCCCGTTACGTGTGAGACTGATAAGTTAGTAAAGCCCATCAATGCTGCCGTGTTCACGCAGCCGGCACTAAAGGCAAGGACTGCTCCGCCCCAAAATATCCATCTTGGTAATCTGGTTATCATAGTCGCCGCCTAATGGCTTGTTAGCAAAAAAGCCCATAGTATAACCAAAAAAGACAGCCAATCGGCTGCCTTCCTTATTTCTCAAATCATATCATTGATTATAAAACAAACCTATTTTGCTTCATCGAGCATCATCAACTGCTCGCTGATAGCGACGGTATTAAAACCGGCATCGACAAACATAATCTCACCTGTGATGCCAGATGCCCACGGCGATAGTAAAAATAGCGCGGCATTGCCAACTTCAGCTTGTGTAATATTGCGCTGTAGCGGTGCGATCTTTTCACTAATATCAAGCATCTTACGGAATGACTTGATGCCACTTGCTGCAAGCGTACGAATAGGACCTGCCGAAATCGCATTAACACGAATGCCCTCAGCGCCCATAGAGGTAGCAAGATAGCGAACACTGGCTTCAAGGCTGGCTTTTGCCATACCCATGACGTTGTAGTTTGGCAATACCGAAATACTACCTTCATAGGTCAACGTCAGCATAGAACCGTGACGCATTGCAAGCAACTCACGCGACGCTTTTGCCAATGCCACAAAGCTGTAGCTTGAAATATCATGAGCAATGCTGCTGCCTTCACGAGTGGTCGCGTTGACAAAATCACCATCAAGCTGATCCATTGGTGCAAAGCCAATCGCATGAACCACACCGTTAATGCCATCACCCCAATGCGCTTTAACTTGCTCAAAACAAGCCGCAATCGACTCATCTGACGCGACATCACACTCAAGGACTAAATCTGCCTCAAACGCTTCCGCTGCCATATCCACACGTTTTTTTATTTTATCGTTTGGATAAGTCAGAATTAAAGACGCCCCTTCGCGATGAAGTGCTTCAGCGATCGCCCAAGCGATAGAGAGCTTACTTGCGATGCCAGTAACGACAAAGCGTTGTCCTTGTAATAGCATAATATTTCCTTGTTAAACGATTAACGTTCGTTAAGATAGTTTTTTTATAAAAAATAGCAATTATAAATATAAAAGTTGCTTTATTATACACGAATCAATTTAAGTATACAGTCGTAAACTATAGCTGTCTTATCAAATTCCTTAAGCTAACTATCTACGTCCTTAACATACAATACTTCAGACAGCCTTATTTTATAGAGATGAGAGCCATGCTTGTTAACGGTATGAAATTGAGCTCACTTCAAGTATAATCTCAACCCTTCCAAGCTTGCACAATTTTTATAAAAATCCTTTGCAACCGTTGTTTGTAACTGCTTGTAATTAAGGATTTAGCGTTAAGCTACACCCACATTTTGGATGGCTGCCAAACTTATGAGTAATACCCCAACGATAACACTAGATTATCAAGAAAGCACTGAATCCTATCGTCAGCTCATCGCCTCAACAGGTGAGGACTTGCATCGTCCAGGACTTGAAGATACGCCAATACGTGCCGCCAAAGCATTTGCGCATTTGACTAAAGGGTATCATCAAAGCCTAGATGAAGTTGTTAATGACGCTTTGTTTCCATCGACCAACCGTGAGTTGGTCTTAGTACAAAATATTGAATTTTATTCATTATGTGAACATCATATGTTGCCTTTTCATGGGGTCGCGCACATCGGCTATTTGCCGAATGGGCATGTATTAGGACTGTCAAAATTCGCCCGTATCGTCGATATGTTTGCTCGCCGCTTGCAAGTTCAAGAAAACTTAAGCGAGCAAATAGCGCAAACTATTATGGATGTAACCGGTTGCCGCGGTGTAGCAGTCGTCATGGATGCCGCTCACATGTGTATGATGATGCGCGGTGTCAATAAGCAGCACTCTACGACGCGCACGATGTCGATGTTAGGTGAGTATGTACATGATAATCAAGCGCGCAATGAGTTTTTGGACGCTGTGCCAAAACGTAAACCCGCTTTTTAATTTTAGTTAGAAAAAAATTAGAGGAATAAAAAAGGACGCCTAATGAATAGGCGTCCTTTTTTGTAGTTTCAGCTATTATCAGGCTTAATAAAAAAGAGCACATTACTTTATCAGTAATGTGCTCTTTCATTTTTAGTCCTTATTAAGCGGCTTTATCTTTCTTAGTGTCAGTACTAGCAAAATCTTCACTTACCTGCTGAATCTTTGTCAAAATATCTTTGATTTCAGATGCTGATAGATACGTTGGTACCGCATAAGTATCGCTCACTTCTTTTGCAGCAGCTTTGGCAATTGCATCAAAATCGCTACTCTGCATACCCTTGACTGTCGGATCAATATTTAAATCTTTAATCAAGTCGCGTACTTGGGCGATTAGGTGATCGGCGATATCGCTATCACTACTATTTGCTTGCCCTGCCTTTACCATGCCCGTTTTTCTAGCCAACTCCGCCAATCTTTTTTTGCTCGCTTTATGGTTGACATCAAGAACATAGGGCAGCACGATGGCATTGGCGCGACCATGAGGAATACTATAGTGCGCGCCTAACTGGTGGGCAATGGCATGGACGTAACCAAGACCAGCTTTGTTAAAGGCAATCCCGCCGTAGTGCGCTGCAATACCCATCTCTTCTCTGGCTTTCAGGTTGCCGCCATCTTTATAAACTAATGGCAGATATTGCATGACAGATTTGGTTGCAGAGGCTGCATAATAATCAGTCTCAACGCTGGCATTGGCACTCATCCACGCCTCTAATGCATGCGTCAAGACATCGATACCGGTGTCAGCGGTAATATGCGCAGGCATACCTTTCATAATAACAGGATCAATAGCCGCTGCTAATGGCACCATTCTTGGGTCGATAGACAAGGCTTTTTGATGTGTTTTATCGTCTGATACGACCGCCCCCAGCGTCGCCTCTGAACCCGTGCCCGCAGTAGTAGGAATGCAATATAGCGGCGCTGAAGGTTTTCTTGCTTTCAGAATACCGATAAGCTGTTTTGGCTTGCAGTTATTTCCTTGTGACATGGCAATCATCTTAGCCGCATCAATTACCGAGCCGCCACCGATAGCTATGATCGAATCACACTTAGCATCGATAGATTTACGTAACCCCTCTTCAACAACCTTAAAAGTAGGGTCAGGTGTAATACCATCATAAACAGTGTAGCTGATATTTTTTTTATCTAGATAATCGGTCACTTTGGCTGGTATACCAAGCTTATTGAGCACGGCATCAGTAACGATAAACACATTGGTGCTACCTTCGTTGATGGCCATATCACATAGCTCTTCACAAGAGGTTTCACCAACGAATAGCATTGGTCGTCTAATTGGAACAACGTAAGCGAATGCTTTTAGTACTTTGGCGCGAGTTTTGGCAACGGCCAAATAACCGACATTTTGTAATGGGTTATTACTGACTAATTTAGCAATACTGTTTCGTTTTTTCATGGGTAAAAATCCTTTTCAATGATGGTAATAATAATAACAATCATTTAAAGCAGCGATTTAAACGGCTCTTTAATTAAAAATTCAACAAATTTATGCATCTAACTAAAGTGAACGTCTGTTTAACTTATTGTAGCATTGTCTTTTTTAGGATGTCATGATTACTATGAACTGCTATGTTCTGCTTATTTACAACACTTAAACCATTCGGTACTAACGGCTTATGCTAAACAATACTCGCCTGCAATAACTGCTGCGCATACGAATGCTGCGGATTATTAAATACATCTTCAGCACGACCAGATTCCACACAGATACCGCCTTTAAGTACCATAACTTGCTGGCATAAGGCGCGCACTACTTTTAAATCATGACTAATAAACACATAACTGATTTGCAGTTTTTGTTGAATCTCTCTTAGCAAATTCACGACAGTCACCTGCGTGGTGCTATCAAGCGCAGAAGTAGGCTCATCCAATATCAACAGACTTGGCTGCATAATCAGAGCACGCGCAAGAGCCACTCGCTGACGCTGACCACCTGATAGCTCATGCGGATACCGCTGCGCAAAATCAGCTGGCAGATGTACGGTAGCAAGACTATCCATTACCGCTTGCTGGCGCGCTGTCTTATCAACCCCTTGTACTAGCAATCCTTCTTCAACAATTTGCATAACCGTCATTCGAGGATTGATACTAGCAAAGGGATCTTGAAAGACCATCTGTATCTGCGAGCGAAAACTGCGCAGCTCACGTTTTGACAAAGCTGTAATCTCTTGACCATTGATTATTATCTGTCCACTGACACGTGCTTGATTGCTAAGTAACTGACTTAAGGCAAGCGCAATCGTTGTCTTGCCAGAGCCTGATTCACCAACGATACCCAACGCTTGCCCTTTTTGTAGCATCATCTCTAGGTCTTTTACGGCATCAAACCAGCGCTTAGTACCGCCAAACAGGCTTTTTTCAATGGGAAACTGTACTTGTAGATTATTTACTTTTAATACAGTTGATTGCTGACTTTGCTCGTCATCAGAGAAATTTAGCGCTTGCCCAAAGTCTTGCTGAATAAGGGTACGGGTATAATCCGCTTTAGGCTGGTTAAACACTGCTGCGGTTTGCCCTTGCTCAATCGTCTGCCCTTGTCGCATGACGATGACCTCATCACTGTAGCGTCTCACTAAATTGAGATCATGGCTAATCAGTATCATCGCCATATTATGCTGGCGCTTAAGATCATCTAACAATTCAAGAATTTCATGCTGCAAAGTGACATCAAGCGCGGTGGTTGGTTCATCAGCGATTAAAATATCAGGCTGCTGCGCCAATGCCATAGCAATCATGACGCGCTGGCGTTGACCACCTGACAACTCGTGAGGGTAGCGACCCAGTTTGTCAGTAGGATCAGTAATATTAACATCAGTTAATAAAGCGATGCTTTTTTCACGCCAGTGTTTCTTAGGTACACTACTTAGACGAAGAGACTCAGCGATTTGTTTGGCAACCGTATGGAGCGGGTTTAATGCCGTCATCGGCTCTTGAAACACCATGCCGATACGCTGTCCACGTACAGAGCGTAGCGCAGCATTACGCCCTTTTTCATTGGCGATTGGCAGCACGCTCATGTTTTTGGCGTTTGCTAGCTGTACCTTACCACTAATAATTAAATTATCGGGTAACAGCCCCAATAGAGCCAGACTGGCTATTGATTTACCCGACCCTGACTCACCAACGATGGCCAAAGTTTGTCCTTGCCTGAGCTCATAAGACAGTTTGTCGACTAAAACAACACCTGCATCAGTAGTAATGCTGAGCTTATCGACGCTCAGCATTAGCTTTTGCGCTATATTGCTATTGCTTGAGCTGTTATTTTGCGTATCAATCATGGTCATCTTAAGAGTGCCTCGGATCAAACGCATCACGCAGCGCTTCGCCAACGAATATTAGCAATGATAAAATAAAGGTTAAGCTAAAAAATCCTGACAGCGCAAGCCAAGGTGCATCGAGATTATTTTTTCCTTGTACCATCAGCTCACCCAATGACGGCGACCCAGGCGGCAAACCATAACCCAAGAAATCTAATGCCGTCAGAGCGATAATATTGGCAGTTAAAATAAATGGTAGCTGCGATAAACTTGAAGCTAAGGCATTAGGTAGGATATGTCTAAGCATAATTTGACTGTCTGCAACGCCAAGATTGCGCGCCGCACGCACATAGTCAAAGTTACGCGCACGCAAAAACTCTGCTCGTACCAAACCTACCAAACCCATCCAGCCAAATAACAACATCATGGCAAATAGCATCGTGATACTGGGGCTAAATAAGCTGACCAAAATAATAATCATGAACAGCTGCGGCATCCCGCCCCACACCTCCATAAAACGTTGCCCTGCCAAATCTACCCAACCACCGTAATAACCTTGTATGGCACCGACGATAATACCAATCAGTGCGCCTGCTAGCGTCAAGGCGATACCGAACAATAATGACACTCGCATGCCGTAAAGTATGCGTGCCAGTACATCGCGACCCAAATCATCGGTACCAAGCCAATTTTGACTGTTCGGCGCTGCTGGATAGGGAATTCCCAGCTCCACATTGGGCGTTTGATCGGCAAATGGTATGAGCGGCATGATATAAAAGCCTTGCTCATCAATCAGCGTCTGCACCGCAGGGTCTTTATAATTGGCTTCGGTCTCAAACACACCGCCAAAAGTCGTTTCAGGATAGGCCTTTAATACTGGAAAGTAATAGTCGCCTTGATACTGCACCAGCAGCGGCTTGTCATTGGCAATCACATTGGCTGCCATACAAATGATAAATATCAGTGCAAAAATAAATAGCGATATGACACCAAGACGATTGCGACGAAAACGATTGAGGCGCGCTTGCCAAATAGGGTTTAAGCGTGCTTTTCTTTGTATAGAAACAGAAGATACATTTGAGGATAGCAGATCACTTGACATTAGCGCCCCTCAAAATCAATACGCGGATCAATTAAGTGATAACTTAAATCGCTGATTAACTGTAATAACAGTCCGACCAAAGTAAAGATAAATAGCGTACCAAATATCACTGGATAGTCGCGCTGCTGAATAGCTTCGAAACCTAACAATCCTAAACCATCAAGCTTAAAAATAATCTCAATAAGGAAATTTCCGGCAAAGAAAATTCCAACGATAGCCGCTGGGATACCAGCAATAATAATCAGCATGGCATTACGAAACACATGACCATATAAGACCTGTCGCTCACCCAAGCCTTTTGCTCGCGCCGTAAGGACATATTGCTTACCGAGCTCTTCTAAAAAGCTAAACTTAGTCAAATAGGTCAAGCCAGCAAAACCACCAACCGTGCTTGCCAATAGTGGCAGTGCCAAATGCCAAAAGTAATCTTTAACTTTACCAAGCACGCTTAATTGATCAAAATTCTCTGAGGTTAATCCTTGCAATGGAAAAATGTTCCAATAGCTGCCACCAGAGAAGAATACCAATAAAATCACCGCAAATACAAATACCGGTATCGCATGCCCGATAGCAAGCAGCATCGCCGTTGCTTTATCAATTCCCGAGCCATGGTGCATGGCTTTATAAATACCAAGCGGAATCGCTATCATATAAATCAGCAGCGTACTCCAGAGCCCAAGCGAAATAGACACCGGTAGCTTCTCAACAATCAAATCAGTGACTGACTGCCCTTTAAAGAACGACTCACCAAAATCTAGCTTTACATAGTTTTTGAGCATCAGCCAAAAGCGCTCAGGCGCAGATTTATCAAAGCCATATTGCGCATTAATAGCGGCGACCATCTCCTCTGACAAACCGCGTGTCCCTTGATAGGTGCTATTATTGCCGCCTGCACTGCCCGCACCGATATTAGCACCCAGCGCGTTGTCTTTTGCGCCTTGCTCGATAAGCGCCAGCTGCTGTTCAACAGGTCCACCGGGCGCGGCTTGTATAATGACGAAGTTCGCCAGCAATATCAAAAAAAGCGTCGGTAATATCAGCAATAATCTTTTTAAGATATAACGACCCATAACGACGGCTTCCTAAGATAAAAACATTACAATAGATAAGATGAGCAGCTACTATTTACAGACACATATATTAGTATTTAAAAATTGTTTTTAAGCTCACGTAAGGCAGTAAATACCGTCAAAGACTTATCATCATCGATAGCCATTTTAGACTTAACTCCTGCTATCACACTTAGCTCTTGCGTACGTAAAAACACATTTACCGCACGCTCATGCTCTAAAGTCACCGGTAATGTTGGAATGCCTTGTGTCGTTTTTTCTTCTGCTTGCGCCAATGCTTGTTGCATTGCGACATTATCAGGTTCAATAGACAACCCAAAACGTAGGTTGCTTGTCGTATATTCGTGCGCTGGATATAGCAACGTTTCGCTAGGTAAGCCGTTTAAGTGCTTAAAACTGTCATGTAATTGCTCAATAGTTCCGGTAAAGACGCGACCACAACCGGCGCTGAAGAGCGTATCACCACAAAAACAATGCTTACGACCTTCGATATCCAAAATATAAGCCACATGACTGGCAGTATGTCCAGACACATCCCACACTTGTGCGGCATTGCCCCATGCGCTCACCGTACTACCATCTTTTATGGTCTGATCTTCATCGACGTTATGTTCAGCATGGGCGACCAGATGGGTCATAGGATAGGACTCTTGTAGCTCTGCGACGCCGCCGATATGATCATGGTGATGATGGGTGGTCCAAATCGAAGTCAGTTCTAATTCATTTTCTTCTAAATATTGAATAACAGGCGCAGCTTGACCCGGATCAATAACGATTGCCTGTTTGTTATTTTCATTAATTAACGTCCAAATATAATTATCATTGAATGCTTTAATGGGGTGAATATGAATACTCATATTAAATCCTTACTAGTAGTTGTCTTTATCACTAAGGTGTTCTATTAAATACTTTAAAAATCAAAAGTGCCTATTTATTGTTTTAAATACTGATTAAAGCGCGCTTCTGCTGCTTTATCTGTCCACCAGTAGTCGATACCGATAGCATTGGACGGCAGTTTTTCAGTATGACGGTATTGACTCCAGTAAGCGACATTAGTAGCAGATTTACCGTATAGCGGCACTAAATAATGACCTGCACGGAGCAAACGATCCAGTACGTGAGTATATAAAATAATCTCGTCGCGATTTTTCGCATTACCCAGTTTTTCTATAACCGTGTCAATCGCCATATTTTTGATACCAATCGTATTATTATTGCCAACTTCATCAGCAGCTGCACTGCCCCAAAATGCCGCTTGTTCGGCACCAGGAGATAAGCTTTGAGCAAATACATCAACCACCATATCATAGTCAAAACGGCGCATGCGTTCGTAATATTGTGGTCCATCGACTTGGCGCAGCGTCACGTCAAACCCTAGACGCTTTAAATTGCGAATATAAGGTAGCAGTACGCGCCCCATGGTTTCGCCCGTCATTAATATCTCAATCTGAGCAAGCTTGCCATCAGGTTGATATAGCTTCATATCATCATAATAAAACCCAGTATCTAGCAACAGCTGCCGCGCCTCTAACAACCCTTGACGATTAAAACCACTACCGTCACTGGTTGGCAACTGCCACTCGGCTAATACCGCTTGACGTTGCAGCGGTTCAAGCTTAGGTAGTAAAGGCGTAAGCACTTTCATCTCTTTAGCAGACGGTGTCCCTGTGGCGGCAAGCTCGGAACCATGAAAGAAACTTTGCAAGCGCTCATACTGCCCATGGAACAAAGTCTTATTCATCCACTCGAAATCATAAGCCTTGCTCAGTGCTTGGCGGACGCGAATATCTTGAAATATTGGCCGGCGCATATTCATCACCAACGCTTGCATCGGCACAGGATTTTCACTATTTATTGTTTCTTTATTAATCATATCTGCTTTGACAGCTGGAAAATTATAGCCCGTTGCCCAGTTTGACGCTTTGT
The DNA here is from genome assembly GCF_965118485.1 of Psychrobacter glacincola. Taxonomy (GTDB): domain Bacteria; phylum Pseudomonadota; class Gammaproteobacteria; order Pseudomonadales; family Moraxellaceae; genus Psychrobacter; species Psychrobacter glacincola_D. The sequence goes on along the minus strand of NZ_CBCPJH010000008.1, from coordinate 35,191 downwards.
TCTCAGGGCGAAAGCGATATTGACCAGACTTAAAACCTTCAAAGGCAATCTCATCACTTTGATAATAAACAAACTTAATCATATCGAAATTATAACGACCACGATTGACCATTAAATCACGACCCCAATAATTGGGATCACGTACATAGCTAACCGAGCGCCCTGCATCAACACGCCCTAGCTTATAAGGACCGCTGCCCATCAACGGCGTCAAAGTTATTTTTTCAAAATCAGTATCGATAGAGGACTTGGCAAAAATAGGAAACTGCCCGACAGTTAATAATATTTCTTTATTGTCATCAGAAGCAAAAACAAATTTTACTTGCTGCTTATTAATAATTTGAATGTCTTTAATATCACCCAAATAGCTGCGAATATACATCGGCCCTTTATTCAACAGCGCATCATAAGTCGCTTTAACGTCACTACTGGTAACTGGCGTTCCATCCCAAAATCGCGCTGCAGGATTGATATGGTAAATAATCCAACTGGTATCATCAGGGTCATAAGTGACTTTACTTGCCAACTGCGGATACATGGTAAACGCTTCATTCAACGAGCCCGTCATCAAAGTATCATATAGATAATCGGTACCAACCATCGCCACACCAGTAGTCATCCATTTATTGGCTGCATTAAAAGTACCACGCGCATCGAGCGATAGTGTGCCACCCTTGGGTGCATTTGGATTGGCATACGGCATAAAAGGTGCATTAATATATTCAGTAGGGCTATTATGACCAAGCGCAGTAGTGGTGATTGGCACAGCAAAGCTAGCGGGCACCCAGCTCACAACTGCAACTAATAAGATAGTTTTTAGCGTAGCATTTTTTATCATAATAAAGTTATCACCAACCCTGTACGCAACCAATGACTATATTGAGAGTTTACCTAATAGCGGCAAGCTAATGAAAGTTTAAATAAGAAATCACTAAAAGCGATAAATACCGCAAAATTTCATCATAACAAACTTAGGTTTTTTAACCTAACGCTTTACAGGATTAAGTAGGCTATCTGACTTATTATGCCTCCAAAAAGCTTATTAATTCCTCATAAAAAAGACGCAGCTTATAAAAGTTGCGTCTTTTTCCTAAAACTTAGCAATAATTAAAACCTTAGCAGTACTTAAGCGTGTTTCTTTTCAAACGCTATCATAAAGTCGACCAATTGCTGTACCCAATCGAGTGATACGGCATTGTAAATACTGGCACGCATACCTCCCACATCGCGGTGACCTTTTAGATGCAGTAAACCTGCTGCTTCTGACTCTTCTAAAAATACTTTATCAAGACTGCTATCAGCTAAGGTAAACGGCACGTTCATGATAGAGCGATACTTAGGGGCAACTGGATTACTATAAAAGCGACTATCATCAATTGTTTTATAGAGTAAATCCGCTTTTTGCTGATTAATTTTCCCGATAGCAGCAACGCCGCCCTGCTCTTCTAACCAATCAAAAACCAGTCCTGCTAGATACCAAGAGTAAGTCGCTGGCGTATTCGACATCGACTCTTTTTCTACTTGATGCTCATAGTTCATCAGCAGCGGGCACCATTCACTAGCTTGCCCTAACAAGTCTTCACGGATAATGACAATCACCAGCCCTGCAGGACCAATATTCTTTTGCGCCCCAGCATAAATCATACCGAACTTAGACACATCGACTGGCTGCGATAAAATGCAAGAAGACATATCAACGATAATAGGCGCATCAACTTTTGGTGGCTCAAATACCTGCAAACCATGAATGGTCTCGTTGGCGCAATAGTGAAAATATGCTGCATCTTTACTTATATTCCACTCGCTCTCGGCTGGTACATCAGTAAAGTTACTGTCTTTACCGGTTGCAACTTCATTAACTTCACCAAGACCAAGTTTGGCATAGCGCTGTGCTTCTTTTACCGCTTTTTCTGACCAAGTACCGGTTGTCAGATAATCTGCGCGCCCACCTTTTAATAAGTTCAATGGAATTGCTGAAAACTGTAAGCTAGCACCACCCTGTAAAAACAGTACTTTATAATTGTCTGGAATGTCCATCAATGAGCGCAGTTTGGCTTCGGCTTTTTCAGTAATATCAATGTACTCTTTACTACGATGGCTGATTTCCATCACCGATACACCACGTCCTTGCCAATCAAGCAACTCTTCTTGGGCACGTGATAAGACAGCAGTCGGTATCGTAGCAGGTCCGGCCGAAAAGTTAGGGGTACGGTTAGGAGTAGCTTTGGTCGTCATAATCATTATCCTAAAGTTGATGGAATCATCGTTGTTAGTTGGGATTGAAAACTTAATAATTAAAGCACTTCTTACATTTTTTATTTGAGTCGCTAACGACTTTATATTTTTTTCACAAATCCACTGTTATACAAAGCCATCATTATTAATGATACAAAACACTTATTATTAATCAGCCGAACTCGATAGCATCTCCCAAAGCTGACGCTTTAGTCTGCTATCACCAAGCATTTCATCCAATGTGGATACAATGGTAAGATTGGGATGTTCAAGCCCGTCAGGCAACGGCGTTAATGCCGCAACTTTAATCTCTTCGCTACGACCAATTTTAAAGACGTACCCTGCTAGGCTAGCATTGGCAAGCTCAGCGGTATCCATACCTTCACAAATAGGGAATGATGTCGTCTCACAATCGATTGATAGTGCTTGCGTGATATTTTGCCATAGTTTTTGACTGTCATTATTAAGGGCTTGGATATCTACCAAAATCACCCAATCGCCATAGCGACCACCTTGTAAATCAAATGGTACTACTTTTTTAAAGTTTTCCTCTTTAAAACCATCTTTTTTAAAGCCATCAGCGTTATTGATGTTAGAAATAGCAGCTTGTTGGACGACAGTATCTATGAGGGGCTTAACGGCTTTACTAGAGATATCAGGGACAGTACTATCAAAATTATAGGTAACAGGGCTTTGTTGGTCAGGATAGCTTAAACTTGTCTCATTATCATCAACATCAACATTGTCATAGTAATGATGAATAGACTCATCATCTACGCTACTTGAGGGAGAATCCGCAGATGCTATACGTGGTGACATCTCGACGTTTATAGCATCAATATGCGGAGATTCAATACTTGGCTGTTTAATGCTTGTAGTAGAAGAAATAGCTGTAGGGTTATGCTTGTTTACAATCGGATCACTGCTAATCGAATCAAGAATAGCAGGTGCAGAAATATCTGCGATATTCATGGTTTCCGTGCTCGGCTGCACCCATTGCTTGATACCCATCATCGCTAAAATCTGGCGCTGCTGCATACGATGCTGCAATACAATTAGCGGGTCTTGAATATCACTCATACAACTTTACTATCCTATTTATCTCAAATGGGTTTACAAATCTCAATGCCAATAAACACTAAAAAAGCTGTCGAACCTTTAACCAGTGCTCTGATAGTAAGGTTAAACAATCATATTCATCTTGGCTGACTATGGTATCGTGTAACATCACGGTATGCAACGTACTCAGCCATTGTCGATAATTATTATAAGCATACCGCTTACTGGTCATCGTATTATAATCTATTTGACCGCTACGCTGTTGTCGCTCTTGTTGCTTTTCTCGAATATTATCATCATGCTTAGAATCTGTGGTAGAAGCCTTGAAGGTGGACACAGCTTCTATCAATGCCAATAATTGAACACTATTTAAGTTTTGGGCAGTTAATAGTAACCACTGTAAGTTTGCTTCACTAACGACCGCTAAATCAATATCAATCAAACGCGCATGACGGCGTAAATCCACAACATAGTGGGCAACGCTGTCATTATCATAGCTGAGCATTGAAGTATGTACTGAGCTATCTATTATTGACAATACCTGACCCTTGGCATCTTTTGATAAACGATAAGCCAATAACACAAGCATTGTTTTCGCGGCAACATCGAGACTCATAAATATCTGTCCTGAAGGATCGAGCTGAGTATAAATATCATCCGTGCCAGCGTGCAATGTTTGCTGCCATAATGCCTGTGTAGGTACATGCGATTGCGACTGCTTATCGTTCAATACAGTAGACAATATCGGTAATAATTGCTGTAGCTGTAGCGCTTGCCATAATGCTGAAATCGATTGCAACTGAGAGTTGGTATTGTCTATGCGCGTTAATACTGGTGTATGTTTATCAATAGAATCATTATCAGAGATAGTAGCAGCAATTTTTTGGCTTAAGTCTGCCGTTAGATAGGTTTTAAAGAGCTCAATGATGCCCTGCTGATAACGCATGAGCGTCGTACGACATTTTTTTTGCTGCACATAATGTTGATAATCTTGATTGCTATGACTGACTTCATACTTTGGATGTAATTCATTGATAGCGCTCTCGGATAGGTCATGCTGACTGAGATGCTTTACAGCTAACACAATCAAGGCGCTATCTAAACGCCGATCCAGACTTGCGACTGTCTCTAATAATTTATGATCTAGCCTATGCGCTAAAAACTGAACGTGACTGCTATTATTAGCACTAGATTTATTATTGATTTTGACAGCAGAGGCTTCTTTATCGTTAGGAAGCCCAAGCCAAATATCAGTTAAATCATAAGTTGCCGTTGTTGATAATGTGCATCCTTGATGACATAGCAGCACTGCTTCAATCAATGCTTGCGCCCCTAGCGGATGATAACTGTGATTGAGCACATACTGCGGTAGCGCGATTTTTTGTATATCTTCGACACCAATTAATGCATCTGATGGCAAATCATTATTAGGTTTTGCTTGCCATGGTTTTAAAATTTTATGAGTACCAATATCTTGTGCTTGCACCTGCAAGCGCCCATCAATAACAACATCTTGCTCTACAACAAATTCAAGCCCGTCTTCTGCTTCTGATTCACTTCCCATTTCAGCAGTAGAAAAGGCTGCGATTTCTTTGTCGATAGCCTTAGCAGGATTGCTAGCAACGCTTTTATTCATCAGATAACTATCTTTATTGGCGCTATTTTTATTAATATCTTCCTTACTTAGGCTATTTGCAGTTATCACGCCCCAATCACCTAATCGGCGCTGCTCATATATCTCTTTAATTTTTTGCTGATTGAGTCGCTTTTCTTTCGCCACTTGTACCGCAAAATCGTGATAAGCATTGGCGTTAATGGCGCTCATACGCTGCGCTAAACTTGGATGCGTGGCAAACCATGAGACATCACCCAAATCTGCACCACTACTGGCAAAGAAGAAATGACTGAGGCCATTAATATCAGCAATAGCGGTTAAACGTGAGCCTAGCGAGTCCTTATGAATGGCTTGTAAGGTTTCCATAATCGCCGGCGAGCGCGTCAATTGAACACTGGTCGCATCAGCAAGCAGCTCACGCTCACGGTTAAAGCTATGTTTGATGAGCTGCGCACTGGCCATACTAGAAAAGCTCAACCCATGTATTAACAATGTCCAAATATTACGCGGCGCTTGTTGCTCAGTAGCAGCGGTATTTTGTAGCCACGTCGACTGATTCTTCGCTGATGATTGATTTTTGTGGGCTTGGTTTTGAGACTGGCTCTGCCAATAGCTTACCCATTCACTGTGAGTGGTAAAGCTTGCTGTTTGTGCCTCAGTGCTACGCGCATGACTATCAATGGCTCTTTGTGATAAAGGGTTGTTTTGATTAACTGCATTATCGAAATAGTTGCTATAGCTGCTTTTATATCCGCTTTGATAACTAGCGCCAAAATTATTAACGGAATCACTCCAATCATAGAGTAATTGTAAGCCTGCCAACACCACCATGAGCTGTAAATTGAAGGTGGCATCACCATGCAAGATATGACCATATTCATGCCCTATCAGACCATATAGCCCCTCATCAGACAACTTATCCAGCGCGCCTTGAGTGACGACCAACACCATATCTTGACTATGGCGACCAGCGACGAAACCATTAATCCCTTGCTCATCAGGCAGCACATAAAGAATTGGCATACTCAAACCCGAAGCAATGGCGAGCTGCTGAGCAATCTCATGATAACGACGGTAGACAGGCGGAAAGTCACGCTCATGACGTACTGCGATATGACGCGCGCTAAAGCGAACTTTTTGTACTGGCTCATGTTGATGAGCAACCCCTTGGCTATGCTCCCAAGCATCTTGGCTATGGTCAATGAATAACCGAACAGCACCAACGCGCTGAGCAATCGCACGGCCCCCTGCTGCTAAGCGTCCATACTCTAAAAAACTACCAATGACGAAGCTACCGATCGTCCATATGACCACTAGTATTAATACCCAATAATAAATGCCACCGGTAAATATTGTCAGCAGTAGTGCCATGACACTGAGTGCCACCGCGATATGGGCAAATATAATAAGGAAAAATAACCCGTACAGTAATAGACTGCGCCGAGTGCGGCTGCGCTGTTCACCAAAAAAATCCATCTATTTGTCTGACCTATAAAGCACTAAACGTATCTGGGTGTATTTGAGCCTGTTTAAATACTAGCCCATATTAACCACAGGTGCTTGAGCGATCGCCTTTCTATCTTCAAACACCAACTGACTTAATGGACGAAATCCAAAGGTTGTGCTGACAAGGTTATTAGGAAACACTTCGCGGTCGTTATTATAAAACATCACGCTATCGTTATAGTGCTGACGGGCAAAGCCAATCCGATTCTCGGTATTGGTCAACTCATCCATCAACTCTTTAATCATACTATCTGCTTTTAGCTCGGGATAAGCTTCAACGACAGCTGAGAATTGCCCCAATGCTTTTGACAACATACTCTCCGCTTTGGCAAATAGTGCCATGTGTTCAAGCGAATCGGGCTGATGCTTACTAGAATCCTGCAGACTTTGGGCATGATTACGCGCACTAATGACGCGGGTTAGCGTTTCTTCTTCGTGCGTTAAATAACGCTTGGCAGTTTCGACCAAGTTTGGAATCAAATCATGACGGCGTTTAAGCTGTACATCTATCTGCGCAAAGCCGTTTTTTGCCTGATTGCGGGCGCGTATCAATTTATTGAATATCGATACTCCAAATACTACTACCAGCACCACAAAGGCAATGAATAGCCAAACAAACATTTTCATAAATAACCCCAAAACCTGCAATCTAGATACTAATGTTAATAAAAGTTACTACATTATATTTTAACCTATATCTATAAATAAGAGGTTTAAATCTGACAAAATTTAGGCGAAAAAAAGCCCTTTACAATGAAGGGCTTATTATTAGGATTTAACGTTTTGAATTATTTATACATTTTATTATCAAATTTTAGGCAAAAAAAAGCGACCTCAAAAGCACATCCTCGGCACACATTATAACTATTACCGTTGCTACCTTCCGGTCCTGGCGGGATTCATAGAACAATGTTGCGAGGCTACCAATGAGGCCACCAGCTGCAGATTATACAAGAATTTTTGCTTATTACAACCCCTATTATAAAACTGTTTCTTTATCCTCTAAAAACTTTGTAACTTAGTTGACAAAATTATCACAGCGACACATTTAAATTTTGCTATTTTAGCTAAGCAGACTGACGGCCATAAACCATGCCTAATAAATACAATGTACCTAAATGCAATGCATCTTTATGGCTTTTAAATTAACTGCTTCAAGCATATTTATTTTATTCAGGAGATTATGATGAAAAACATTTTGATAAACAAAGCCGCACTCGCTACCGGTACAGTCGCCCTACTGACAGCAATGATGGGCAGTGCCCATGCAGCGCCAATAGGCTATGACCAGCTTACTTTTCAAACAGAAGTAAAAGAAGAGATTCAAAACGATGAAGTGACTGCTAGCTTATATAAAAAAGCACAGGCAACGGATGCCAAAACGTTGGCAACTACCTTAAACACGTCAATCAACAAAGCCTTAGCGATTGCTAAGCGCTACCCTACCGTTACCGTTAGCACAGGACAACAAAGCACCTATCCGCGATATGATAAAAATGACAAAATTATCGGCTGGACAGGACAGGCAAATATTGATATTAAAAGTACCGACTTTGCCGCAACCAGTCAGTTGATCGCTGCTTTACAAGAGACGTTAGTGATGAATAATTTGACGTTTGGCGTGTCAAGCACTAAAAAAGATGCCTTAGAACAAAAGCTTATGACCGATGCCTCTCGTGCTTTTCAGCAACAAGCGAAGAACTTAACCCGCGCTTGGGATGCCCGTGGCTATCGTGTGGTGACAGTCAACCTTAATACCAACAATAATAATTATCCACGTCCTATGTACAGTATGAAAGCGGCAGCGTCATCTATGGAAGACTCAGTACCAAGCCAAAATTTTGAGTCTGGCAACAGTACCATTTCTGTCACTGCCAATGGCACGATTGAGTTAACCAAATAGACTTCTTTCTATCTCATATAAAGAAACCGTCATAAATAAAGGCAATCGCTGATATCAGTGATTGCCTTTATTTATACATATACGCTTACTTAAACTTATCTTGTCTTTGCCAATGCTTAGCGCTATTTGCTATTTTATCGCTGGCTGCTCAAGTGTCATTGGTTTGTCAGTTATTGGCTTAGTGAATGATTGCATATTAGGCTGCTTGCCATCTTGACGCAGTTTTAATAATACTTTTTGATGCCAAGGTAAGCGCTGATAAGCCAAAAGCTGTTCTGCAATTTTCTTATTATTTTGCAATGTCTGCGTATTTTGAATGACATAAACGGTTCGTGATATTTGCTTTACTGCCTGCCCTTTCGCATTCTTAATCACCGCATTAATCACATGAGAACCCGGTAGGATATCAACCGTAGAAATCGAGGTACTTAAACCTTGAGCGACCTCATTACCATCAAGCGTAATGCTGATACTATCGCCTGCTTGTAGTGTAGGTTTGATTTGCAAAGCAACCTCAATACTCTGTGCAGGGCGACGATAAGCGCGCTCTTCGCTAGGCTCAATCATGGTTAATTGATAATTGACGCGTGCTGCTTGGGTGGTGCTCGGTGCATTTGCCAGCGCTGGCGGCGTAGTATTGCTAGCAACCATTGGGTTCGTTGGCGCTGCAGTATTATTGTTTGCATTGCCAGTTTGGCTAGAATTATTTGAACCAACACTATCATTCCCTGTCATGATACTAGTCTGGCTAATTTGCTTGCCTGATTTATTCTCATAATTTTGCGGACGGTCGGTAAAGGTGACTTGACCTGTTTTTTCATCGACGACTTTATAAATAGCTGACGCACTTGCCATCGGTGCGTAAAGACTGACTGTACTAATCATAAAACCTGTCAGCAGGCTTAAAGTCATCTTTTTATTTAAAAAATTATTTTTTGATAATGAGGTCATAGTGAGTCAGCCTAATAGTGCTTATTATTGATATACAGATGAAACCATTATGCGATATTTTTCATGCTAAAGCAGTATTGTCTGCGCATAAACTTTTTCAGTTCAGTCAAGACAATTATTCAAGCATAAAAAAACCAGTTAATAGTTACTTAACTGGTTTTTTGTTTATCAAGAATTTGGCGTGTTAACTATAGATTAGCAGCTATAGTACAAATCAAACTCAACAGGATGTACCGTGATATTGACGCGCTGCACTTCTTCTTGTTTCAGCGCAATATAGGCTTCTAACATATCTTTGGTGAATACATCACCTTTTAATAAGAACTCATGATCGTCTTTTAACGCTTGTAGCGCCACTTCTAAGTTTTCAGCAACCGTTGGAATGAGTGCTTCTTCTTCCGGTGGCAAGTCATACAAGTTTTTATCAGCCGCTTCACCTGGATGGATTTTGTTTTGAATACCATCAAGACCTGCCATCAACAGAGCTGCAAAGGCTAGGTATGGATTGGCTGCTGGATCAGGGAATCGCGCTTCAACACGTACCGCTTTCGGGCTACTAACGTGCGGGATACGGATAGAGGCTGAACGGTTAGACGCTGAGTAGGCAAGCTTGATAGGCGCTTCATAATGAGGGACTAGACGCTTATAGCTATTGGTTGATGGATTGGTAATCGCATTCAAGGCACGAGCGTGTTTGATGATACCACCGATGAAATATAATGCCGACTCAGACAAACCTGCATATTCATCACCAGAGAAGGTATTAACGCCATCTTTTGAGATAGAGATATGCACGTGCATACCTGAACCATTGTCACCAACGATAGGCTTTGGCATAAAGGTTGCTGTTTTACCAAACTGATGCGCGACGTTATGTACCGCATATTTTAGCTTTTGTACTTCATCAGCCTTGCGTACTAAGGTATTGAAGGCGACACCAATCTCTAACTGGCAAGGCGCAACTTCATGATGATGTACTTCGATACAACCTTCACCAATCATGTCTTCTATACGCTCACACATCACCGTACGCATATCTTGTGAGCTATCAACTGGTGGCACTGGCACGTAACCGCCTTTGACACGTGGACGATGGCCCATGTTGCCCCACTCATAGTCTTTATTAGTTGACCAAGCGGCTTCTTCAGCAATGATTTCATGGCTGACACCAGACATGTTGACGGACCATTTTACTTCGTCAAATACGAAGAACTCAGGCTCAGGGCCAAAGTAAGCCGTGTCACCAATACCGGTAGATTTTAAGTACTCTTCAGCACGGCGTGCGATAGAGCGTGGATCACGATCGTAACCTTGCAAGGTTGATGGCTCGATAATGTCACAAGTCACAACAACGGTAACCGCATCAAAGAACGGGTCGATAAAGGCGGTCTCTGGATCAGGACGCAAAATCATGTCTGATGCTTCAATACCTTTCCAACCAGCAATCGATGAGCCATCAAACATTTTGCCATCTTCCATCGACTCTTCATCAACGCTATGCGCCGGAAAGCTCATGTGATGCTCTTTACCGCGGGTATCAGTGAAGCGAAAATCGACCCATTTGGCGTTGGATGATTTGATCAGATCAAGTAGTTTATTTGACATAAATAGTTTCCCTTGTGGTTATCATGGTACTGAAATTATGGTGCTGATTTTATAATGACTGAACTAAAAGTTAAGATTTTTACTTGTTATACGCTCTATGAGCGTCTATCTGTATTATTTATGGCATATTTCCATACACCAAGTAAATTCAGCTGCTATTTTAGCAATATCTCACTCATAATGCTGAACTCTTCAGGCTCTTATTGGTAAATATTCTATATTATAAGGCGAAGCAAGATATTGACATATTAAAAGTTGCAACAGCTATGCCATTCTAGATACTTATTGCTAATTCACCCCCTAAAATATTTACTTTATTATCAATAAATACAGTTAGTTAAGCTAAAACTAGTTTTATTTATAACAAATTTTAGTAACTAAAACTCACTACGAGCAATAAACTTTGTTGATTTAACATCATAATATCTGCCCCATAAAAGTGCATAACAGAAGGTATATTAAGTGCGCATGCACCGTAATAGCACATTACCTAAATAATTTTTTAATATATTTTATTGATATGGTCGCAATAATGCTCATCTACATTAGTATTATTGATCAAACATACTTTTAGATATCTGCATTACAGCTATATAACCATCACACTTGATAGACGGCAAAATAATGTTAAGATAACGACGTCTTGAATTTCTTAGTATCAATTGACATATAAAATTGATTTACAAAAGCAATATGCGAAAACCGCTATACAAATTTATTACTTAACACCAAAAGCAAGCATCTCAATAAGTTGAAGCCCTCATGATTCTGATGATCGATAATTACGACAGCTTTACGTACAATATCGTACAGTACTTCGGTGAGTTGCAGCAGGACATTACCGTATATCGTAATGATGAGATTGACATTGAGCAAATAAAAGCGCTTAAGCCTGACGCCATCGTTATCGGTCCTGGACCTTGTACCCCTGACAGCGCTGGTATTTCACTTGAATTGATTGATACTTTTAAAGGCATGATACCGATGTTAGGTATTTGCTTGGGTCATCAGGCTATTGGGCAAGCATTTGGCGGTAAAATAGTCAAAGCAAGCGAAGTGATGCACGGACGCTTATCCGCTATTTACCATAATGGACAGGGTGTGTTTATGGATTTGCCCAATCCTGCGCAGTTTACCCGCTATCATTCACTAGTTATTGATAAATCAAGTTTACCTGCTGGCTTTGAGATCACTGCTTGGACGCAACATAGCGATGGCAGTATGGAAGAAATTATGGCTATTCGTCACCGCGATTTTGCCATTGAAGCGGTGCAATTTCATCCTGAATCTATTTTGAGCGAGGCCGGTTATCAGCTGCTTAATAACTTCTTACAGACACATCATTTGGCTGTACTAGACAGCGATAGTTTGCCACAGGTCGGCTAACCATTAAGTCTTGGTTCAAACAAGTATTTAAGCATGGTTTTAAAATTTAAAATAATAACAAGTGAGAATATAATGACTACTACTCCTTTGCAGACGGTACTTTCAAACGTGACCCGCACCCCAGAAGATATCCATCAGCTGTCAGATAACAGTATCCATGAGCTATTGACCACCGCATTAGGTAGAATTTTTCAGCATATTGATCTGACCTTTGATGAGATGTATCAAGTGATGCTAATCATCATGCAAGGCAAATGTAGCGATGCCATGATGGGCGCTATCTTGACCGGTCTGCGTATGAAAGGCGAATCAATCGATGAGATTACTGCCTCAGCGAGTGCCATGCGTGCATTAGCTGCTAATATCGCCCCAAAAGACTGTCGCCACATGGTCGATATCGTTGGTACAGGAGGCGATGGTGCTAACTTATTTAACGTCTCCACAGCGGCGGCGTTGGTCGCAGCAGCAGCCGGTGCGCAAGTTGCCAAACATGGTAACCGCGGCGTTTCAACCAAATCTGGTAGCTCAGATTTACTTGAACAGGCTGGAATTAGCCTGTCGCTCAGCCCAGAACAAGCACAAGAATGTATCGAAGAGCAAGGTATTGGTTTTTTGTTTGCGCCAAACCACCATAGCGCCATGCGTTATGCCAATCCGGTACGTCGAGAGCTAAAATCGCGGACGATTTTTAATATTTTAGGTCCACTTACCAACCCCGCTGGTACGCCCAATTTGGTAATTGGCGTCTTTACTGCACAGTTATGTGAGCCTTTAGCAAAAGTAATGAAAAATCTAGGCGCGCGCCATGTGATGGTCGTCGGTGCAAAAGATGGTTTGGATGAAATCAGCCTTGCAACCTCGACCACAGTTGCTGAATTAAAAGATGGTGAAATCTCCGTCTATGAGATGATGCCAGAAGATGCAGGCATTGAGTCGCAAACCCTTATCGGGCTTGATGTAGATTCACCAGAGCAAAGTTTAGCGCTGATACGTACCGCTTTATCTGGCGTAGAAACACACGACCGAGCAGTACTTAAAGCGCGGGATATGATTGCTTTAAATGCAGGGGCTGCAATATATACTGCCGGACTTGCCAGCAATTATCCTAATGGCGTTAATCAAGCGCAGACGGTTATCCAAAATGGTTCGGCATTGATTAAGCTTGAGTCTTTGGCACAATATACGCAGCAACTGGCAACCAATGCTTAATTTATAAGTATATAAAACTAGCCATTATCGACTATTTACACTAAAAATATTTGGATACCACCATGACTACTAAAACTACATCCCACGCAGATATTCCTTCGGTATTACAGCGTATCGTTGCTACCAAACATGAAGAAGTAGCTGCTGCTCGTAAGCTATTAGCCCTTGAAGACTTACAAGCAAAAGTCGCGGCAGATAAGCAACCTCGTCGTGGTTTTGCTAATGCTCTGCGTAGCGCTAATATTGGTATTATTGCTGAGATAAAAAAAGCCTCACCTTCTAAAGGTGTTATTAATCATAACTTTGCGCCAGCCGAATTTGCCAAGCAATATGAGCAAGCAGGCGCAAGCTGTCTGTCGGTATTGACTGATCGTGATTATTTCCAAGGCGATGATAGCTATTTAATTCAAGCACGTGACGCTTGCAGTTTGCCGATATTACGTAAAGATTTTATGATTGATATCTATCAAATTTATCAGTCGTATTTAATGGGTGCAGATTGTATATTACTCATCATGGCGTGTCTTGATGATGTACAAGTGCAAGAACTGCATGCGCTAAGCATCGAGCTTGGCTTGGATGTATTGATAGAAGTGCATACAGCAGGCGAGCTTGAGCGCGCTTTACAACTTCCTCGTTCAGAACATAATATCTACGGTATCAATAATCGTAACCTCAATACCTTTGAAGTAGATTTACAGACAACCCTTGATTTAAAAAATACGCTATTACGTGAGCTTGCCACTGATGATGCATTTTCTGCTAACCCTAATAATGTTCTACAACGTCCGCTTATCGTGACCGAAAGTGGTATCCATAACAGCGATGATATCCGTCTGATGTTAAGCCATAATATTCAGCACTTTTTAATCGGTGAGCAGTTTATGAAGACCGAACATCCGGGGCAAGCATTACAATCCTTACTTGCGAGCGTCGCAGCACAGGCGTAAAGTAAGTTAATAAACTAAGTATTTAAGGCAGAATTATTATGGCTTTAGTCACTGCATTAAGTACTGAATCCGTTATTATTCTTTTTATTCACCAACCAACGATACATTAACTATTATGTCAAACTCTCTATTTTCAAAAGAAATGCAAGACCAACTCAAAGAACTGAAAGGTCAATTGAGTAAAGGTCGTGATACGGTTTCACCTGATGGTGAGAACGGTAAGCCGACTGAGCCTGTCTCGCTATTGACTCAAAAACAAGTCAAAAAAACCGTCAAACAGATGGATAGCGAACATATAGATGATGATAAAGTCTTGTTCATGCAAGCAATGAATGGTGTCAATCAGCTCGATGATAAAAATGTGCGCTCTCCTGCCAATACGGCAAAAGCAAAAAAACCTGACGCAGCAACACTGTCTAAACGTGCAGCCGCTCAAGGTGGCGAAGCAAGTGATTTGGGCGCTGGTTTATCAGATATGCAGGCTTTATTGAACCCTGTTGCCGGTGAAGCCTACTTATCTTATAAAAACCCTACTCTACAAAATAAGATTTTTACCCAATTAAAACAGGGTAAATTGCGTTGGTATGATGCGGTAGATATTCATGGCTGCACTATCGAAGAAGCTCGCATAGCAATGACCCAATTGCTTAGCCAAGCCAAGAAAAACAACGAAACATCAGTAAAGATTGTCCACGGTAAAGGTAGTGAAGCGATTCTAAAAACCTGCGTGAATGGCTGGTTACGTCAATTACCAGAAGTATTGGCGTTTTGCTCTGCTCCACCAAAAGATGGTGGCAATGGCGCAGTATTGGTACTACTCAAAAAATCTAAAACAGATGGCGAATAAGGTTTTAGTTTAGGAAAAAAAGACTGCTCTTTGCAGTCTTTTTTTATACCCGTGTTTAACCTATATTCAGTAAATAAATTCAATTATTTAGGATAAGCCTTTTATGAGCGTACAAAATAGTGAGGTCATCAAAACTATTGAAAGCCTCAAAAATACCGAAGCTATTGTAATGATTACAACGATTGAAACGACTGAGCAGCTAAAAGAGCAAATTGAAGCGCTTATCACTATTGAACCAAGGTTTGCTGGTATTTATGAGCAAGTGGGTATTCCTGATTTAAGGCGCAATGATGGTGGCTTTGAACAGCTACTAAGAGCGATGGTAGGTCAACAACTATCAGTGGCGGCAGCAAGCAGTATTTGGCAACGATTGATTGATGCAGATTTGACAAATCCAAAAATGATTAAGGCAGTATCGGATGATATTTTACGAGCACAAGGACTATCTAAGCAAAAAGTTCGTTACGCGCGATCATTAATTGAGCACAATATCGACTTTGAATCATTATCCACCATAAGTGATGAAAAGGTACTTGAGATACTGACTGCGGTAGTCGGTATTGGGCGCTGGACGGCTGAGATGTATTTGTTATTCTCATTAGGTCGCGCTGATGTACTTGCTGTCGATGACTTAGCGATTAAAGTCGCGGCAATGGATTTACTAAATCTAGTAGAACGTCCAACGCCGAAGCAATTAAAAAAGGCGACCGAAAATTGGTCGCCACATCGCAGTGCTGCCAGTTTACTACTATGGTCACATTACGGTTTGCTACGTAATAGAAAAGCTATGCCAGTGTAATAGGTTGTTTCATTATATACTTTACACTTTAGGCAATCTAAAGCTCTTTTTTACCTTTTTAAACTTTAATCTTGCTAAATTATAACCACGACTTCTATGAATACTCTTATATCTATTATCTACCATGTGCTTTTTTAAGGTATCTTTGGGTTTCTTTGCTGTCTCCTCATTAGTAGTAATATTCACATCTTTATTTAAATTTACGGCTTCAGGTTTATGATCAGTAGCGTTTTTTTGGTCAGCTTTCTTGTTATCTGTTTCACCTTCGACTTCATGGTCTAATTGAGCTTGCAGTTCTGGTTGCTTGACAATCAGCTGCTGCGTTGGTAAAGCATGCTCTACATCATACTTTCTAACTTGCATCAAAATATCAACGAATAACACGTTTTGTTTATCGTAGAACTCAATAATCCCGCTGGCATTGACGTAGGCTTGTAATTGAATGATATAGCAATCTTGACGCAGTTCTAAAATATTGACTTGATTCCATTCTTGATTGGTCAATTCGTGCTCATCTAAAAACTTATTCAAGTGCTTAACCATTTGGAACACCACGTCGATATCACCCGTACGTTTAATATATAACTGATGTAAAAAACGGAACATGTCACGCGAGGTAAAGTTTTCAATTTGCATCGATGAAAAGTCACCGTTAGGTACCGTGACGATGGTACGGGTTAAGGTACGCACGCGCGATGAACGAATACCGATATCAATAACCGTGCCTTCATAAGTGCCAAATTTACAGTAATCGCCAATACGTACCGGTGAATCTGCCACTACCACCACACTGCCGACTAAGTTTTCGATGGTCTTTTGCGCACCTAATGCTAATGCCAAACCACCGACCCCAAGTGCCGCAATACCGGTTGTTAAATCAAAGCCCAAATTACCAAAAATAACGATGGTGGCAAATATTAATAGCAGCGCTTTAACGATTTTGCGCAATAGCCCCAAAATAGAGACACGCTCAGTATAGTTTTTCTTATAGCTTAAGTTGACCGCGCGGGTAAATATGGCGTCAATCACTCGCAGTAATAACCAAGTGGTCGCCAGCCAAGAAGCAATATCTGTATAGCGATTGATAGGCTCGCGCAGCGTCACTGATACCCCAGCGTATACCATCACTTCAGATAAAATCAGCGCCATAATTACCACCGCTAGCGGCAATATAACTCTATCCGGCAATGGTAGCGGTACACCGCGGACACGAGGATAAACGATCTTTAATAAATGATATAGCAGCCATACGATAACATAAGTGAATAAAAAACTGCTGATAGTCATCGCTAATGCGGCAACCAAATCAGCCAATTGATAACTAAAGAGCTTTTTACCTTCTAGTGAATCAATAGTATAACGAGAAACCAAAGTCGGCTCATAATTTTCTATGGCCTCTGGTATTGAGCTGAGCGTATCAGTAGAAAACTGCCAGTATTGCTCGCCGCTTTTAGACACTACCCTTTCAAGTATTAGCGGTATGCTTTTATCACTGACATTGATAGTACCAACATTTTCTTGGCTTGGCGGCAGCTGATCGGTTAAGTTGCCTTCAGGGGTATTATTAATCTGCAAATCAGGCTGAAAACGACCGCCGGCATCAAGCGCTTGCTTAAACTGCCGCACAATCGTCGTCGGGTTGTCAGACTTGGACAAATTTAAATAGTTGCTCGCCACCAAATAATCGTTTTCACCCAGCGCCCCAAGAAACCCTTGCACCGTATGCCGAGGCGTATCGCGCCCAAATGAATCTGGTATCGCTGTATCAGATCCTTCTTCCGTTTTGCTACCACCCACACCCAATATGCTCGCTTCAGCTGCCAGCGCACTAGGCTGCGAGATGATACTTAATAACATAGCGAGAAACAGTGTTATCAAAAATAGCGGTAATTTCATCAAATGTTTTGTTGAGTGCGGCTTTGATGAAAATGGCATAACAGTGGTACTCAGACGACGCTTAATGAACAAAACGAACCTCATGGCTTTATGAATGGTATAACGGAAAATAGATGGAAACTGCCACTATAATAGCAATTATTTATGACAGCAATGCTTTTGGTTGCGTGTTTTTGTGAAGGATCATTTGAGCCAGTAAAGTTTTAGTTTCTCAAGGCTATCTTATCAAAATTAACAATAAAAACTTCTATCTATCCAACCAATACTTATCAAATAGCAATACATTAGCTTAAGATGAAAGCCACTCAGCTTATGATGAATAAACATTAGGTTAAAATGGTTTATAAATGAAGTGCTTTTATAGATAATGGCGACATGTAATCTCTTTATTACTTTTTGTAATTTTTAGCTTCTCAGATTTCGCCTCTGTAACTTCTTTATTTGATTAATTTGGAATTAAACATGGTTTTATCACGTTCATCTTCAACCACCTATCTTCGCTTATGTATTTTAAGCGCGCTTGGGGTATTTGCTTTAAGTTCAAACGCTGCCACCACTGATGATGCTATCGTAAGCAATAATGCCTTACCAGAAGTTGAGCTTGATAAAATTGTCGTAACCGCTACGCGTACACCGACTAAGACCAGTAACGTGATTGCTCAAACTCGAGTTGTTGATAAAGATGACTTGAAACGCTTTCAAGGTCAAAATGCACTTGATATCATTAAACGTCAGCCAGGTATTAGTCATTACACTAATGGTGGTGCTGGCACTACATCAAATTTTTATATGCGTGGATATAATAACAAACAGATATTGGTACTCATTGACGGGGTTCGTTATAGCTCTCTAAGTGCAGGTGGCGCAACTCTTAGCTTGTTACCTGCTGATCAAATTGATCGTATAGAAATTCTATACGGCGCATCTGGCTCAAGCATCTATGGCGCTGATGCCATGGGCGGTGTGATTCAAGTATTTACTAAAGGCACTAATATCGATAGAAGCAACGTGTCAGTAACTGCAGGCATAGGCTCACATAACGAGTATTTGTACGGTACCAGTGCACAATTTGTCAATCAGACAGGTACAACCCTAAGCTTGTCAGCGAGTCATAATGAAACTGACGGCTATAATGCGACACTACCAAGTAACTTGCCTTCTCAAACAGATGACGATGGATTTAAAAGCGATAATTACAGCCTATTATTTAGCCAAAAAATTAATGATAATTTTAAGTTAGGAATCAATGGTATTTACTCAAAATCAACTACTGATATTGACGCTTATGATGATTACAATACTAACGTCCCTGTCCCTGCTCTAAAACACGCTTTTTCCGACCAAAATAGTGGTGCTGCTAGTGCCTATCTCGAACATTCTGACGACAATAGCAATACTAAATTAACTTATGGTTATAGCATTGATGAAACAATAACCTATGAGACTGACTTAAAAAATGGTAGCAAATACGATACTAATCAGCAACAGATAAACTTAGTAAGAGTTCAAGACCTACCGATTGGTAAAGCCATTATAGGAGCTGAGCACTTAACTCAAGAGCTAGAATCAAATGTATATACCGCAAAGGATCGTAAAATTAAAAGTGGCTTTTTAGGTTATTTGGTATCACATAATAATATCGATGCTCAAGCAAACGTACGATATGATGATTACTCTGACTTTGATAGCAAGACTACTTACAACTTAGGTGCAGCGTACCACCTTAACTCGGAATTTCGTGTAGGTGCTAACTACGCTAAAGGATATCGAGCGCCTACTTTCAATGACTTATACGGTCCAGCAAGCTGGGGTAGTAATCCAAACCTAAAGCCAGAGACTAGTGATAATTATGAGGCTTTTATCGAGTATGTTAACCAAACTCAATCTACTCGCCTTACTGGATATAATAATAAAGTCAAAGAACTTATTGCTAGTGATGGTATTAGTACTGTTGAATACCCTTACGGTAAGAACATCAATATTGATAAAGCAAAAACTAAAGGCATTACACTAACTTCTGACTGGAATATGAACAACTATCTTTTTGGTTTAAGCTATGACTATCAAAAAGCAACAGATGATAGTGATTACACTGGTAAAGTCGACTACCTTGGCAAACCTATTGACTATAACGGCAATTTTCTTTCCATCCGCCCTGAACATCAAGGTTTAGTGTATGCAGGTTATCGCTTACCAAGCTTAGATGTTCGTGCTGAGTATCAATATGTTGGTGATTACTATAGTGGTTTAGCTAACACTGATTCACAGGTAGTGGATTCTTACGGCTTATTTAATATTAGCGGTAACTATAAACTAACTGATAACCTATCTATGACGGCACGCTTAAACAATATTACCAATAAGAAATATGTGACTTTGCCTGGCTATAATACCGATGGCACCAACTTCTTTACTTCACTAACCTATAATTGGTTCTAAAGTTATTTAGCAGCATTTGAATGGTATATTATTAATAATCAAGGTCATCCATTAGATGGCCTTTTTTATGGCTGTTATTTGCACAACATACTTTTATATATCGTGAACACTTACTATTTATATCAGCCAATAGGTGACAAATTAACCGCCATCTATTACAATAATCACCCTCCGAGAGGTGTTGCACCATATGAATTGATGCTTACGTTTGCGCTCTATAAACAAACTAAGCTGATTAATTCGTCATGTTAGGCTCGGTAAACTGTCTGATACTGGTCATTCCAGTCTTTGACAGCATAACAACGGCACCTGCGCTATTATTCTTTTTATCATACCTTAACCACTGATAGGAGCATATTATGGACGCAGTGTCTAACACCCCATCTGCCCATACGATCAACCCCGCTTTCACTGACTATAAAGTCGCCGATATTAGCTTAGCTGATTACGGTCGCCGTGAAATTACTCTTGCTGAAGCCGAAATGCCTGCCCTAATGGGCTTGCGTCGTCGCTACGAAGCGGATCAACCGCTTAAAGGCGCGAAAATCGCTGGTTGTATCCACATGACCATCCAGACTGCCGTACTTATCGAGACATTAGTCGCGCTAGGTGCTGAAGTACGCTGGACTTCATGTAATATTTTTTCAACTCAAGACCACGCTGCTGCGGCGATTGCTGCTGCTGGTATCTCTGTTTACGCTTGGAAAGGCGAAACCGAAGAAGAGTACGAGTGGTGCTTACGTCAACAAGTTCACGTAGGTGGTGAAGCATCAGGTCAGCTTTGGGATGCAAACTTAATCTTGGATGATGGCGGTGATTTGACTGCTTTGATTCACAATGATTATGCAGAACTACTTGATAGTATCCATGGTATTTCAGAAGAAACTACCACCGGTGTTCATCGCTTGGTTGAGATGCTAAATAAAGGTACGCTAAAAGTACCAGCGATTAACGTTAACGACGCCGTTACCAAGTCTAAAAATGACAATAAATACGGTTGCCGTCATAGCTTAAATGATGCTATCAAACGTGCAACTGACATGTTCCTTGCTGGTCGTCGCGCCTTAGTTATCGGTTATGGCGATGTGGGTAAAGGCTCTACGCAAAGCTTACGTCAAGAAGGTATGATTGTCCGTGTTTCAGAAGTTGATCCTATCTGCGCGATGCAGGCATGTATGGATGGCTTTGAAGTATTATCCCCGTACATCAATGGCGATAACACTGGCGGCGCAGAAAATATCAATACTCGTCTGCTCGAAGATACAGATATGATTGTGACCACTACTGGTAACTATCATGTTTGTGATAAGCATATGCTTGCGGCGCTTAAGCCGGGTGCGGTGGTTTGTAACATCGGTCACTTTGATACTGAAATCGACACGCAGTTTATGCGTGATAACTGGCGCTGGGTTGAGATTAAGCCACAAGTTCATCAAATCTTCCGCTCAAACGATGAAAACGACTATTTAATTTTGCTTGCTGAAGGTCGTTTGGTTAACTTAGGTAATGCGACTGGTCACCCATCACGCGTGATGGACGGCTCATTTGCCAACCAAGTATTGGCGCAAATGTATCTGTATGAAGAAAAATTCGCCGACTTGCCAGCTGATACACGTACTGAAAACTTATACGTCAAAGTATTGCCTAAGAAACTAGACGAAGAAGTTGCCGCTGCGATGGTTGCAGGTTTTAATGGCACTTTGACCAAGCTGACTGAAAAACAAGCTGAGTATTTGGGTGTGCCTGTCGAAGGTCCATTCAAGCCTGACGCTTATAAATATTAATAGGAGTCAGACTGTGACCAAGCCTGCTTTCTCATTTGAGTTTTTCCCTGCTAAAACTGAGCAAGGACACGAAAAGCTCCTCAGCACTTATGATGAGCTGAATAAGCTGTCACCTGCGTATTTTTCGGTAACTTACGGTGCGGGCGGTTCAACGCGTAGCCGTACGCTTGACATCGTCCAAGCCTTGTGCGCGCGCGGTAACACTGATGTTGCACCGCATCTGTCTTGTATTGGCGATGACAAAGCGCAAATCGCTGAGTTGCTCGATCTTTATAAAGGTTTGGGTATCAAACGCTTGGTCGCGTTACGTGGTGACTTGCCATCGGGTCAAGTGGGTATGGGCGAGTTACCATTTGCGTTAGACTTGGTTAAGTTTATTCGCGAATATTCAGGCGATCATTTCCGTATCGAGGTCGCAGCCTATCCTGAAATGCATCCCCAAGCGCGTAGCTTTGAGCTTGATGTTGAAAATTTGGTCAATAAATACCAAGCGGGCGCCAATGCGTCGATTACCCAGTTTTTTTATAACGCTGATAGCTATTTGTATCTGCGTGATACCTTAGAGAAGCGTGGTATCGATACGGTTGCTCAGCCATTGGTTGCAGGAATTATGCCGATCACCAATTCTAGTAACCTTATGCGTTTTGCTGACAGCTGTGGCGCTGATATTCCACGTTACGTGCGTAAGCAGTTGGCGGATTTTGGCGATGATAGCAAGGCCATTCGCGAATTTGGTTTTGAGGTGGTCTATCGTTTGTGTGAGCGTTTAATTAGCGAGGGCGTACCTGCCATGCATTTTTATAGCATGAATAAGGTTGAGCCAAATAAACGCTTGGTAGAAGCATTAGGATTGACCGCTTAAACCTTTATCGAATTTATTAATTAATAACTGGCGTTCTTAGGAGCGCCAGTTTTTTTGTTTTGCTGATGACTCATCTTATGCTAAAGACAGCCTTATTTGAGCTGTTTTTATTCCCCAAACACCTGTAACAATACCATTCTCTTCTCGACTTATATTCTGCTAATATATTGGGATAGATTATTGTTCAATTAAAGGATTAAGCGACTGTGCGACGTTTTTTTTATGACACCAGTAACAATACGAACACCCCCTTCCCTAAACTTAGCGCCTTTTCTATCGGTGCCAGTGTCGAATTGACCGAGAGCATCGTTCACCATTGGTGCCGTGTATTACGTGCAAATATTGGCGACCAAGGTATTTTATTTGATGGCTTTGGCGGTGAGTATCAGGTCGAGCTGCAAGCCATCAGTAAAAAACACGCGACTGTGACTTTACTGGCTCATACAAACGATGATCGTAGTGCACCGATACTTACTAAAATCGGTTTAGTGATGAGTCGTGGCGAGCGTATGGATTATGCGATTCAAAAGTCAACTGAGCTTGGCGTGACTGCTATTCAATTGCTAAGTAGTCATCATGGCGAGGTTAATTTAAAACCCACACAAGTCGAAAAAAAGCTTGCCCATTGGCAGCAAGTCGCTATTGCCGCCTGTGAGCAATGTGGTCTCAATCGCCCGCCTCTTATTCTTGCACCTATTTCTATCAATGATTGGCTCAAATCTACAACGTCTGCCACACCTATTAATACAGAAACAACTATCAGCCCTATAATTGCCATGCTCAATCAGGATGCTTATTATCAAGCATTACAGCAACCAGCAGATTTACGTTTGCAACTGAGCGTGCCAGCAGCAGGACAACCTGCTATGCCTAAAGCGCTATTGACTGTATTGCAGCAGCCAGTGCCTTATATTGAATTGCTAATCGGCCCTGAAGGTGGATTGAGTAATGAGGAATGCGCACAAGCAGCAGACGTTGGTTTTGAGCCTTGGCAGATTGGTGCAAGGGTATTACGCACAGAAACTGCGCCTGTAGTTGCTTTAGCGACTCTGCATGCCTTGTGTAATTAATCAGCAATACCCCTTACCGTTTTATTACTTAGCTAGTTTTGATGTTATGAGTCCAATGATGACCAATTTCGCGCCTATTTCAATTACAAACAAGCAGCAAGTATTGGCTGAACTGTGCGAGCAATTCGATGATGCTATTTTTATATTGGACGAACATTTGCGTTACCTATCGGTCAATGCTCGTTATGAGCTGATGATCGGTTATACGGAAGCTTTTTTACTTGGGCGTCCACTTGGTATCTATGCGGCTGAATTTTTATCGGAAGAAGAAAGAGTAGTTCTAACAGATATTACTGAGCGCTTAGATAATAGCGGTTTTTATGAAAATAACTTTTCAATGCCGAATCGCTATGGAGAAATACTGAACTGTTATATGACCTATCGAAAAATAAAGATGGGCACTACTATCTATTACGTAGGTATGGTTCGAGATATGTCTGCCGTGGTAAAAGACAGAAAACAAGTAGCGCACTTATTAAACTATGATCAAATAACTGAGCTGCCCAACCGCAAGGTATTTTTAAGCCAAACCAGCGATTTGTTACTAGATAGCTATCAAGAAGTCATCGTTGTACGTCTAAATATTGACCGCTATCGCAGCCTTGCCAGTCTGCTCGGTCCAGATGGTATCAATAACTTAATAAAAAAATTTGTGACGCGCGTTAAAGACCTAAAGCTCGGCTTTTTACGCTGTTTTTCTCATTTTGGCGGTGATGACTTTGCGTTATTATTTGAGTGTAGCGACGCCAATATGGTACGCCTTCAGTTAGACAGCTTAATGCAGATGTGTGAGCGTCCTTTTTTCGTCAGTGATGATAGAGTCACAAATACTGAAGTGTATTGTCACGTGTCTGTTGGAGTCAGCTACTACCCTGAAAACGACAATGAGTTTACTGGCTTATTAACAAAAGCTGAAAAAGCCTTGAATTATGTTAAGCAGCACGGTGGCGACGATGTTTTTTGGTATAACAACTCCATGACTGAACTCAATGCCCATCATTTACGGTTAGAGTATGAGCTTAGAGTCGCCACCAATGAAAGTCAATTTATTGCTTATTATCAGCCTAAATTCGCTCTAGATACCGGCGATATTTCAGGCTTTGAAGCGTTAGTGCGTTGGCAGCACCCTACTCGCGGATTGCTACAGCCCATTGAATTTATTGACGCTATTATCTCGCACAAATTATCGCTTGAGTTGTTCTCTCAAATGGCAAACCAAATCGCTGAGCAGTTAACCCTTTGGCAAAACCTTGGCTTTGAGCAACACATTTGTATCAATGCCGATGCTACTGAATTCAATAATCCAGAGTTTTTTGATGTGGTCAGTAACTTACTAATGCAGCATCAGATTGCAGCACACCAATTACATATTGAAATCACAGAATCTTCTTTAATGAAGCGCCATGACAATGTCAGAAAACAACTTGACCGGCTAAAAGAGCTTGGAATTTGTTTGGCCTTGGATGATTTTGGAACCGGTTACGCTTCGTTAAGCTACTTGCAAGAGTATCCCTTTGATTTTATTAAAATCGATAAAAGTTTTATCTCCAAAATTACCGCGGATAAAACCCAGCGCGCTATTGTCAAAGCGATTTTGGCACTGGCGCAGGCACTTGACATGCAGGTTATTGCTGAGGGTATCGAAAACGAACAGCAGCGCGATTTTTTATTAGCAATGGGCTGCCAGTACGGTCAAGGCTATTGGTTTGGTAAACCTATGACGGCTGAAGCGGCAACTGAGCTATTAA
This sequence comes from Psychrobacter glacincola, assembly GCF_965118485.1. Lineage (GTDB taxonomy): Bacteria > Pseudomonadota > Gammaproteobacteria > Pseudomonadales > Moraxellaceae > Psychrobacter > Psychrobacter glacincola_D. The sequence continues at coordinate 9,327 of NZ_CBCPJH010000008.1, read as the reverse complement.
TGCAACAACATTTGTCCAAGAATAAGTATGATTAGAGTAGGCATTTAAAAATAGATTAATGCTATTTATCTAAAATGATTGTTAAGAATTATAGTCTGTAGGCTATATTGCACATAGTATGCAAGACAGGTTGGTGACTTGGCAGTATTGTTACTAAACTTGTATATTTACCAGTGAACGCCTATCTTTTACCAAGAATTTACAGATACAGTCTTAATTCTTTTTACTCTTCTCAATCTATTTCATATGATCGGTGTCATTGTCTGTTATTTGCGCAGACATATTTCATCCCAGCAAGATACTAGCTGTTCAGACTTAGAAATACAGTCGTCTTATCGCTGTCGGTCATACACTAAAAAAAGGACAGGAAGTTATGCAATATAAAGCGCCCCTACGTGATATGAAATTTGTCATGCATGAACTTTTGAACAGCACCGCACATTATCAGACGATTGATGCGTTTTCTCATATTGAAGCCGATATTGTAGACAGCTATCTAGAAGCTGCCGCAAGCTTCGCTGAGAATGAGTTGTCACCACTAAATATGAGCGGTGATGCAGAAGGCTGTACTTTTAATAATGGCGAAGTCACTACCCCTAAAGGCTTCAAAGAAGCTTACAAGCAATATTGTGAGCTTGGCTTTACTTCTTTAACAGCTGATGAAGAGTTCGGTGGTCAAGGCATGCCAATGTCTCTAAACTCCTCTATTTCTGAGTTTGTAGGTACTGCTAACTGGTCTTTTGGTATGTATCCTGGATTGTCTGAAGGCTGTGTTTCTACCCTTGAGCATCATGGTACTGACGAGCAAAAACAGAAATACTTGCCTAAATTAGTCGCTGGCGAATGGACTGGGGTCATGTGTTTGACTGAACCACAATGTGGCTCTGATTTAAACTTAGTGCGCACCAAAGCTGAACCGAATACTGATGGCAGCTATAAAATTAACGGCGGTAAAATCTGGATTTCGGCAGGCGAGCACGATATGTCTGACAATATCATCCATATTGTGCTAGCGCGTCTTCCAGATGCACCAAAGGGCACCAAAGGCTTGTCGTTATTTGTTGTCCCTAAATTTATGGTCAATGATGACGGCAGCTTAGGCGAGCGTAATGCTGTTTCTTGTGGTTCTATCGAACACAAAATGGGCATCAAAGCCTCAGCGACTTGTGTTATCAACTATGACGGCGCAACCGGCTATTTAATCGGTGAAGAGAACCGTGGTCTAAACTACATGTTCACCTTTATGAATGTGGCACGTATTGGTACCTCTATCCAAGGTGTTACCGCCTCTCAATATGCTTTCCAAGGTGCCTTGGCTTTTGCCAATGAACGCTTAGCATTCCGTTCATTAGACGGTGCTAAATTCCCTGAAAAAGTGGCTGACCCTATCATCGTGCATCCTGCTGTTCGTGACATGATATTGACTACTAAAGCCTTTGCTGAAGGCGGCCGTGCATTAATCGGTTATATGTCGCAGTTTGCAGATACGGTTGCCAAAGGTGAAGGCGATGCTCGCAAATATGCTGATCAAATGCTGTCACTGCTTACGCCTATCGGTAAAGCTTTCTTAACCGAAACAGGTCTTGAGTCTGCTAGACATGGCGTTCAAGCATTAGGCGGTAGTGGTTTCTGTGTTGAGTATGGCATGGAACAAAACGTCCGTGATACGACGATTGCTTGTATCTATGAAGGCACGACTCAAATTCAAGCACTTGACCTGATTGGTCGTAAAGTACTAGGCTCACAAGGTAAATTGCTTGCGAACTTTACTACTGTTATTCAACAGTTCTGTGACGACAACAAAGACAATGATGAGATGGGTCAATTCATCCGTCCGCTTGTCAAGCATATTAAAGAATGGGGTGATTTAACCACCCGTATCGGTATGCAAGCCACTGAAAACCCTGAAGCGGTTGGCGGTGCAGCGGTTGATTACATGTACTTTAGTGGTTACGTGACTCTTGCTTACTTATGGGCGCGTATGGCACTGATCGCTCAAACCGAAATTGCAAATGGTAGCAGCGAACAGGCATTCTACGATGCCAAAGTAAAAACAGCACAATTCTACTTTGCTAAATTATTGCCACGTACTAGCACTCACGTACAACGTATCGCTACTGGCGTTGAGCCGTATATAAGCATGAATGTTGAACAATTTGCCTTTTAATAAAAGTTTTAACGGCTCGTTGATTCACTAAAACCTCTTAATAATCGGCAACACACTAAGGTGTGTTGCCGATTTGCTTATTACCAATACATTTAGGCTTATAAAAGCAATTATTTTGCATAATAAATATTTTTGGTGTACGCATAATTCACGAAGAAATACACAAGCTAAGCCTCTAATTTGCTAAACTTTAGCTATTGACCGTTAAGATTAACTCAAAAAGAACAATCGATAATCTTACTATATTCAATTTTTATTCATTTGAACCAAAGGAATATTTATGGCTGTTTATAATGCCCCTCTTAATGACATGCGCTTCATCTTAAATGATGTTTTCAATGCGAATGAATTTTGGCAAAACAACGATAATCTAGCTCATGTTGACATGGATACTGTCGATATGATTTTAGAGGAAATGGCAAAACTGACCAAAAATGTTCTGCTACCTATCAATCGTAGTGGCGATGAAGAAGGTGCTACTTTCCAAGGTAACGGCGTTGTCACTACCCCGACAGGTTTTAAAGACGCTTATAAACAATACGCTGAATCTGGTTGGGTTGGCTTAAGTGGTAACGCTGAGTACGGTGGCCAAGGCTTCCCAAAAATGGTGACCATGCTAACCGAAGAGATGGTATTCACTGCCAATCAGTCATTTGCTCTCTATCCTAACCTTACCGTTGGTGCGACATTATGTCTCAATGCTGCCGGTTCAGAAGAGCAAAAACAAACCTATCTAGAAAAAATGTACAACGGTGAATGGGCTGGCACCATGTGCTTAACAGAGCCACATGCTGGTACGGACTTAGGTATCATCAAAACCAAAGCGGTACCGAATGATGATGGTAGCTATCAGATTTCTGGTACTAAGATTTTTATCACAGGTGGTGAACATGACCTCACTGAAAACATTATTCATTTAGTATTGGCAAAAACGCCTAATGCGCCAGAAGGCTCAAAAGGTATCTCTTTATTCGTTGTACCGAAATTCTTAGTCAACGAAGATGGCAGCTTAGGCGAGCGTAATACTTTGGCGGTTGGTTCTATCGAGCATAAAATGGGTATCAAAGCCTCAGCTACTTGTGTGATGAACTTTGACAATGCTAAAGGCTGGATGGTTGGTGCCGAAAACACTGGTCTGTCTTCTATGTTCATTATGATGAACTATGAGCGTGTCACTATGGGTCTGCAAGGACTTGGTGGTTCTGAGCTTGCTTACCAAAACGCCGCGCTATATGCCAATGACCGTGGTCAAGGTCGTAGTGATACGCAATTGCAAAGCCCAGAAAAACCTGCTGATGCCATCATCCATCATGCTGATGTACGCCGCATGTTGTTAAATGCTAAAACCAACACCGAAGCGTCGCGTTGCTTTGCCATGTACGTCGCCAAAAATCTTGACGAAGAGAAGTTTAGTACCGATCCAGAGGCCGCTCAAGCTGCTGCTGCTCGCGTTGCTCTACTAACGCCAGTTGCTAAAGCATTCTTAACGGATAAAGCACTAGAAGCGACAATTGATTGCCAACAAGTATTTGGCGGTCACGGCTATATCCGCGAATGGGGTATGGAGCAAATCGTTCGTGATACTCGTATTGCCCAGATTTATGAAGGCACCAATGGTATTCAAGCGCTTGACCTACTAGGTCGTAAAGTCGCAAAAAATAATGGCAAATACGTCACCCATTTCTTAGGCGAGATTCGTGATTTTGTCAAAAATATGCAAGCAGATCATGGTATCAAGCAAGCCACGCTAGATGCTGCAGATACGATTGAAGCACTAACCACAACAGTCCTTAACAACATTAGCGAACGTAAAAATGAGATTAATGGCTGTGCCGTTGACTACATGCATGCCTTTGGTTATTTAGCTTATTCATACATGTTTGCATTGATGGTAGAAGCCGCTAACGGTAAAGAAGGTGAGTTCTATACCAATAAAGCCAAACTTGCTGATTACTTCGTCGGTCGTGTCTTGCCACGTATCGACGCACATGCTCAGATGGTTCAAGCTGGTAGTGACCCAATGATGAATTTCGACCTTAATTACTTTGATGTACCTGCTAGCTAATTACTTACTTTTATAATAAAGTAAGCCCTACCGCACTATGATAAAAGGGACAGTCACGCTACTGTTCCTTTTTTTGCCCCAGTATTATTACAATTGAACCATATTACGATTGAACAGCATTACTATTAATCAGCAGTGCTCCGAGCTACGATTAAATTGCTTGAATACCAACCCTTAAGATATGTTATAAACCTTTTAACATACAGTTTGTCATGCTCAAAAAATAACTGCTAACAAAATAATTAACCTTAACTGCAAACTAATGATTAAAATAATGCAAAGCAAAAACCTTAAACCGTATTACTAAAAAGCGCCATTTCTAAAGAATACCTTTGCTAAAGAACACCATTGCCAGACTTGTTATGCAAAATATACATTCAAATCTCTATGGCAGCCATTATTATAAAAAGCCGTAGCACGCCATTACTGAATAATAACTATTACTAAATTAACCACCTTAGAGGATACAATGTGTCAGAAATCCAACACATTTTGCAGCAAATTACTGCGCTAAGTGACGTGCCTGATCCTGCAGTACTGAAGCGCTTGATTGACGAGCTGCGAGTGAGTGATAAAGAGCCTGCTTTAGCCAATCAAAAAATCCAAGAACTGCTAGAGATACTACGCCATCATCCAGAATATGGTGACGGCTTATCAAGTTTTGTTTTAACCCTTATTATTCAATATCGCCAAATTGCCCTTTATACCGATACTGGCATCATGTCCGATCAAGGCTTCTTTAATAGTCTACGTCGTTTGATTGGACATCGTTTTCTGCCGTTACTGCCACAAGAGGACTCTGTGGTCGAGCTGGCCGGTTATCTATTCGATAAACGCTCTGATGAGCGTTGGTTGAGTCATATCGATAATGAAAAATGGGATGAATTAGTTGATCTGCTTAAGGTTAATGACGAACATTTAAATTTAATTGCGACTGCCAAAAACAGTATTCTAAACGCTATTATCATTTTGTCTTATCGTATTAGCGGTATTGGTCTACATCCAGATTTGATGGATTCTTACCCGCAGATGCTGAACTACTCAGCATCATTTGTGGCGCAAAACCAAGAAGCGGTGTTATACGTCAATCAGTACCGTGAAGCACATGAACTTGATAACTTAACCGATATCATTCCAGAAAAAGCCGTAGATCCAGCGCCACTATTGGTCATGATTGAACAATGTGAAGACATTGTTGCCACCATACGTAAGCGTATTTATAAAACAGGTATTTCCATCCGCTTGACCAATATGATGCTGCGTTTAGACCAAAGTTTGCAGCGTATGCGTATCTTGATTGAACTGGTCTCAGATAATCATGATAAGCGTGACCATGCGGTGATTGAGCTGATTCAAGCACTGATTACTTCTGCCAGTCGTCGATATAGTATTGGCTATTTGATCGACAATAATACCAAGCTACTATCACGCAAAGTGACTGAAAACGCCAGTCGCGTCGGCGAGCATTATATTAGTACCGACAAAAGCGGTTACCAAAAGATGTTTAAAAAAGCCTCTATCGGCGGCTTTATTATCGCTTTTATGGCAACCACCAAAATCGTAACCTATCATTTAGCACTAGCACCGATGGGACGTGCTTTTATAAACAGTATGATTTACGGTTTGGGCTTTGTTTTTATTCATATTGTTCATGGGACGGTCGCTACCAAACAGCCTGCTATGACTGCCGCTGCTATCGCCTCTACGATCTCTGACAGCTCTGGAAAGAAATCCCATCAGCTCAATAAGCTGTCTGAATTGGTCGTCGATATTTTGCGTACCCAGTTTATCGCCATTATGGGTAATATCATGGTGGCAATACCCGTTGCGCTTATCATCTCTTATGCCTGGCTGCATAATACAGGCGCACCAATGATTAATACTGATATGGCAGCGCACCTACTCCATGACCTTGATCCTTTTCGATCACTGGCATTACCACATGCTGCCATTGCTGGCGTCTATCTATTCTTATCCGGTCTGATTGCGGGCTACTATGACAACTTGGCGGTTTATAACAATGTGGGTGCACGTATTCAGCGCCATAGATTGTTAAAATACTTATTACCCAAAGCATGGCTGCAACGTTTGGGTGGCTTTGTAGAGTCTAATCTTGGCGCCATCATGGGTAACTTTATCTTTGGGATATTCCTAGGTAGTACGGCGACTATTGGCTTCTTATTTGGCTTGCCGATTGATATTCGCCACATTGCTTTTGCTTCAGCAAATTTGGCTCATGGCCTATTTAATATATCGTCGAGTCAACTAGACTGGCAGATTGTGCTGCTCTCTGTCTTTGGGGTTATGCTCATCGGTATGGTCAACTTGATGGTCAGCTTTTCACTTGCGCTATTTGTAGCATTACGCTCAAAAGAGGTGAAATTCGTTGATTGGAGTCGATTAACTAAGCAGCTCTTTAGCCATATCATGACTCATCCCTCTGACTTTTTTTGGCCACGCGATAAACCGATGAAATATGCACGCATCGATAGCCAAGGACAGATGATTTTTGATGATTCAACGACAGCAAATAGCAATCAGCCACTTCCTAAAAACTATGTGGTCAGGCGCTTATCTGATGTAAAAATACTGTCGAAATCGTTACAGAAGAATACGCAAGATACTCCGTCAGTGACCGATATACATTATGCTAGCCCATCAACAGAACATTTGATTGATTCTGATCAGCATAGCGGTGATGCTCAGACGAGTATCAATAAACCTGCCATACAGAAAACGATTGAGCTTGATGATGGACTGACAGAAGAAGCGCTCAGTAGCGGCATTTATAGCGAGGGTATTCAGTATTTAGCTTCCAATGACAACAACAATCAGCCATCACCTGATGCCATTAATCAGGATAAAACTTCTGGAACCTCTGAAATCAAAGCCGCTGGCGATGCTAAAACACCTTTACCTAAACCGAAAAAGCCACCAAATCTACCCAGTTAATAGAGTAGTTTTGGTGACTTCAATGCTTGCTTAAATACTGATTTAAAATATCTTCTTTAATAAATATTCAGTGTTAAGGTTGTGGTGGTAGGCAATGCGCACTAGAAGTGATTGCTTTACCATCACCCAAACGATAAGCCAATAAATAATTACCCCAAACACAACCGCCATCAAGCGCGCGAGCATGCGGCAAATCAACCTTGCCTTTGAGCGCTGCCCAATGACCAAATAATATCTTGCGCGCGCGCGGCACTTGCCATTCAAACCAAGGTAAAAAACCGTTTGGCATAGGCTCATCTAAACCTGCCGTAAAACCAAATTCAAGCAAGCCATCTTGCTGGCATAAGCGCATACGCGTAAAATAATTGGCAATCGCACGCATCTTAGTATAGCCATCTATGCCTGCATGCCATTTATCAGCTGTTTTGCTATATAGATTTGGCAATAACTGATCAAGCTGCTCTAAACTGCTTTGTAGTTGCGCCTCTAGTTCTTTAGCATAATGGGCGGCGTCTTCAATACTCCAGTGCGGCGGAATACCAGCATGTACCAACACCGTATGCTCATCAGGATAAACCAATAATGACTGATGGCGTAGCCATTCAAGTAACTCATCGCAATCATCGGCTGCAAAAATCGGTGCGGTCTTATCTTTTTTCTTAAGTTTCGTCGCCCCGCGCCACACAGCAAGCAAATTAATATCATGATTGCCAAGCACCGTCGCTGCTGCACCTTGCTCACATAATGCTTTAACATGACGCAACGTATTCAACGAGTCTTCGCCACGTGCGACCAAGTCACCAGCAAACCATAATTTGTCTTGCGCCGGATCAAAATCTAATACTTCAAGAAGCTGTAGATAGGCAGCATAGCAACCTTGTAAGTCACCGATGACATACTGATGACGAAAACTCATAAACCCTCTATACTTTTTTATATGGTATTTAACTTATATGGTTTTTAATGATAATAAGCAGTCGTTTAATTTAGACTTCTACTTTACTCGCTTGATTACTCAAATTGACAAAATCTTTCACAGTTAATGTTTCAGGACGTGCTTGCGGATCGATAGCGCAGGCAGCAAAATCTTCTTCACTCAGGGTCGGTAATAAGGTCGACTTCTTAAAAATGGCGCGCAGTGTCTTACGACGATGATTAAAAGTTTCACGTACTACAATCGCAAAATACTCTTCATCTTCTGCTATAACCGGCTTAATGACATGCGGCGTCAGTCTAAATACCGCGCTGGTCACTTTTGGCGGCGGATTAAAGGCACCGCGTGGTACGGTCAGCAGATAATCAGTATGGCAATGATATTGCATAATGACAGATAGGCGACCATAGGTCTTGCTACCGACGTCAGCAGTGATACGCTCAACCACTTCTTTTTGTAGCATAAAGTGCATGTCTTGAATGACGTCGGCATAACTGAGCAGATGAAATAAGATAGGCGTAGAAATATTATACGGCAGATTACCCACTACCCGTAGCTTACCGCGCTCATCGCTATACAGCGCACGATAGTCCACATGCATGGCATTGTCTTTGATAATGGTAAAATTTGGATGACTGTTGGCACCAATACGAATACGCAGACTATCTGCCAAATCACGATCCAGCTCGACCACAGTCATCGCATCCACTTCTGCCAATAGCGGCTCAGTTAATGCACCCATTCCTGGTCCAATCTCAATCAAATTATCATCACGCTCTAAGCGAATACTCTCAACAATCTCACGGATAACACTACGGTCATGTAAGAAATTTTGACCAAAGCGTTTACGCGGTTGGTGTTTGGCAGCGCGTAGGCTGTTAGAAATAGATTGAGCATCAAAGGTAGTCTTGGACATAAAAAAGTCTTAATAGATGAAAAAGAGAGGGTCGATAAGGCAATGCCAGTGATATATTGGCTTTATAATGGCAAATTATAACACAGCTCATAATTGCACTGTATTTTTGAGATACTTTATTAGTGAACCAACTATACCTTAGCGCAACCGACACAGTAATTTTTTTAACCATTTGGTATAATGTTGGTTATATGAATAAAGCTCAACTTGCCTGATAAGCAAAGTTTAGAAAAGTTGATACCCATTGGTTATAGTTTTCAGAAAGTTCGATAAAGGTTTGCAACTCTAGCTAA
>NZ_CBCPJH010000007.1:0-135540 GCF_965118485.1 Psychrobacter glacincola | reverse complement strand
TGAGTAAGTCATGGTCTTTATAATAACAATTGGGTTTGATAATTAATTTATAACACTTTTAGGTGGGCTTGACTATAGTAGAAATCTGATTTATGAGTGGATTATCAATCAAACAACTTCACAGATTAGCGAAGTAAATAGTAGTGTGGATTTTTCTTCGTTAGAATTTATAGAAAAAATATTTTCATCAGAAATAGCGAAGTTTAAATCTGGACCTATAAAGATATTTGATAAAGATTCTGAGAAATATAAAGTAGAATACTTTAATGAATTAAACAAGCTTCAAAGTGATAGTGTTGGTTTTTTGAAATCTATTATTGACTATTTCTATACTTCAAGGAATCTAACCTTAGTTGTGACTCTTGATAATTGTGACAAAAGAGAAAAAGAAAGCCAGTTACTTATGTTTGAAGTAGCTAACTGGTTAAAAAATGAGTTTTCTTGCAACGTAATTCTACCTATTAGAGATACGACTTTTGAAATTTATCAGGATCAACCTCCTTTAGATACTGTCATTAAAGATTTAGTATTCCGTATAGACCCACCACAACTACAAAGAGTTTTAAAGAAAAGATTAAAGTATATAGCTCAAAAGAGTAGGAGTTTTCAATCTGATTTTACATATCAAACTTACAAAGGTATGTCAGTAAAAGTTTCAAGAGATGAAGTTTATTCTTACCTTAATTCAATAGTAAACTCTATATTCAATAACCAATACTACAAGACTATAGTTATAGGGTTAACAGGAAAGAATATTAGAAGAGGTATAGAAATTATACTAGACTTCTGTAAAAGTGGATATTTGAAAGAAGATGAAATTCTAAAAATGAGAATGTATAATGATAACTACGAAATACCAAATCATAGGTTGTCACTAATTCTATTAAAAGGAAACAGAAACTATTATAGTGATTCAAACTCTAAAATAAGAAACTTGTTTAATGCTTATGAGGAAGAGGTTATACCAGATCCTTTCGCTAGAATTGGTATTCTATTGTGGCTAAAAGAAAATTTTAAAATTTCAGGTCAGAGTAATGTTAGAGGGTTTCATAATACTGGTATATTGTTAAATGAACTTGTTGTTTTAGGGCATAATCGTAATAATTTACTTAGAGAGCTTGAAGAGCTTCTAAAATCAGATTGTATAACTTCAGAGGGATCTTTAACCCTAATTAATGAAGGTGATTATGTTAGCATATCATCTGCTGGATTTTCGCATTTAAGTTTGTTGAAAAATATATCTTATCTCTCTACAGTATGTGAAGATATTTTATTTAAACAAAACCAGACAGCTCGTCTTATAGCAGATAATATAGTTGGTAGAGGAAATTTTTTATCAAACTCTAAACTTGTAGCATTGGATAATGCGAAAACTACTATAGATTATCTAATTAAATACCATGAAGAAAATTTTTCTTTGAAATTAAATATACATGATCACGTCCTAAGCCCTACGTTAGAGACATTGATGGATATAAAAATGTATCTAGAAAGAAAAACTGAATCAGATAGTGAGTACAGCTTTTTAAGGAATGCTAATTTAGATTTTAAGAAAGGAGATATGGTTCTTGCAACTGTTAGCGGTATTAAAGATTATGGTGTGTTCGTCGAGTTTGACGGATACGTAGGTTTCATTAATAGAGAGAGTTATTTTGGTTTTAAAGATTACATTGATGATAATCTTGATGTAGGTGAAACGATAGTAGTTAAAGTTATAAAATTTGATAATAATCATAAAAAATTTAGTGTAGTTATAGAGGATGTTTAACTCAATAGTTATCAATTTATAAATTTTTTCTATATGATTATTTTAAGTCAAAAACCAGGAATGAATTAAGTAAAAACCGCCACAATAAAAACTATGGCGGTTTTTTAATGTCAATAATTAGTCTATTATCTCTAGAGTAATAACACGCTAACGTAAGGAACACCATGAACCATCTCACCGTCGGACAACGCGAGCCTTTAAGCAATCTTGCTATTGACGATACCGCACCCATCACGCTCAAATTCATCCGCCAAAGTCCAATAGAGATGGACATCAGCTGCTTTGCCTTAGATGCAGCGGGTAAACTGATCAATGATGATTACATGGTATTTTATAATCAGCCAACCTCACCTTGCGGACAAATCAAGCTCGCCCATTACGAGTCGCAGCCAACGGCTAATAAAGGCATCCAAGCCGAGTTTGAAGTTAATTTATCCAAACTGGCTGTGAATATAGACAGTTTGTTTTTTGTATTGTCAGCCGACACGCCGCTTAATAAAATTCAATCGTTAGAGATTGGTATTTGGCAGCAATCACAAAAGGCACAGGCAGCGTATCGAGCAGCAGACTTTGCCCAGCAGCAAGCCAGTATGCTGATGCAACTTTATCGTAAGAGTGGCGTTTGGCGAGTATCTAACGTCGCGCAAGGCTTTAATGGTGGACTTGCCGCCATCGTGCAGCATTTCGGTGGCGATGTAGAAGAGGGCAACTCGACAGCAGCAGACGTAATGGCAACGCCAGTCCAAGCAAAACCGTCATTAGAAAAAGTAATGTTAGAGAAAGCGCCTAAACTCGTTAATCTAGCCAAAAAAGCTACGATTTCGCTTGAGAAACGTCAATTGCAGCAATTAACCGCAAAAGTGGCACTGGTGTTAGATGCCTCAGGTTCGATGAATCGTCAGTATAAACAAGGCCGCGTACAAGAAGTGGTCAACCGCTTATTGCCATTGGCAGTGAGCTTTGATGATGACCAAGCACTAGACTGCTGGGCGTTTGCCCGAGACCCGCAATATTTGGGTGAAATTGGGCTGAGCAACTATGACGGTTTTATTGATAACGCTCATGGCGGCTGGCGAAAATGGGTACTTGGCCCACGCATTAATAACGAAGCAGAGGTCATGAAGGCCGTGACGGATTTTTACCAAAAAGACGGATTGGATGTACCTGTGTACGTACTATTTATCAGTGATGGCGGCGTGAGTGATAATCGCGGTATCACTAAAGTTATGACTAAAGCCGCAAAGCTCCCCATATTTTGGCAATTCGTTGGTTTAGGCGGTCGTGGTTATGGCATCTTAAAAAAACTAGACGACATGACAGGGCGCGTGATCGATAATTGCAACTTTTTTGAATTAGATGACTTGGATGACATTAGCGAAGAAGCCTTGTATGAAAACATGTTAGAAGAGTTTCCAAGCTGGCTTAAAGAGGCACGCGAGATAGGATTGATAACATCATAAACGGGGAGTAACCGCCATGTTCAGCATGAAAATATCAACCGCCAAAGCTCTCACTCTCAACGCCTTAGTTGTAAGCCTAAGCGCTTGCGTCCTCGTTTCACCGCCCACCAATGAAGACACTATGACAGACGCCGATCTTATTCGCGCTGCCCAGCAAAAAGAATCCGCACCAACCGAAGGCGCGCAGCAATGGGTCATTGGCTATCATCATGGTATCGAGGTGGTAAAATCATTCCAGTGCTCAGACCTCTGTCCGCAGAATACTTTGCGCGTGATTTATTATGACGTACCCACCGATGCCACTTGTGAGAGTATCGGTGGCGTGACCAAATCAATATTAGTGCCAATCGCGATTACTGTAATGCCAAAAGACTATTGTTTTCCTAAAGTAATTGCAAAATATTGGGGCAGTGATGCACGATAGCGAAGGTGGTTAATCGCCTACAAATTATCTTTAATATTTACAGCACAGTTTCTAATGTGATAAATAAAAGTCGCTTGAGCTTAAACTTAAGTGGCTTTTATTATGCCGAAAGTTAATTATGAACACCTAATAACCCAACACAGTATCAGCATAGGTAGCAATGACTCGCCTCGCTACAATAAAGCCGTTTATTAGCGCACTTTTTTACAAATAAAAGTAATAGTGCTGCTAATATGAATATACAAGCATTCATGCTTATAAAATTTGGGACTGTATAAGCAAGTATAAGAAGTGAAATAAACAGAAAATATTATATTGAATCTTGTAGTACACAAGATATTTTTAAATCAAGTTTTACTAGGTTTAGGAATAATGACTATGATAAAGATAAATATGTATGTCATTTTTTGGGTCGCCCTATCGTTTTTTACCTTCCTTATTGCGATGAGTAATATAAAAGGTTATAGGTTAATCCGTGATAACGGCGCTATGCCAAAAGCACTCAGTAGCGATAAGCTTGATATTGAGACCAGTTTTTACAGAGCTGATGCAACGTGGCACGATATTATATTTTTTCACGCCTCTGCATCAGGTGTGGCTATCGTCCTATTGGTTTTAATTATTAAGGGCGAAGCGTTGTTCCCTGGAACCGTTGTCTTTTTTGGTGCACTGTCTTCCATCGCCATATTCACCATTAGTATGGTGCTTCTGTTATTAGCCTTTTATTTTTATACCATCTCGATTTTGAAGCTTGGCAATACATTAGCCAGCATGCAGATTAATGGTAAAGATATTAAAACCATGTATGCAATTATGGCAGTCTTCGGCTATTTTTTGATATTTGCATTACTGGCGTTGATTCTGGTCTAGTATTAGAAATAAAACCTATCAATTAAGAACATTCTATACCGTCAATAAAAACCGCTCACCATTTAAACTGTCTAAATGGTGAGCGGTTTTTTTATCTCATTCATTTCACTTAAAGCCAAGATAGTAGCTACTCAAAATATAGCAGAATACATATTTTATTCGTCTTAGAGCTTGTAGAAACTGCAACGCTAAAGATCATAATTCGAAAGTATGTAAGTATGCTTATTTACTCAATCACTAACCAAACATACTCAGCTGTAGCAAAACCCTGCAAAATCAGTCTTGAACCTAGGTTTCAACTTCTTTATCGTTGATAGCTTATATAAGTAGTCCATAACTAATGACCTAATGTCTAACACGGACTGATAAAAATCCCATGACTCAATCAAAGAAAGCCTTTTATTATCGACCAAAGACCAATCAACATAACAGTCCAGCCGTGCGTTGGGCGTTTTTAATACTGGGTTGGGTGTGTTTTGTATTGGGAATTATTGGCGCATTGCTGCCAGTGATGCCGACGGCGCCTTTTATATTATTGGCAGCAGGGTGCTGGGCGCGTAGCTCACGACGTTTTCATTTTTGGCTGATTAATCATAAATACTTTGGTAAATTTGTCCGTGATTGGGAAGATCGCCACGCCGTACCTTTATATGCGAAGTGGTTAGCGACGATAATGATGTCGATTTCAACGACTATGTTATTTTTTAACATTCCCGTCGATATAGTGTGGGTAGCCTGGCTGGTAGGGGCGGTCTGTACTGGGGTAGCGGCATATTTGTTCCGCTTACCAAATGCCTAAAAACCTTTGATTTTAGAGGCAAAAACTATGAAAATGGGCTCAAGTTACACGAAACCTAAGATAAGACTTGCGATAATGAGATGTTAGCCTTATAATACTTCCAAGCTTAAGAGCAGTTCTGCACCAAATCATTACCTCGTAGTATTAGTTATAATCCTTCGTTTTAATATTTATCGTTCAGTAGCTATTTGCAAGCGTTACCGGTCACTAGACCATTAATAAATTTAAAAGTAGGATTATATTATGTCAGATACTCAAAAAGGTACAGTTAAGTGGTTCAACGAAGCTAAAGGCTTTGGTTTTATCGCTCCAGAAACTGGCGCAGACGTTTTTGCTCATTACAGCGAAATCACTGGTTCAGGCTTCAAAACTTTAGCTGAAGGCCAAGAAGTTGAGTTCACTGTAACTCAAGGTCAAAAAGGTCCACAAGCTCATAACATCGTTGCTATCTAATTTGTCTTTTTAGACAATTAGAGCAAGATGAATAAAAAACGAACCTTCGGGTTCGTTTTTTTTCGTCTGTAATTTGATGCTAATGTTCTATAAAAGGCCTATCTATAAAAAATGCCTACGCACTATGATGATAGTCGTAGGCATTTTTATTTTTAAAGGATATAGCGAGTATTGAGCGGCTGTGAGATATCAAATAGAACTAATCCCAATATTAATCAAGCCGCCACCGATGATTAGCCAAGCAAACATTATCGCCCCAAGTATCAGCGGTTTGACACCAGCTTGTTTGATAGCGCTAATATGAGTGGTTAGGCCAAGCGCAAACATCGCCATCGTCAGTAAGACATCATCTAGCATGACCATGCTATGCTCAAAGCTTGTAGCCATTGGTATCCAAGTATGCAGTAAAACCACTACAATAAAGATAAAAGCAAACCAAGGCACTTTTACTTGTTGTACACGATTCATGAATGAAAGTTTTTTACCATTCTCGCTACTGTCTTTGGTCAAGGCGAAAGCTAGTATCAGCAGAAAAGGTGCGAGCATCATGACGCGTATCATCTTGGTGACAACTGCCGTATTACCAACATCAGTGTTAACGGCATTGCCAGCGACCACGACTTGCGCGACTTCATGAATGGTTGAGCCAGTATAAATACCGTACTGCTGGGCATTCAGCCAAGGTTGCAACCAACCAAGATGATATAAAAATGGATAGAGCAGCATCGCAATGCTACCAAACACCACCACTGTCGCTACAGCAATAGTAACTTTGTGCGCTTCTGCTTTGATCACGGGCTCTGCGGCAATGACCGCTGCGGCACCGCAAATACTAGCCCCTGACCCAATCAATAACGTCGTTTGCTTATCAATTTTTAACCATCTTGTACCCAGCCAGTAGGTCAATAAAAATGTCGATGTAAGCACCAGTGCATCTATCATCACCGCTGACATACCGACGCTAGCTACTTGAGTTAATGTCAGTTTAAAACCATAAAACATAATAGCAAGGCGCAAAATCTGACCTTTGGCAAAGCCAACACCTGCACTTAATTGTTCAGAAAAACTTGGATAAACGGTGTTACCCAGTACCATTCCGAGCAAAATCGCCAGCGTTAAGGATGATAGCCCAACGATACGGCCATTTGACCAGCTGTCTAGGCTTATATTCAACCATAAACAAAACAAACTGCCAATCAATACGACGATAAGCCCTATAGCATGACGGTTATGCGGACAGTAATGATTCATTGATTGGGTTAAAGTGTTCATGACGCACACATCCTATTATTTGTTCTCTATAATCGAAATAAGCATAAGCTTATGAATAGACAGTATAAGCCAAGTCAATTTATAATAAAAACAGATTAATAAGATATAAATTATCGATTTTTTAGGTTAAAAAGCTTGCTTTCTATATTTGGTAGGCATTTATTTAAATACATAGGATGTTTGAGAAAGTATGAAAAAAGCCGCGCAGATGTTACCGAAAATTACGCTTAAGCAGTTATCCGTGTTTGTTAGTATTTACCAAACGGGTAGCACCAGCCGCGCCAGTGAAGCACTGCATTTGTCACAATCGGCGGTCAGTAGTGCGCTGACAGAACTGGAGTCAAGGTTACAGATGCCATTGTTTGAGCGCGTCGGGCGTAGATTAAATCAGCATCCCAATGCCCATCCTATCTATGTGCAAGCGCAAGCAATCTTAGGGCAAGCATTAACGCTTGAGCATTATCATAAATCTCAAGTAGGGCAGATTCACATTGGTGCGAGTACCACCATTGGCAATTATGTACTGCCGCCGCTGCTTGCCAAGTTATACGAGGTGCTACCAGATGCGAACGTCGATATGTATATTGCCAATACCCAAGAAGTGGTGGCGGAGGTTGAGCAATTGAATATTGATATTGCTTTGGTCGAAGGGATGCCGCGTCCAGTGGATATGAAAGCGATTGATCAGCGAGCTTGGCGGACAGATACCTTGATGATTTTTGCTAAGCGTGATAGCAAGTGGTTAAAGAATGTGGCTTATTATAACGATGTTAATCAGTGTTATGAGCTGAGTATTGAACAATTGGCACAGCTGCCACTATTGGTACGAGAGGCAGGATCAGGTACGCGGCAGATTATCGATGAGCAGCTATTACAGCATCTGCCTAACGCTGAGGTGATTATGGCAATTCAGCAATCGGAGGCGATCAAGCATATGGTCAGTGCTGATATTGGACTGGGTTGTTTATCACAGCATGTCATTCAAGCGGAACTTGAAATAGGACAGCTGGTACAAGTGCAAGTGGCAGGGATTGATTTGTCACGTACATGGTGGCTAGTCTGGCACAAAGCACGCCATCAAAGTCCAATTTGGCAGACCTTTATTGATATTATTACTGAGGTTTAAAGCTTAAGTTTTGAAGTTAAAGAAGAAATAAAAAAGTGCAGCATAGAATATTGACTACGCTGCACTTGATGATTTTCTTGGACTTGGCTTTACGCATGGTATTTTACATAGGCCACTTTACGTATATTTTTCATTACTGATAACGTAGAGTTTTGCCTATTTATTGACTGGCTTATCAAGTCTTACGACTAAACTATCACAGGGTACGTTAGGCAAGATGTTATCTGCCGTCGCGCCGCTTAACCAAGCGGCTATACCATGACGTTCGTGACGACCAATGACTAATAAATCAACGTTATGCTTGTGGCAGTAGTTGACGATACCTTCACTATTTGAGATGGCAGTGGTCACTTCGGAATTGACGACATGCAAGTCGTTACGATCTAAAAACTGTGCCAGTTTTGCACGGGCTTCTTGGCAGCGCTCATCATCAATCTCATCATATAAGCTTGAGGCAGGCACCAGCTCATAGCCAAAGCCGACCATGGTATCTTTGACGATATGCAATACCGATAACTTAGAGTCAGGACGATTATCAACGATACGTTTGGCTTTTTGAGCCACTACGTCAGCATCGGATAGTAAGTCGGTGACCAGTAAAATATGTTGGTAACTCATGAGCGGCTCCTTATGGCAGATGATTTTTACTATAGCATTACTAATGACTGCTGTTAAGTAGGCTTTACGAAATAGGTATTATCTTTATACTTGGTCGTTATTACTTATTGTCTTTCTCTATCTCCTGCCTTGACTTATCCGCGTATTAACCCCATCTAGTGTCGTTAGGCAAATTCTTTTTAGCTGATAAATGCCATTCAATTCGAAGATGACCTATGAGGCTTTGATAAAGCTATTTTTTATAAATAGAGCTTTGTAATTACCGTTTTATCAAGACAAATTTATAACGATAAACTTCACTATTTTCTATTATTTATATTAATGTTATCCATCAATGATGACATCAAAGTAATGTATAAGGATAACTATGACTGACACGCCATTTACTGCTGATTTAACCTTGCATCCTGCCTTTGAGCTGCTTGAGCACCGCCACATTGATGCATTATCAATGGATGTGTTGATCAGTCAGCATATCAAAACAGGCGCGATGCACTATCATTTGGCGCATCCCAGTGATGAAAATGCCTTTTTAGTTGGCTTTCGCACCCAACCGATGGATTCAAAGGGCGAGGCGCATATTTTAGAGCACGTCGCCTTATGTGGCTCGAAGAAGTTCCCCGTCCGTGATCCGTTCTTTTCGATGATTAAGCGCTCATTAAATACTTTTATGAATGCGATGACCGCAGCTGATTGGACGGCATATCCGTATGCGACGCAAAATAAAAATGACTACTTTAACTTGCTAGCTGTGTATCTTGATGCATCATTTTTCCCGAATATTCATCCGCTTGATTTTGCCCAAGAAGGTATCCGCGTAGAATTAGACGAAAATGATAAGCCGCAGTTTAAAGGCATCGTTTTTAATGAGATGAAAGGTGCGATGAGTGGCGAGATTGATCAGCTGTATCATACGGTCGCCCATCATTTATTCCCAACGACTACCTATCACTATAATTCGGGCGGTGATCCTGCTGATATCCCAGACTTAACGCATAATGAGTTGGTTGAATTTCATCAGAGCCATTATCATCCGTCAAACAGTGTAATTATGAGCTTTGGTAATATTCCAGTCGCTGAAACCCAAGCAAAAATTCATGACGATGCTTTAATTCAGTTTGAAGCGGGTAAAAAACACGTATCGCGTCCAGAGCAGCGTTTGTCTGCGCCGATTAGTGCTACCGATACTTATACCGCTGACGAAGCAGGTCCTGATCAAACCCATCACGTACTTGCTTGGTTATTGCCATCGATTACTGACCCAAGACAGCGTTTGGCACTGCGTCTATTAGAAGGCGTATTGATTGAACATGCTGGCTCGCCGCTACGTGCGTATTTGGATAGCCATCCACTGGGTAAAGCGCCAAGTCCGTTATTGGGATTGGATGACAGTCATTATGAAATGGTCTTTTATACCGGTCTGCGTGGTTCAAACCCTGAGCATGCCGAAGCAGTAGAGCAAGGTATTATTGACTTACTGACTAAGGTAGCAAGCTCTCCAATCGATGATGAAACGATTGAAACCATTCTGCATCAGATTGAGATTGATCAGCGCCATATCGGTGGCGATAGTATGCCGTACGGTCTAAATTTAATGCTAGAAGGCTTTAGCACCGCAATTCATGATGGCAACCCTATCGATGTCTGGGAAGTTGATGAGCATCTGCTATGGCTACGTGAGCAAGTTGTTGACGCGCAGTGGCTGCCAAATTTAATCAAAACGCATCTGTTGGATAATCAGCATCGTGTACGTGTCACTATGACGCCAGATAGCGAAAAAACGGCTCGCCTTGCAGCAGCTGAGCAAACGCGCCTTGATACTATCGCGATGGATTTGACCATTCACGATAAAGACATCTTAAAGCAACAAGCATTAGATTTGGCAGCGCGCCAAGCAGCGCCTGATGATTTGAGCTTATTACCAAAGGTTGGCTTAGAAGATGTCCCAACCGATATCAGCTTTAAGCAAGGCTCGCAAAAGAAAATTAACCTAAGCGGCAAAGACAGTACCTTATTTGAATATGAAGCGGGTACCAATGGCTTGTATTATTATCAAATAATCGTGCCATTAACCGATGAGATTGGTGGTAATAAGAATGCCGAACTACCAGTTAATGAAGTTATTAATCATCCATTACTGCCGATTTATCTAAGCTTATTATCAGAATTGGGAACCGATTTGCTCAGCGCCCACGAGATGCAAGCCAAGCAAGCAGCGCATTCATCAGGGGTGACGGCGCGTGTCAGTCAGCGTACCAATATTGATGATAGCCAAGCGATTAGTAGCTACTTTGTCGTGGCAACGCGCGCGCTTAATCGTAAGCCTGAAGCGATTGATTTACTCAAAGAAGTTATGGAACACAGTGTATTTACCGAGCATGACCGCATCAAAGAGATTTTGCAGCAGCGTCAAGCAGGCTGGCAATCAAACCTTGCCGGCTCAGGGCATTCATATGCGATGCAAACAGCCAGTCGTGGTATGAGTCGTCAAGCGCAGCTCGAATATGTGCGCAGCGGTCTACCAGCGTTAAACGCATTAAAAGACTTTTTAACCCATGCCAGTAATGATGATGCACAGTGGGATAAGCTTGCAACCAGCTTGATGGACTTACATCAGCGTTTAATCAGCTTGCCTAAGCATGCAGTGATTATTTGCGAAGCGGAGCAAACCGAACGTTTAAGCAATTTGATTGTCGAGAACTGGAAAGATAGCCAAGCGCCAAAAATTGCAGAGCAGCTAAAACATTCTACGACAGATATTGAAGCAAATATCCCAAGCGAGTTTGTTCAATTACAACTTGATGCCGCATTAAGTGGCGAAAACACGGCTAACATAGAAAAAGTAGCTGTTGAAGATTTGGCATGGCTGGTTCCAACCAACGTTTATCATAATGCCAGTGCTTATGCGGTACCAGCGGCTGATCATCCCGATACTGCAGCTTTAATGGTATTGGCGCCTTATCTGCGCAACGGCTATCTGCACAGTGCTATTCGTGAGCGCGGCGGTGCTTATGGTGGCGGTGCCGGTTACGATGCCAACGCTTGTGCCTTTAAATTCTTTAGCTATCGCGATCCACAATGTGCTGAAACTTTTGCCCACTTTGATGCCAGTATTGAATGGCTATTAAATGAGTCGCAAACGGACGAGCAATTAGAAGAAGCCATCTTAGGAATTATCTCAGGAATGGATAAACCTGGCTCTCCAGCAGGCGAGGCGATCAAAGCGTGCTTTGCTGACTTGCATCATCGCGGTGTCGATTGGCAGCGCAAAATGCGTGCGGCAATATTGGCAGTGACGGTCGATGACATAAAGCGTGTCGCCAAGCAATATCTGCAAGGGCAAAAACACGTTCGTGCCGTATTAGCGCCTTATGATAAAGAAGCGGCGGTAAAAGAGTTAGGCTTTAACGTTTGTAAAATTAAAAGCTAATCTTCTTAAAGTCTGCTGATTTAATCACTATACAAAAAAACCGCCGCTTTCACCAAAAATGAAAGCGGCGGTTTTTTATTGCCTAAGTCGGATTTTTAGCTAGTTGTAGTATTAATAACGCTTAATAGCTTGGTCTTTGCCAATGATATCTTGATGAATGGGAAATTGCTCATGACTGTCATATTGTTGACGATCTGCAAAATAGCTTTTCAAGGTGCGACGGACTGCCTCAAAAGCAAGTTTATCCCACGGAATGTCTTCTTCTTTGAATAAAGCACAATCAAGACTTTCAGAGCCGATACCGTAAGCACCGTCTTTTAGATCAGTAATATATATGCTATAAATTTGACCGATATCAGGAATGTCATACAAGCAGTATAAATGTGGGTTAGTCACGACTGCCTCTGCTTCTTCAAAACTTTCACGCGCAGCACCTTCCGCCATCGTTTCGCCATTTTCCATAAAGCCCGCTGGTAGCGTCCATAAGCCATACTGTGGCTCAATGGCACGGCGACAGAGCAGTACTCTATGCTTATGAACGACCAGTGAGCCACAAATCACTTTTGGGTTCTCGTAATGAATATAATGGCAGTTTGGGCAGACCAAACGCGGTATATTATCTGTGGCTGGTATTTTACGTTCTGCTTCATGACCGCATTGGAGACAATAGCGCATATCGACTGCCTTGTATAATAAAATGAAAGGGATGAGTTTGCTTTAAGAATTATAATTGTTGTATAAAATAGTAGTTATATAAGATAGCAGGGCTATCAAATGTCAGAGCTTACTTAACGATAGCTCTTTAAGCTAAGATAACACACATTCTCATAGTACTGGCAGTGATAATAACAACAGCGTATTTTATAGGCTGAATCACTATTGACTTCCTTTAGTGCTGAAAGGGATGACAAAGTTGAAAGTGCAGGCAAAGCCTGTCAGTCACGCAAAAGCTATGCAGTGATGGTCGGATTGCGTTAGGCTTGATAAAATCAGTGGTTAAGCAAAGACTTTATCAAGCAGGTTTACCAATAGCGTGGGTAATGTCTGCCATGCCCAATATTATTGTAAATCAATGCCACCACCACTAAAGCAAGAGCACCGATCAAAGTTGGGGTGACTAAAAAATGCCATTTTACGCCGCCGAGCATGACGATCAACGGATTAGAACCAGCGGGTGGGTGTGGTACTCGCAGTAATAACATCAATGCAATCGCTGTGCCGACTGCGAGTGCTAAGCTCCACCATTCGATGCCAAATAACGTCAAAAATGATAAACCAGTAAAAGTGGTAATAAAATGACCGCCAACTATGTTTCTAGGCTGAGCAAAAGGGCTTTCTGGATAAGCAAAAATAAGTAAACAGCTGGCACCGAATGAGCCTAAAATCATAGCAATATTTTGCCAATTACCAAGTAGTGCCAATATTGCGGTTGCAAATGTACCGCCAACCCAAGCAAGAGCAATGATTAGTAGTGGCAATCTTTGCGGGCAATCATCGATTTTACCCTGCATTTTATTTAATGAAAAAATCTTATCCACGAGCTTATCCTAAATAATATATGAATGATAAAGTTGAAGAATTGATATTTAATAAAGACGATTAATACCGCTAAAAACATAAGGCAATAATAATGTTAAACCCACTGCAGTCTGTCCGCTTTGATGAGTTATCAGTCGCTGTTCCAGATCTTATTCGTTATCCCACCATCAGAACATTGGCTGAACGCGTACAGCAGCAGACTCTAAATGCCATCACTAGTCCAATGCTGTACGACCCCAATCATATTTCTCGTAGTGCGCGCATTTTAGATAGTCTATATCAGACGCCGATTGCCGATGCTTCGATATTGGTTGCTATCACTCATGAGCGCCATCCTAAGCTGCTACTCACGCGCCGCGCTGCCCATATGAACACCCATGCTGGCGAGGTATCTTGCGTTGGCGGTAAGCATGACGTAGGCGACGGTAATAATGTCGTCACCGCATTGCGTGAAGCCTGCGAAGAAACGGCGCTACCACCCAATAAAGTACAATTACTCGGACAATTGCCAATTCAAGTTTCTAAAAGTGGCATGAGTGTCAGACCTATTGTGGCGCTTATTGCTCCAGATTTACTGTTAGTACCAGAACTTGGAGAAATCTCACGTATTTTTTGGGCAGATTTTGAAACATTGCTGACGCAACCTACCGTCGAATATTCCATAGAATATACACTGCAAGACCAGACAGAGACTCTCCTCACACCAAGCTGGCAAGTGGACGGCGAGACGGTATGGGGTCTGACAGGACGAGTTATTGCCAGTCTATTAGAAACAGGTTTTGATCGGCAGCTTGACTGGTATTACCGCATACAAGGGTCACGGCTGTAGAAATAGTGAAAACCAATAAGACCGACTAACAAACACATCTTTTGCGGATTTATTATAATTATTGCGGACGCGATTGATAATGGTTTAACATATTCTATTTGGTAATAATAATATTCACTACCTAGTTAATTTAGTTATGATTTATAACTATTATCTGCTCCTTATCATTCTCATGGTCATACTTATTTATAATAATCATCGTTTTTCTTTAGCCACCAGTTCATATTATCTTGGCGCTTGGCACGAAAAGCTTCTAGCTTATTGGCAACCGTATTATTGTGCTGACGTGCCGTATCGAGGGCAAATAGAATTGGTACTGAAGACAGCACACCAAAACGTATTTTAGATTTTGGTAAATTTAGGCCATCACCGATATCATCACCGACCAAAGTACGGGTCACGCTAGCATTGACCATTTCAACAAAGCGCCCACGCCGATTGTCTTCACCCATTAGTTGACGCGGCAAATCATGTAACGCTTTTGCTAGAGGTCGCCCCATTTTAAAATCAAGTTGCTGAATAGATAAATAGGTATATAACCATTCCCAACAGGCGGCTTCATCTTTGGGTAAGCGCTGCAAATCAACGCCCATCCAATAGCTGGCAAGATTCCATAGGTGTAGAATACCTTCCGCTTCCTCGGTGCTAATGCGTGCGCCAAGCAATCTCAATCCGCGCATAATCAACAACGAAAACTGCAAATGGGTAGCGATCATATCGGTTTGGTTGATAGGAAGACCCCAATAATCGGTATTCCAGCTACCATCAGGATTATGATGTTGGTCAGCATTTGCTATGACACCTGTTGCTGCTTTTGCTTTACCTTTAAGCAAGTTTTGACGGACCAATGTATGAATTTGACGTACCTTGATGGCCTGACGCCAGCCCTCAGAGCCAATCGCCAATACATGATCGATGGGATGCTGGTTGTGATGCAAGAGAGGGTATATTTGAGGGTGTTCAGAAACAGCGAGAATATAAGCATAAGTGCGCATCAAACGCGGTAAGGCATCGTGCATTAGTGCACCGGTTTGAATGAGCGGTAGCGATAGGGCAGGAATACTATAGCCTGCCATCAAGGCGACGTTACGCAATAGCCAAATCAGCATCAGCGGATAACGTCGATAGGCGATAGCACCAATCTCGGCAAGTTTTGGGTCGAACCAAGCGGGATGATGACTAAATTGCTCGGTTAATGTGATAAATGAGAGGTTGTTTGTGAGCGCGGTATCTACCTTATCATCGATAATAAATTGCTGTAGCGGTTTTGCGAAACGAATACCATCAGCCACCAAAGCATCTGCCAGTGGATCGCCAATATCGTAACCGGCGACTATCTCATCTAATAAATCTTGCGAAATAGTAAAATTTTTCGGCAATAAGTAACGTTTGATACGCTGTAAAACTTGCAAGTCGCTATGATCATCAGTTGCTGTCGTGCGACCATGACGCTGATAAGTGCTAGCTGTTTGATGATGGTTAATATTCTGTCTATGCAGGGTATTGGTGTTATTTTTTTTAGCCATATCAATTGAATCCATATGTAGCAACTGCTCTGTATCAAGTGCTAATTATAAAGATAAGTATAAGAAGCCCTTATAGTCAGGCTTTGTATAACTATTAGCTAAATTTAATAGCTACTCATTTGGTTTAATACGTCTAATTCTCTTTGGATATTATTGATACGACGCTTAATATCTCGGAGCTCTGTTGGTAAAGATATTAATCGAGCACGGGCTTCTTTTTCGGTCTCAAAGTCTAGCATGTCGCCATTTTTTAGTTTATCAAACTCTAGTTCGTGCGCTTCTAAAAGCCGTTTGTCCTTATCTAATTGACTATCTAGGGCGTAGTAATCTAAGCCTTTTTTATTGGCGCTTTGTAAGGTGTTTACTATAGTAATAGGGCAGACGTTATTTAATTCTCGTCCACGGCGACCGACATTATAGGCGTTCATTACCGTGCAATATTGCTTGAGCCCTAGCTCACGACCACGCTGCCATAGCTGATAGTTAGGGGTGATACTGACCTTAGCACAAGCTTTAGTATGCGACGCTAATCGGTCTGCCGCATAGCCTGCTATACCATCGTTATAGCCAATCACTTGCCAGTCGCCGACCATACGTTCTTGCTTAGACAAGGTGGCACAAGCTGAAAGCAGGTAAATACTACCTAAGACAGCTAAGCGTGGCACCCATTGCCAGCAAAGTTGCAGACTAAATCGCCACATTTTCTACTCCTACCATCAACATTGGCCAATACTTGTCATAGAAGCTGCTTAGTTTATTTATGATGCGTCAAATCCACCGATGTATTATGGACGTCGTCTTTTAAGGTAGCTTTGAGCATTAGGTAACCAGCAATACCAGAGACGATTGAACCCATAATGATGCCTAAGCGCTCATCAAATAGTGGCGTTTCACCGGCAAATGCTAGACCACCGATAAATAAACTCATGGTAAAACCGACGCCGCACAATAATGCTGCACCATAGATTTGCTTAAAGTTCATACCTCTTGGCATGGTGGAAATACCGAGTTTAAAGATTAACCAGCACATAATCATTACGCCCAGTTGCTTACCGATAAAAAGACCGGCTGCAATACCAAGCGGTACAGAATGAAATAGCTCAGCAAAACCTGCACCTTTAAGTGAGATACCCGCATTGGCAAAGGCAAACAATGGCAAAATCCCATAAGATACGGTGTTTTGTAGGTCGTGCTCAAGCTCTTCAAGCGGTGAGTGCTCAGGGTCAGTGCGGTCAAATAAAGGAATAAATAACGCCAATACTACCCCTGCTAACGTCGCGTGAATGCCCGATTTTAGAACAAAAATCCACATGATTAAGCCGATTAATAAATAAGGGGTAATGCTGGTCACGTTACGACGATTAAGTAGATATAAGAATGGCAGACATAAACCTGCGATAGCCAATGAGCCGAGTGATAATTCACTGGTGTAAAATAAAGCGATTATGATAATAGCGCCAATATCATCAAAGATAGCGATAGATACTAAAAACACCTTTAGCGAGTTGGGTACACGATTACCAAGTAAACTTAAGATGCCGAGGGCAAAGGCAATGTCGGTTGCAGCAGGAATGGCCCAACCCTTCCAAAACTCAGGATCATTATGGTTAATCAGTAAGAATACAATCGCTGGCATAATCATGCCGCCGAGTGCCGCTCCTGCAGGTAAGATAATTTGCTTGACGTTGGAGAGCTCACCAATGAGCACTTCACGCTTGAGCTCAAGACCCACTAAAAAGAAGAAAACCGCCATCAGACCATCATTAATCCAATGATGCGCATCTTTAGCAATCGCAAAACCACCAATTTGAATGGCAACAGGTGCATGAATAAAGGATTCATACCAAGTATTAAGAGGCGTATTGGCAATAATCATTGCCGCGATAGCTGCCAGCGCTAAGACAATGCCGCCTGACGCCTCGAGGTTAAAAAACGCTCTGATTCTTTTTATGGCCATATCATCCTCATCGACTAAATAAAATGTGCTAAATCATTCAAAAACTTCAAATGCCTGTTGTGCTTAATTTGGTTTTGTTCAGCTCGGATACATACTACCGTTATCTTAAAGAAGCAGGTAGGCAGCTCTAGTTTCTCACACTCTTATTAATATAGACAATTAAATACGTTAAGCCTTTTTTGCTTCTTCCTTGAAGACCTAGTGGTGCTACGAAATTTTTTATAGGCAAAAAGCATATATGACAAATCTAGCAGACTTTACTAGGTTTTTGGTTTTTTTACGGTTTTATCTTTATAATGGGCGGCTTTACGACATTGCTCGTATCGAACTTTGCTATTAATCGAACAAAATTTATTAAAAATCTCTTATTAAAATAGCGCTTATCAAAATAGTTGCCACTTTATCAATCATTATATTCTTAGTCTAATACACTAAGGCTTATGTCTCTTATATCATACATTTAACAGGTCAGTGTCATGGACTTATCGCTTTCTATTGAAGTTATTTTAATGCTGACGGCTGTCGCTGCGCTGGCAGGTTTCATCGATGCCATCGCTGGTGGTGGTGGTTTATTGACGATTCCAGCCATGCTGCTGGCTAATATTCCACCTGTGTTGACATTGGGCACCAATAAGCTACAAGCAGCTTCAGGAGCATTAGCAGCGTCTATTACTATGATTAAAAAGGGCGTAGTCAAACCCAAAAATATAAAGACAGCGATTATTGCAGCTTTTATTGGCTCTATCTTTGGCTCTATTGCCGTCCAGTTATCTCCACCTGATTTGTTGGAAACGCTCATTCCATTTTTGATAGCAGCAATTGGTATTTATACCTTGTTTGCGCCTAAACTTGGTGAGGTAGAAGCCGCCCCGCGTATCTCAAAAGGCGCTTGGCAAAAAGTTGCTGCGCCTTTGATTGGTTTTTATGATGGTTATATGGGACCTGGCACCGGTATGTTTTTTGCCTTAGGAAATGTGGCGTTACGCGGACAGAAAATTATCGAAGCAACTGGCGCAGCAAAGGTGCTGAACTTATCTACTAATATTGGTTCACTCATCTTCTTTATTTTAGGCGGTAATGTGTTGTGGAAAGTAGGGCTAGCAATGATGGTTGGACAGACGATAGGCGCTTATTTTGGCTCGCATATGGTAGTAAAAGGCGGCAGTAGACTCATTCGTCCAATGATTGTATTGGTGTGTTTAGCGATGCTGACCAAATATGTACTTGGTTAATTGAAAGTAGATGAATTAATCATAATTCTTATAATCTAAAAATATATTTGCTGCATTAAAAAACCTCAGACCAATCGGCTGAGGTTTTTAATATTTCATACAAGCTATTTCATATTAAGTATTTTCTATTAAGAATTAACTCCGTTTAATATCGTCGTATTCACTACCCATCACGCCATCATGAAAGACTGCGGATAATTCACGCTCGCTGTCTGCATCGATATGACCGTCAAACATCTCTTTTGCACCGGCATCAGGATCGTTATAAATAGCCAAATCCATCTCACCTTCTGACTTTGCAACGATGACTGTAACGGCCGCATCGCCACCAACGTTTACTGCCGTACGCAACATATCAAGAATACGGTCAACCCCTAAAATTAAACCAATACCTTCAATAGGTAGACCGACTTGAGCAAATACCATTGACAGCATAATTAAACCTACGCCCGGAACGCCTGCGGTGCCGATAGAGGCGAGCACTGACATCAGGATAACGGTCAGGTATCCGGTGATTCCTAATTGAACACCATACAGATTGGCGATAAAAATAGTCGCCGTACCTTGCATGATTGCTGTGCCATCCATATTGATCGTCGCACCAAATGGAATGGTAAAAGAAGCCACTGAGTTATTAACACCCATGCGCTTGGTGACCGTGCGTAAGGTGATTGGAATCGTTGCGTTCGAGCTTGAGGTACTAAAGGCAAAGATTTGTACTTCGCGCATTTTTGCCAAAAAAGTTTTGATCGACAAACCTGAAGTTAACTTAAGTATCACCATCATCGTGACAAAAAAGTGAAAGAAGAGCGCACCAACCAATACGGCAACATAACCTAGTAGTGACCAAATAAGATCTAATCCTAGCTCTGCCATTGCTTTGGTCAACAGTGCAAAGACACCATACGGCGCTAAATTCATAATGATGGTCACCATTTTTAAGATGACTTCATTAATCAGCTCTAAGCTTTGTACCAAACCTTTTGCAGGCTTACCCACCATCAGAATACTAATACCGATTAACATTGCAAAAAAGATAATCGATAGCATATCGCCATTTGCCATCGCGCTGATGGGGTTAGAGGGGATAATATTGGAGAAAACGTCAAGAAGTGGTGGTGCTGACTCTGCTTCGAATACCGCTTCGGTTTCGATTTGCATGCCTTTACCAATACCAAATAGTGAACCAAGCCCGATAGCCGTAGTAATCGCTAGTGCTGTGGTCACCATATAGATAAAGAATGTTTTGCCACCAATACGTCCCAATAGACGAATATCACCGATACCGCACACGCCACAGATAAGCGAAATCAAGACCAGTGGCACAACGAGCATTTTGAGTGAATTAACAAACAGCTTACCGATGATGGCAAAAAAACCATTGGTAATATAAGTATTAACGAAGCTACCTTCAGCGTTCAAGCCAAAGTAGTTTATAAATAGACCCAATATAATACCCAGTACCATGGCAACTATAATCTTGCCGGTCAGACCCAAATTTTTCCACATAAATTCTTTCCTTGGTGTTCATTACGTACAACAGTCACGCACAGTAATACAGGCAATAACGCCATCAATATGAGTGCAATATCGCTGTTACTATGGCTTTGGTGACGTCTATAAGTTTATTATCTGACCATCAAGCCAGATTTTGGGGACAATATAAAAGAATAGTTAGGGGTACTGCAAGAATTTTTTATGATTTAAATAGCGTGACATTACAGGATTAATATGTGTATTATTTTTAACCAATCAAAATTTTAGATAAACCAAAGTGAAAAAGATGTCAAAGACATACTAAAAAATAATATAAGTGGCTAAATAAAAAAGCGAGATGGCTCTAATGAGACCATCTCGCTTACATAAATTAATAAAGATACATGAATATAGATAGATACCGATAGTTAAACGAATCCTAGTTAGATATTGTCGTTTTCGTCACGTTGCAACCCATCTTTCCAAGTAGAGTCGCTATGTTCCATTATCTGCGTTTGCTCAGCGCTGTGAGCTTGTATATTATCAGAGCTAACCGAACCATCTTTATTTAAGCGATGGTTATAGCTCATGCGCTCGCTTAAGTGTGACTCTGCATCACGGTGACGAGGGTCAAGTGCCTGTGCTTTGGGATTTGAGTCGCCAAAATCGGTTTGTGCGCTAACTTCTTTAACCGTGTCTTGCTCGTCAACCATTTTCACATCACCATCGCTCTCATAGCCATGATTAGGATTGGCATCACCTGTTAAATCATTGTCCGTTGAATCTACGCTATCTGCTACTGGAGCGATATTGTCATGTGTTTGGTTCGTAGCTATACCATTCCTTGCATGAGCAGCATTTTTCAATTGTGCATAGTTAGTAAGCTTATTTACCGCATTCTCTAACGTATGTGGATTAATACGTTCTTGAGCTTTAGATAAATGCTCATCAAAAACATCGGTTAATAATGAATCAAAGCGCAAGGCATTGTAGCTAATTAGCTGCTCGGCTTCCTCTTCGGTAATATCACCGTTTTGACTGGCATAGACCACATGATCTTCAAAGGTCAGGCCCTCAAAGCTGTCTTTATGTTCTGCTTTTTTAAACTTCTGCCACAAGGGTTCAACGTCGAGCAGGGTTTGATAGGCGTGTTCAATACGTCCAGTGACATCATCTGGTTCAGTATTATAATACACCATGGTTTTAAGGTAATCGCGGAATGGATTGGCTTCGAAATCATCCATAAAGGTATCGCCCAATTCGCATTTCAACTCATCGCTCACTGGCGAAAAAATACGACCACTTGGGAATGTTACAAAGCTGACTAGACCGGCTGCCATACGGTTAGGGAAATTGGCAAACAAAGACATAAAGGCTTCTTGAATAGTATAAAGGCTATTTTTTAATGCGACTTCCGCATGTAAGCGTTCGGCTTTTGATTTAGTACCATATTGATAAAACTGTAAAATTGCAGTACAAATAAATAGATGTGAATGAATGTCTGCTAAGCGCCCAGAGAGCATCTCTTTGCGTTTTAAGTCCCCAGCGAGTAAGCCCAAAGACATATCCGCTGTTAAGGCAAAACCTGCGCTAAGACGGTTGATGTGCTTATAGTAAGGACGGGTAAAGCTATCGGCAAAACTTGGCGCATGATTGCTACCACCGACATAACCTGCGACAAATGCTTTTGCCCCGCGATTAAAGGTATAACCTAAGTGTTTAAAGAATAAATTATCGAACTGTTTAAGCGCGCCTTCTTTATCCTCGCTTTGCAGCAGTTGTAGTTCATCAAACAGATAAGGATGACAACGCATGGCGCCCTGACCAAAAATCATCAATGAGCGCGTCAGTATATTGGCACCCTCAACGGTAATGGAGACAGGAATGGCCTGATAAGGAGTCGCTAAAAAGTTACGAGGTCCCATTTGTACGGCGCGACCACCAACGACATCCATACCATCATTAATCACTGAACGCATGGTCTCAGTGGCATAGTATTTTGCCATGGCTGTCATAACCGATGGCGTACCACCTTGGTTTAAACCACAGGTGACCAAATGACGAAAGGCCTCTAACATATAGGTGTTACTGGCCATACGACTAGTGGCATCTTGTACGCCTTCGAATTTACCGACGGAGATTTTAAATTGTTCACGAACTTTTGCAAAAGCACCAACCGTTAAATAGGTCATTTCGCTCGCTGAAGTGGATAAAGCTGGCAACGAAATACCGCGCCCAACGCCCAAACATTCCATCAGCATACGCCAACCGCGTCCGGCATTTTCCACGCCACCGATAATATAGTCTAACGGTATAAAGACATCTGTACCATCGACCGTACCATTCATAAAAGGTGAGCCAATTGGGTTATGGCGCGGACCTGTAATGACGCCTTCATGGCTGGCAGGGACTAGCGCACAAGTGATACCGTAATCAGTCTTTTGAGGATTACCGAGCAATCCTTCTGGGTCATGCATTTGAAAGGCTAAACCAACGACCGTTGCAATAGGGGCTAACGTAATCCAACGTTTAGAGAAGTTCATACGCAGACCGAGGACCTGCTCGCCTTCATGCAACCCATAACAAACCACACCGGTATCAGGAATAGCGCCTGCGTCAGAGCCAGCTTCTGGACCGGTTAAGCCAAAGCAGGGAATTTCATCACCTTTAGCAAGACCAGGTAACCAACGTTGCTTTTGCTCATCGGTACCGTAGTGCATCAACAGCTCACCAGGACCAAGTGAATTGGGCACCATGCAAGTGACTGCTGCGGTCGGCGAGCGCGAAGCAATTTTACTCATCACGCGACTTTGAGCATAAGAGCTAAATGCTAAACCGCCGTATTCTTTCGGTATAATTAAGCCTAAAAAGCCATTAGCTTTGATAAATTGCCATGCTTCTGGTGACAATTCTTTATCTTCATGTTGGATTTGCCATTCATCAAGCATCATACATAGTGCTTCTACTTCGTTATCAATGAAGCTTTGCTCTTCTGCTGACAATTCTGGATAGGGATATTTTGCAAAAGTATCCCAATCAGGCGCACCCATAAACAGCTCTTTTTCCCACCAGCTAGTACCAGCATCAAGCGCTTCACGCTCCGTATCACTCATACTCGGCATCGCACCGCCCAATACTTTATAGACACGCTTGGTAATCAGGCTTTGACGAATAGGGTCAACGAGCAGCACTAAGCAAAGCAGCGCAAGTGATATCCCTAAAATAAGTGACCAAGGACTGATAAAGGCGGTAACAAGGACAGTAATAAGTGCAACAACACTGCCAGTGACGCGTGATAAAGACAACAAAAAGATGGCCAAGACCATGGCTAATTGAATGATGACTGCCAAAATAAATAAGCCAATGGCCATGATTGCCCCCTTTATAACGCTTTATAGAAAAGCGTCAAAATATAAGTGAATAAGAAAGTTTAAAATAACTATGATTGTTGTTTTATATTCCAACCGTTCTTTTTTATAGTAAATATTGGTTCTAAATATAGCCGCTCTAAAATAAAAACTTCATATTGGTAATAAATAAAAGCTTTCCCAAAAATAAAGTTAACTACTAATATGAAACAGTTGTTTATAACTATCAAGAGTGAAAACGCTACGCTGTGTCGATAATATGTATCAAGATTTGTGTATATAACGAAATACTATACATCAGCCGTTAGCCAAAAGGCGCTAAACAGCTTTCGGCATAAGATAAAGTCTCATTACGCCCAACAATAATGTGGTCGACCAAGGATAAATCTATGAGGTCGCAAGCTTTCTTTAGCTCATAGGTCAATAAGTTGTCTGCTGTCGATGGCGTGGCATCTGTATGCGGATGATTGTGAGCAATAATAAGCTGGCTTGCTGCGTGGCTTAACGCATGACGTAGCACATGCTTGATACAGACTGAGCAAGAAGAGATACCGCCTGTAAACAATATCTCAAAATTGATTAAATTTAATGCATTGTCCAAACAGAGTACCGCAAAGACTTCTCGCGGCTCACCACGCAGCTGAGTGCTGATATAGTCTTTGACCATTTGCGAGCGTCCGAGTGCTTTACCAGTTTTAAGCTGACTGTCTAAATAGCGCGTACCCATCTCAAGTGAGGCAAGTATCTGGGCGTATTTGGCTGGACCAATACCGTGACAGGCAAGAACCGTCTCTTGCGGTGCAGCTAAAAGTTCTGCGAGGCTACCAAACTGGTCTATCAAATGACGTGCTAGCTCGATTGCTGACTGCGACTGCGTACCTGTGCGTAAAAATATCGCTAATATTTCGGCATCAGATAAGTGAGCTGCGCCAAATTTCAGTAGTTTTTCACGCGGTCTATCATCTTCATGCCAGTCTTTGATGGCCATTGTCACTCCTTGAGAAGGGTTTGCTGCTTGATAAATAAGATAACTTCAGAAAACTCTCCCTAACTTATCGCATAATTGATACTATAAGCGCAATTTTATCTTTCAATTTTTTGTTGATGCCACGCTTATGTCAAATATCCTGCTTGCTATCACCGGCGGTATTGCCGCTTATAAATCTGCTGTATTTGCCCGCCTATTAATTAAGGCAGGCTTCGAGGTTCGCGTGATTATGACCTCAGGTGCTCAAGCTTTTATAACTCCGCTCACATTACAGGCTTTGACTGGTAATGAGGTGCATATCTCGTTACTCGATGAAAAAGCGGAAGCGGGAATGGGTCATATCGAGCTTGCCAAGTGGGCGGACCTTGTGGTCATCGCACCAGCCTCTGCCAACACTTTGGCGCGTCTAGCGATGGGTATGGCTGATGATTTACTGACGACCGTATGCCTTGCAACGACGGCACCGGTTATTATTGCACCAGCGATGAATCAGCAAATGTGGGCACATTCTGCAGTTAATTTAAATGTACAAACCTTGCGTGATATGAATTATCAAATCATTGCGCCTGCAAGTGGCGAGCAGGCGTGTGGTGATATAGGTGCAGGACGTTTGCCTGAGCCAGAAGCATTATTAGCCGAAGTGCTTTTGTTTAACGCCATGCAAACGACACCGCAGCTATTAGCAGGTAAAAGAGTGGTGATTACCGCCGGTCCAACGGTCGAAGCAATCGACCCCGTGCGTTATTTGTCCAACCACTCTACTGGTAAGATGGGTTTTGCGTTAGCGCGTGCTTGTGTTGCTGCTGGTGCAGACGTTATTTTGATTGTTGGTGGCAAAGTGGCACTACCGACACCGCTTAATGTCACGCGTATTGACGTACTGTCAGCTGCAGATATGCTACTAGTCGCGCAGCAATGTGTGACAGGTACGCATAGCGCGTTACAGTATGTGTTTGAAGACGAGAATGAGCATTCTCATAGCCATAAACATCATCATGCTGACTGTGGCTGTGATGATGAACACGGTGATGACCATACGAATTTGGCTCATGATGGCTCTGCTAGCGCTAATGAATCTTCGGCGCGTGCCGCCGATATCTTTATAGCCACAGCAGCAGTAGCAGACTATCGTACTGAGGAAGCCGCTCCGCAAAAAATCAAAAAAACCCAAGACGCTATGACCCTGAGCTTGGTCAAAAACCCTGACATCTTAGCGACGATTTCGCTTGCTCATCCAGAATTATTTGTCGTTGGTTTTGCCGCAGAAACGCAAGATGTCGAACGTTATGCTCGTGGTAAGCTGCTTTCAAAAGACCTAGATTTAATTGCTTGTAATGATGTATCTCGTGCAGATATTGGCTTTGCCAGTGATGACAATGCCATGGAAGTGTTTTTCTCAACCCGTTATGAGCACGATAGCATCACGCTTGATAAAGCTAGTAAGGATAAAATCGCCGAGCAGTTAGTCAGTATTATTGGCGAGGCAATTTGGCAACGTCACAATGCTTAATATCATTCCTAGAGCAGTTGTTAGTGTGATGGCCAATGCAATAATGACTGGTCATATAAGCATAGGTATAGAACAAGACATTAACCTTTGATTGGCAAGTCTAATATGACAGACATGATAGATGATGATAGCACGCAGACCTTATTGCTAATAGCTATCTTTGCGCTTGCGTCGCTATTGCATGGCATCAGCGGGCTAGGTGTGACCTTGGTGACTACCACCGCGCTTGCCAGTATGTATCCTTTGCCACATGCCATTGTTTTGGTTATTTTTCCCTCATTATTACTTAATGCGATGACTTGGCTGGCAGGTGGCGGCCGCACGATTTGGGAAAACTTTATTTATTATGGTAGGCGCTATTGGTTGCTTGCTTTAACCAGCTTACTTGGCAGTATGTTGGGGGCTAAATTATTGCTGTGGGTCGATAGCGCTTATATCTTGTTAGTATTGGCAGCTGTGATTGGATTTTATGTGATCAGTAGCTTGCTGGGTAAGCAAATTCGACTGCCTGCTACTAAGCCTATACTGATTCTCGTTGGGTTTAGTGCTGGCGTTATTGGCGGCGCGACCAATGCTATGTCGACTATATTGATGATGTATTTATTATCTGCCAGCAAAGATAAGAACACCATCGCTAAAGTCGGCAACATGTGCTATTTCTTGGGTAAAATTGCTCAAATAATTGTCCTGCGCGAGCCTATTATGGCGCTTAGTAGTGGGGAATGGCAACTGATTGCTTTATTTAGTGTCTTGTCTATCGCGATGCTTTTAGTCGGTATTCGCTTACGCCGTTATTTACCGCAAGCACGCTTTCGTCATCTTATTTTAGTGATTCTAACGGTGCTTGGTATACGTGTAGGCTGGCAAGGTATCAGCGCTTTTTTATAACCTAGCTAGCTTGGCAACTGGTTTTTTAGTTTGTATCTTGTACCGCTCTCGATTGAGATGACTCATCAAAAAATATCTGTTGCGCCAGTCGAAAGGTATTGCAATGCGCTTCAACCACATCGTTGATATCTTCTGAATAACCGCCGCCCATGACGATAGCGATTGGAATCTGTGCATTCTTTGCTTGGCGTAGTACATATTCGTCCCGCGCCTTACAGCCTGCAATTGTCAGTCCAAGCTTTCCTAGTTTATCAGTTGCTAGAACATCTACTGCAGACTGATAAAAAATTATATCAGGTGCAAAGTCCGCTATCAGTCTTGGTAGAGTTTGCGTTAAAATCTGTAAATATTTCTCATCATCGGTATCATTATCTAGCTCAATGTCCAAATCTGATATTTGCTTGCGAAATGGATAGTTCTTTGCGCCATGCATACTAAAGACAAAAACCCGTGGCTCATCTGTCATGATACTGGCATTACCATTACCTTGATGGACGTCCAAATCAACGACCAAAATCCTTTTTGCTTGTCCGCGATTTAATAATAAGTTGCTCGCGACACAGACATCATTAAAGACGCAAAACCCCTCACCATGGTCAGCAAAGGCGTGATGAGTGCCTCCTGCGACATTCATAGCAACGCCATATTGCTGTGCAAAAAGCGCGCATTCATAAGTAGCGTGAGCAATATAGCGCCCACGTTCTACCAGCTCAGGCGTCATCTCAAAGCCGATCGCTCGCACTTCTTTTCGTGGTAGCGTTTGGGTCTTAAGCTGATACCAATAGTCCGCAGTGTGCGTCGTTAAAATTTCATCTTCGCTTAAGCGTTTTGGCGCAAAAAAGTTATCAGCACTGATGGTTCCTTCTGCTAATAGGCGCTCAGGAATCATGGTATATTTTTGCATTGGGAAGCGATGTTTTTCGGGTACTGAATAACGGAAAATGTCAGAGTAGGCGATTTTTAGCATAGTGTTTCTAATATTGTATTGTTACTTTTATAAAAAATAAATTGTTGAAAAAGGTGTTTTAAAGCAAACTAGACGCTTGTTTTATAAGACATCAAGCACAGCTATTAATAGTAGTGCCTTCCTACTGAACAAACTGAGTGGGTAAAAAGAAGGTTCGTGAGTCTACTTGTTGGCGTAACTGTGACAGTAGATCTGGTAATTCTTCCGCTGGGTCTTGGTTATTAACCAAATCACTAAATATCTCATGAGCAACTGTTGTCATGGCAATGACACTTTGCAATAAATGCTCAAGTATATCGTCATCAAGCCCGACCGCTTCGATATCAATGGCGTTTTTATAACGTATTTCGCCATCATCAACATCCATCTCTAAATTGCCTATCATCATGTCGTAGTTAATTTGAGTAATCAATAACATAGCGGCACTTTGATGACTCTCTGGTATCAAAAATGGCAAGATACCATAGACTGCTAGCAGCTTATTCCTCTCTTGTACTCGAAACAGATAACCACAATCGAGTTGCTTATTACGCATTCTTAAAGACAAATAGTGTGATTTTTGGCTGTCTCTTATTTTGGGTTGATAATGATTATAGGGCCAGTCTTTATCGTCGAAATATTGTTTTAGAAAATCGACAATGAGCATGTCGCTCTCACTCTTTTGCGCTGCAATATGCTCAAAACCCTCACCAAAAGCTATTTCAGTCTCAATAGGCTCATTCATATCATTGTCGTTATCGGCAGAATTTGCCTCTTCGTAAGACTCATTTTTAGTGCTGAGAGTGCTATCAGTATTGCTAGGGTCAATATTTTTACTATCAGTATTCAGTTTATCAGTTGCGACTTGTGTAGCGTTCACCTGACTATTAGTCTCATTATCAAAATCAGCGATTGGTAAATGCTTAGACGATTTAATCTTATCGATAACAGAGCGTACAGTTGACCTTGTCAGCAGCTGTTTGATTTTTTGCCCTAAGCTGAATTTGTGACGTTGACTCATAGATAGTATGCTAACCAATAAATGAATAATAAGAGTTAATAAAAAATACGCATAAACAAGTAGTTAAAAAATTACTGGTCGTTAAAATTAAAAATGTTTTTGATATTGGGCTGGCTATAAAACTCTTGTAGCATTTCATGCAGATGCGCCGTCAACCATTGGCTTTCAAGGGCATCATATACGATAGGTAAGAGCGCCGTATTTAATTGCGTCATTACCTGTTCATCAATATATAAGCTTGCTGCTACGCAAGCAATAGTATCGGATTGATGATTGCGATACCAAGTATCAACGCTCGCCGCCACTAAGTTATGCAAATAGGGTGATAGGCGCAGTCGGTTATAGCTTTGTTGGATACTGGCTTCGATATGCTCAATGCTGCTATCGTTCGGCTCATCCCGTAAATAGGTTTGGATCTCGCTAATCGGTTGCTCTTTAATTCGTGCCCAACCTGTTATGAGTAAGCGTGCGACTTCTTCATTTGATAAGTGTTCTTGCGCGTTGGCTTCTGCTCGATGTGCCAAATCTTTAATATTGCGATGTAGATACGCCTGCAGTTTTTCATCAAGGTTTCTGTTGGTTGCTTTTTCAAACGAGCTGCGCCCAAGCTTCATGAGTTTACCAACACCGCCTGCTTTGTCTAGTGTAGTTTCCATGAAATCATTGATGGCATGATAAAGCGTTTGGGTCAGTAAATCTGCGAAAGTTTCGTTACCGACCAGCGTATGAATCAATATATTGCGCTGCTGCTCATGACTGCCAATATAGCTGGCAAGAATCTCAACTTGTGTGTCATCGACCAGTTCCGATAAAGGGACATTGTCATTGACTGGATGATAGATAATAGTATGCAAGATATCGCGGATATCGCTACGCACTACCTCGCTTAGTGGGTGATTCAATAGCCAGTCATTAATCAGATGCTGCAAGTTCTCGGCACTGACATACTTACTGAGTGGCTGATCGGCAAACCAGTGCCAGGCTTCGAAACTAAGCGGTTCGGCTTGCTTACGTAACCATTGCTGCATAAAAGTGACTTGCGCATCGATTAAGCTGTTTATGG
This sequence comes from Psychrobacter glacincola, assembly GCF_965118485.1. Taxonomy (GTDB): domain Bacteria; phylum Pseudomonadota; class Gammaproteobacteria; order Pseudomonadales; family Moraxellaceae; genus Psychrobacter; species Psychrobacter glacincola_D. The sequence continues at coordinate 104,977 of NZ_CBCPJH010000007.1, read as the reverse complement.
TTAACATGTGCTGGTCTGAGTTTTGGATATCTTTTGAAGTCTGCATAGGTTTTGAGGTCATAGTAATCGACAATTTGTTATACTGTGTGGTTGTGGTAAGCATAAAGTATTATGCCATGAACATCGTCTTTGTTTGTGATGAATATTGACTGTTGCTTAATAAATAATGAGAGGTTTCGATGACGGCTCTGAATACCGCCTTACTTGCGCTTGATGAGCTGACCGTTCAGCGTGGTGAAACGCCTTTATGTGAAGGGGTGACGCTCAATTTACCTGCAGGCAGTATTTGCCATTTAGTTGGTGCTAATGGTACTGGTAAGACGACGTTACTCATGCAACTGGCTGGATTATTGCCGGTGCTAACAGGCGAGACTTACTATCAAGGGTCAGTCAGTTTACCTATTCAGCCTTTGTATGTCTCGCATCAATTGGGTATTCATCCTAATCTGACCGTTGCTCAAAACCTGACCTTTTTGCTCAATTTATATGGTATCTCGCCAAACGCTGCTGATATTGATAACGCCCTTACTTGGGTAGGGTTACAAGGCTTTGAAACCATCAGCTCAAGTCATTTATCTGCCGGTCAAACTCGGCGAATTACTCTTGCACGCTTATATTTATTGACGCCTGAAGTAACGCCATTATGGTTACTTGATGAGCCATTTACCGCGCTTGATGTCGATATGGTTGCACGCATGGAAGACAGATTACGTGATTTTGCCCATGAAGGCGGTGCGATACTAATGACCAGTCACCAAGCGGTGGGTGTTGCCAATAAAGTGCTCGATTTATCCGATTACATGGTATAAACGCTATCAGTATCATTGTCAGTATAAATGCGACAAGCATCAGTGGAAGAGTTAATAAATGACAGAGTCCCATACTCAGGTACAAACCGTGAATACCAGCTCAAATGCTAATACAGCTACTGTGCGTGGCATCAGTTTTATGCAGCTTTGGCGCCGTGAATGGCAAGTCAAGCAGCAAGGGGCAGTGCAGTGGTTGTATCCACTGATATTGTTTTTAGTCATTATTACCTTATTTCCGCTAGCGGTTGGTAGTGAGCCTGCATTATTGCAACGCCTTGGTGTATCGGCGGTATGGATTGCCGCTTTATTATCATTGGTAATGGGTGTCGATGGTTTATTCAAGCCCGCGCTTGATAATGGCACCTTAGCACAATTGGTCGTCGCTAAAGCCTCGCTGCCCTTATGGGTGCTGATTCGTTTGGTGATTCATTGGATTTTTAGTAGCGGTATTGTGGCAGCATTAAGTTTGCTCGCTGTACCTTTATTTCAGCTAAGCTGGTTTGAGGCGTGGATATTGATGGCATCGATTGTAGCCGGCAGCCCGATTCTACTAATGCTATCAGCGGTTGCGAGTAGTTTGACGCTATCATTAAAGAATGGCGCGGTTCTCGTGCCTTTAATCGCTTTGCCAATGCAGTTGCCGGTATTGATTTTTGCCACCGGTGCGGTCGATTTATTTGCCACGGGTCTTAACGGCTTGCCTATTTTGGCGTTGTTGCTGGCAGGCAGTATTATTTCAGTTTTAGTGATGCCATGGGTGATTGCCCTGACGCTAAAAATGTCGTGGCTCAATTAACAAATCATAATGGCAGATTGTTCATTCTGTTATTAAAGCCTTTTATATTAACAACATGATGAAAACGAGCAACTTTGCTATAATAGGCTATTAAACAAACAGTCACGTGTAGATTCTATCCAGCGTTTAACGCCAGTAGGTTAGCAGATAGTTTTATGAATCATGCGTTTTACTCGATAACCACCAGCTGCGCAATAGGTTTATGTCCATGCCCAACCTGAATAATGTCTCATCTCCTAGCCTGTGGCAACGCATTTGGCAAGTTTTCTTGACCACAGTGGGCACCAAGGAGTTCTTTCGTATCTTCTCGCCTTGGGTCAAGTGGCTGGCGATACTGGCGAGCCTTTGCCTGCTTATAGGCAGTGTTTGGGGTTTGGCTTTTGCGCCGCCCGATTATTTGCAAGGTAACAGCTACCGTATTATCTTTATCCATGTACCAGCGGCGAGTCTAGCTATTTCAATCTATTTCTCCTTAGCGGTACTTGGAGTTATTTATTTAGTCTGGAAAATTAAGACAGCAAGCCTTGTGGCGCAAGCACTTGCCCCTCTAGGGTTTTTATTGTGCGTCATTAGCTTGCTGACGGGTTCTATTTGGGCGAAACCGACTTGGGGTACCTATTGGGTTTGGGATGCACGCTTAACGTCGATGCTGATTTTAGCGTTTTTATATGCGGGTGTCATGGCATTGTTTGCCGCTTTCGAACACACCGCCAATCGTGGTAAGGCGGCGGCTATTTTATCCATCGTAGGTGCTGTCAACCTACCTATTATCAAGTATTCAGTACAGTGGTGGAATACCTTACATCAAGGCTCGACTTTTACTTTAACTGCCGCACCAAAAATGTCAGCAGATATGTGGATGCCATTGTTATTGATGATTATCGGTAGCTATTTACTAGTCGCAACATTAGCGATTTATCGTACGAACACGCTAATTTTGTATCGTGATCAAGGTAAAGCGTGGGTGAAAGAATACATTCGCGGGCAAGCCAAATAAACGTCGACAAACCAAATAATGGTTAGGAAAATATGATGCAACCTTACTTTTATAGCGTTTCTGAATTTATCGCCATGGGTGAGCATGGTGTTTTTGTTTGGTCATGCTGGGCAATTACTATTGGCATGATGCTGGTTTTTATCCTATATAGCCGTCGTCAACGACAAGCTTTGATAAAACAACTCACTATTCAACAAGCTCGTCAAGCACAGCGCGGCGCTAAAACGCCTAATCCAGCCACCAAGCAATCGTCTTAGAAAAATATTTTAATATCATATCTTTAGCCCATAATAAGCCCTACAATCACTGACAAATATATGACCTTGTCAGTGATTGTAGGGCTTATTGATTTATACAAAAAATGCTATCATATAGCTATTAGAAGAGTACGATTAGAAAGACATTATTAGAACGTTTTTCTAATGGTAGTTTGTTTAATATTTTCTGTTTTATAGCGTGACTGTATGTAAAACAGTGATTCATGAATGAGGTAGTAGTATGAACGCAGTTCGTCGCAAAAAACTGATGTGGGTTATGTTTACGCTTGCAGGGGCAGCGATAGCCGTAGTGTTGGTTATTTATGCAATTGGACAACAGACCGACTATTACTTTGACGCTACCGCCATTGCAAAAGGCGAAGCGCCGCAAGACAAACGTATTCGTGCAGGTGGCATGGTAGTAGCAGGCAGCGTAAAGCGAGCAGAAGACAATCCATTAAATGTTGAATTTGCTATTACGGACTTTGAATCGACAGTGCCAGTGACTTATCAAGGTATTTTGCCAGATTTGTTTGCTGAAAATTCAGGGGTAGTGGCTACAGGTAAAATGCAAGGCAATACCTTTGTCGCAGGCGAAGTATTAGCAAAGCATGACGAAAACTATATGCCACCAGAGGTGGCTAAATCGATGAAAGAAAATAATCGTAGCGGTGCCGTACCATCTTCTGAGCAGTACAATCCTGCTGAAAAGATTCATGAAACTAAGACATTGCAACAGTAGGGTTTCTCAATAGATCAGAGTTAAGTAGTAAAATTAGCACTTAAGTAATGAGAATTATAAAAAAGCCAGTGATATCTAATCACTGGCTTTTTTTATTCAGTATGCTCTAATAATTATTAATCATCCCATTCAGGCGAATAATCTGGATGCTTAATTTTACGTCCATCAGCACGAGCTAAGCCGCTTATTTTCTCAATCTCATCAGCACTCAATTGTACATTGATCGCATCTAAGTTACCTTGGAGGTGGTCAGGGTTGGACGTCTTTGGAATAGCAATACGATGTTTATCGGACAAAATCCAGGCTAATGATACTTGAGCTGGGGTGATACCATGGTGGTCAGCGATTTCTTTCATAACTTCATTATCGAATACATCACCGCGTGCAAGTGGCGAATAGGCTTCTAATAAAATATGATAGTTATTTAAAAAGGTCTGCAAGGTGTTTTGCTTGATAAAAGGATGAAACTCGACTTGGTTGACGACTATAGGCATGTCAGCGTATTTTCTGGCTTCAATGATATTGGCGATATTAAAGTTAGAAACACCAATATTACGAGTTAGCCCTTGTTTTTGTAGCTCACATAACGCAGGAATGGTTTCTGATAAAGGTACACGGTCATCAGGCCAGTGTAATAGTAGTAAATCAACGTAATCAGTATCTAAGTTTTCTAAAGAGCGTTTAGCTGCGGCAACAAGCTTTTCTGGCTCAAACTTCATGTCATCAGGAAATATTTTTGTGGTTAAAAAGAACTTATCGCGAGCTACGCCTGATTGCTTGATACCTTGACCGACTTCCTTCTCATTACCATAAGCTTGGGCAGTATCGATATGCTCGTAGCCCATTTTTAATCCCTGACTGACGACGTCAATACAGTCTTGTCCCGTTGATTGCCAAGTACCAAGTCCAAGCACGGGAATGTTTGCTTGTCCTGCTGTACGGATATTATAAGTTTTAGCCCGCATAAGATTTTCCTTGTTATTGATATTTTATGGATTTTAAAAGCAGTTATTTTAAAAATAGCTAATAGTAAAAATAGCCGTCGTTTATCTAACTGATGTTTGGCTTATTATTTAACTGGGTCGCTATTAGCTCATCTACTATAGAAAAAAGGCGAGATAAGTGAAAGGGCAGGTGACGCTTTCCTACAAAGGGCAAACAGGCTGTAACGTGATTTTGATTATTGTTTGCTTATCATTGCTAAACTACACGCCAAAAAAAGCCCACTATTGATAAATAATGGGCTTTTATTTTTACTCAAAACGACTTGTTTATTTAAATAAGTTGTCTCAAGTTTAACCTCTTGTCATGACTATGTTAATTATTTAGCAGCTTCTACAGGTGCTGCTTTAGCAGCAGTATCTGTGTGAGCGCTATGGTCAGCACCCCAGATTTTTGGATATTTATAACCAGGGAAAGTCTCATGAGCATATTTTTTAAAGGCATCTGAGTTATAAGCGTTGGTCACGTCTTTGACCCATTTTTTATCTTTATCAGCAGTTTTGACGGCAGACCAGTTCACATAAGCAAAGCTTGGCTCTTGAAATAGCGCCTCTGTCAGCTTGATGCCTGAATCGGTCGCGTAGTTACCGTTAATGATGGCAAAGTCTACTTCGTCACGCGCACGAGGTAACTGCGCAGCTTCCAATTCAACGATTTTGATATCGTATTTGCTGTTGTCAGCGATATCAGCTTTTGAGGCAGTCAATGGATCAATATTGTCTTTTAGCGTAATCCAGCTAAGCTCATTCATCATTACTAACGCACGGGCAAAGTTACTTGGATCATTCGGTGCAGAAACACTCATGCCTTTAAAGGCTTCATCGATTTTGGTTTTCTTACCTGAGTAAACACCAAGTGGCGCTGTTGGTACTTGGAAAACTTCGACCAAATCAAGATTATTTTCTTTTTTGAATGTATCTAGGTAAGGCTTATGTTGGAAAATATTGATATCTAAATCGCCATCTGCTAACGCAACGTTTGGACGAACATAATCGGTAAACGTTACTAGCTCAACTTCATAACCTTGTGCTTCAAGCGAACCTTTTACTTGGTTGCGCACCATATCAGCGAAATCGCCTTCAGTCGTACCAATGATAATTTTACTGTGTTCTGGATCGATATCACTGGTCGCAGTGGTTTCGGTAGTTTCGGTTGCGCCTTCAGTCACTGGCTCTTTAGTGGCTTCTGGTGCTGATGAATTATTGCAACCGACTAATACTAGACCTGATACGCCAACGGCCGCAAATGCCGTCGCTACTTGACGACTGATATCTGTTAACTTCATGGAACTTCCTTAATAGAGATAGGGATAAAGGGATAGAATACTGAGATCAAAACGGGATTAAAAGACTGCATTAAAAAAGCAACATTATGAATAGTAATGCTGCTAAGTTAACGAGTGTTAAGATAGTATCAAAATTAAAGGGAATCGGTTACAAAGTCAAGTATTCGCTTAGGATGAATCGGCATTAAACCTTGAGTATTAAGCATATCCAGCATTATGAAATGATTAATATCTCATTTTAATTAGCCAAGAAATAATGGTTTTTAACGCTTATCCAATCGAGTTGCTATCCAGTTACCTAATGCTTGAATGCCAATCACCATAATGGATAGCATAATGACGATAAATACCATGACTTCAGTTTGATAGCGATAGTAACCATAGCGAATCGCTAAGTCACCTAAACCGCCACCGCCAATCATACCAGCGGCTGCTGAAAAAGACAGTAAGCTGATGCAAAGGATGGTCACGGATAACACCAAACCAGAGCGTGCTTCGTTCAGTAATACTTTGATGATCGTAAAGGGGCGTGCGCCCATCGATTCGGTCGCTTCAATAATACCGCGCGGCACTTCACGTAAGTTTTGCTCGACCAAACGTGCAAAATAAAATGAACCAGCAATTGCCAGTACCAACGAGGCAGCGATAGGTCCAATACCCGTACCGACAATGGCTTTGGTAAAGGGACTCATTGCAATCATCAAAATCACAAACGGGAAAGCGCGCATAAAGTTGGTGATGGCGCCAAGCACACCATAAAGGGTTTTATTCTGCAAAAACTGCCGATCACTGGATAAAAATAAGAAAACGCCAAACAGACCGCCGATAAGAATGGCGACTGTGGTTGAGATACCCAGCATAATAAAAGTATCTAAAAACGCCTGCCAAATCTCTTTACGCAGCACGAGTAGCTTGTCTATCGAGGCGGATAATTCTACACCGGTTATCATGTTTATCTCTCCTGCCTCACTAGTCTTCGTGGACTAAGCCTTTGCCAATTGGGGTGGTGGCCTGAATGAGACCGTCGCGTATGTCTGCGACTTCGAGTAATTGTCCTTGATGTAACAATGCTGCGCGGTCACACAGTCTGCGAATGACGCTCATTTCATGGGTTACAATGACGATGGTGACGCCAAGCTGTTCATTGATATCACGTAAGCAGGTTAATAAACTGCGAGTGGTGGCAGGGTCGAGTGCACTGGTCGGCTCATCGGCAAGCAGCACTTTTGGGCTTGGCGCAATCGCACGGGCAATACCAACACGCTGTTTTTGTCCACCTGATAACTGCGCAGGATAGTGACCGGCGCGGTCGGTTAAATCAACGATTTCTAGACAATCCATAACCCGCTTATGAATATCGGCGCGAGAGTAGCCTGCAACTGTTAAGTTAAAAGCGACATTATCAAACACGGTACGGTTGGACATTAAGTTAAATTGCTGGAAAATCATACCAATATTATGACGGGCAATACGCAAGTCACTGGCAGACAAGGTAGTCAAATCGACACCATCAACAATCACTTGTCCAGAATCAGGACGCTCAAGCAAATTAATCAGGCGTAAAAGCGTTGATTTACCCGCACCTGAATAGCCCATCAAGCCAAAAATCTCGCCTTGCTTGACGTTTAATGAGGTCGGTTCGACAGCCGTAAACCAATGTGGCTTGCCGTCTTTATCTTTTATAGACCGGTCACTCAAAAAACTCTTGGTCACATCGTTTAAGACAATCATGTCACTCATGGAAGGCTCAAAATTTAATAAAGGTTTTAGTGGTTATAAAGTAGTTTTTTCTTTCGCTGCTTATGGAATACTCGACAGCTGAGTTAAAAACCACATTTGATAACCCCAGAATAAGGGGCGCTAATATAGCATATTATGCAAGGTTTTTGATACAGGCATTGGTGATTGACTTCGAACTTAGCTTAGTCAATATCAAGATATACATAATAGAGTAGGTAGGATATTAATTAGATATATTTTTCTAACTTATTGAGTGCTATACCCGCCAAAACCTTATAGGTCTTATGATATAGCACTGCTAAAATTTCTTTATGATATAAGCGCATAAAATCAGTCACGATTATCATGATGATAGTGAGGATCAAGTTTGACAGGTAGCACTACCAAAAACCGTGTATGACCATTGATGGTATCGGTAGTGATTCGTCCTTGATGGGCGGTGACAATTTGTGAAACTAATGATAAACCAAGACCTGAGCCTTTATTTTTTTGCTGCAAACGCACAAAGGGACTAAATACTTCTTCGCGTTTATTTTCAGGAATACCGTCACCTTCATCAACCACTGCCAACACCACATATTTGGGCAGTGGACGTGTTGGTTCCGTTTTGGTTTTTTTGAGATGTTTGCTAAATAAGCTTTCTTTACGCGTGATATTTGAAGTTTCAGAGTTTTCTTTATTGCTCTCTTTAAGATTGTCTTTAGCAGTTTCTATAGTACTGTTAATGGCGTTGCTACCAAGAGTTTCTTCAATATCAGAGTTGGTATTTTCTAAAAATTTTGGCTTTTCAGGTACTAGACGCCATATGACTTTCTTTAGTTTATCGGTTAAATCTGAGGTAAAACTTTGATAATTAGCAAGCAGTGAAGACTGATTCATTGTTTCAAAGGTATCGCTTGTACTAGCAGGCTGTAATGGGTTTAAAGCGCTACTATTGTCATTATCGTGATTTATAACATTGTCAACATCAGTACTAATATCCGCATCTATTATGACGTTTTCACCATTTCTGAAAATAGACGGCGCTGGCAATAGCGCAGCAGTATGATTACTATCTACTTTTAGCTTTGGATGAGCGCCGATGCTTGCATCATCAAGATCTGGTGAATCATTATCTTGATGCGCATGATGTTCAAGTTGATGTATATCCTGAGAGGTATCTTCATAAGAATCAAAATCTGAGCTGTTATAGTCGGCAAAACTACTACATAATACGGTCTGCAGTAAAAAATCTGGGATATTTTCAGCTTCTTCAAGGGTTTGCACGCCATACAACAGTACAGTAACCGGTGGCTTACCATGCAGCATAGCATTGGTTAAGAGGTTACGAATTAAATGGGTGAGCATCGATGACTGACCATCAATCACGATATGCTCACCAATCAACGTCGCTTCAGGATAATGTTGGCGCTCTTGATTTACCAAGTCATATAAGTCTAAATGTTCAACCTGCTGTAGAGCATGACCAGCATCTAAGCGGCTGACTAATAAAATACTCTCAACCAAATCATTAAGACCTGAGAGGTCACGATTAATAGCTTGGGCACGCTTATCAAATTTAGCTTTGGTGTCACTTGGTAGTCCGCTAGTGAGCATATCCATCATCTCAATCTGTAAGCGAATACGGGTGATGGGTGTACGCAGCTCGTGTGATGCGTGTGCTAATAATAAGTTATTGGCATCGATAAGGTGTTCAATCTTTTGTGCTGCTTGGTTAAAGCCGCGTGCAAGTGAGGCAATTTCATCATTACCACGGGCGTTGACTCGTACGGTAAAGTCGCCATCGCCAAGCTGAGCCATTTGTTGGCTCATCTGATTGATACGCCACGTGATGGTACGAGCAATCCACCAAAGTACACCTGCCATAATAAGAAGCAATAATAGCGTACCGGTAAATAAATTGAGTGCCGCAGATAGTACTGGTTTTTTAGGTGGCAAGCGTGATTCATACAGTAACGTATAGCCTGTACTACTATAAACTTGAGCTTGCTTAGTGGGTGAAGTTTCTGCAAAAGAGGGGAAAACGCGTGCAAATAAAGAAGGCGGGGCAGGAAGCTCTAATGGCAGATCGCTGTTGTCGGTTTGCATCAGCAAGCGACCTTCACCGTCGTATAAGCCCATCTTTGCTTGCAGTGATTCATCAAAGATATCAAAACTTTTTTTGACCACCGCCAGCATAAAACGTGACTGTAACCGATTTTCTTTGCTAACTGCGATATTTAGCTCATGTAAAAAAGGGTCTATTTGTCCCAAAATTTGCGTCGCTAAAACCTCTGAGCGGATACCAGCATCTTTATCATGTACCAGCTGCGTCAGTAATACCATCGCAACAGCAAACAAGATAAGTGCCAACATCACACTGGCAAATAACTTGGCAAATACGGAACGAAAACCCAATTGCTGCATTAAATCATCTCTATTATCAAATTATTAGCACGGTATCTTTTTTTAATTGAATCAATTATATGGTTTTATCAGGTCAAACATAAAAGGGGTTATCATACGTATGATACCCCTTTTAATGCACGTTTTTAAATCTGTTGGACTGTTTATTTACTGAGAGTACGCGACTAATTATACTTGGTCAGTAGCAAACTGATAGCCAACCCCGCGTACGGTAATGATACGCTTTGGCTGACGTGGGTTGTCTTCAATCAACGCACGTAGGCGTGAGATATGTACGTCAATAGCCCGATCAATATTGTCCGAGCTGTCATCATTTGGCATAGCTTGCCATAATTGCTCACGGTTCAATACTTTGCCAGAATGAGTGGCAAAGTAATGCAGCAGCTGGAACTGATGCGTAGTTAGGCGTACTGGCAGATCATCAATGGTAACTTCATGGCTGTCAGGGAATACGCTTAAACGACCAAAAGTTAAGCTGTCAGACTGACTATCTGCTTGATTTGGCTGCTCATGGCGACGGATAACCGCTCGAATACGGGCGAGTAGTTCACGTGGCTCAAAAGGTTTAGAGATATAATCATCGGCGCCCATTTCAAGACCCAATACACGGTCTGTGGTATCGCCTTTTGCCGTCAACATAATAATCGGCACTTTATTGGTCATGTTGTTTTTATTGCCACGTATCTTTTGGCAAACCTGCATACCGTCCATATCGGGTAGCATCAGATCAAGCACCACTAAATCAATATCACGCTCTTTAGTGTCCAATAAATCAAGACCTTCTTGACCAAGTCCTGCATGATGGACATCATAATAATTCATGGTCAAATAATCACTGATTAACTCGGCTAAATCTGGATCATCTTCAATTAACAGAATCTGCTTACTCATAATGTTTCCTTTAGTTGTTGTTATATTTGGTCTATATGCTACTCTTTTTATTTTAAAAAAGAGAAGTCCGCCCTTAGTTTTCAAGTATTTCAAACTGCTTTATGACAAGCATCTGAAATATAAGTCGTGCTCTTATAATATTTAATAAGAAATTGCTGATAATGGAGCGCAATCAATACTATTTATACTACGCTATATTGCCTAAAGAGGATGTTATTAAACAAGGCGTGCTTTGTTAATGTTTCTACATAATGTAACTGTATGACTCTGTCGTTAAGATACCGCTACTTTTTTACCTTTAGATTCAATAGGTAAGTTCGCAAGACAAATTAAACTGTCATTAGTGATACCGGCAATTAAATACTGTTTGGTTAATGGATCGTACTCAATAACTTCAATAGGCTGGTAAATCAGGCGCTGATCCTGTCCTATAATCCAAATATTGGCACTCAAAGAGCGCAAAGGTTTATAAGGTGGCACTTGGATCTGGGTCAAATCGACATTATGCAAAGCATTTTTTGGAACAATCGTACCAACCTCTATCTGTCCGTAATCAACTCTACCAGTAACTTGCATATCGGGTACTATTTGATTGCGGCTGACTTCATTATTGACCACATTTACATACACCAATAGCTGTATCGGTTGTTTTATCGCTTGCACTTTACTAACTTGACCGGTGAATGTATCCACTCTGTCTTCGGCAGTAAAGTTAACCGTTTGACCGACAGATATTTGTGACTCCGCTTCAACAGGTAACGTTGAGACAAAATGCAATTGCGTCTCGTCACTTAACTTTAATAACGGTGTCTGAGCATCTACTAGTTGACCGACTTGTACGGATAGGTTTTTTACCCGTCCTGAAAAACTGGCACGTAGTGTTATCAGGTTATTAATAGTATTCGTTTCGGTTGCAGGGCTATTAGAACTATCGATATTATTCAAACTATCCAATTTATCTGAATCCATCGTTTTACTTGACGGCGTTTGAGTTTGAACAGTCAGTAAAGGCGTGCCTTTTTTAACCCATTGATTTTCACTGACCAGTATTTTCTCTACCTTTATTGGCTGAACTGCGACAAGGCTAATTTGCTTGATAGGTTCAATACGACCTTGCAGACCAAGACTTGGTTGATAGCGGGTTGGCTTGACACTTAAAATATGATCGCGTGTGATGGTGACACTATCGGCACTAATAAGCGGTATCTCGACCGTTTCATTATCTTTATTGGTTACCGCTTCAGTAGGAGAGTTTGGTTGACAGCCAATAAAAAGCAAGGCGCTTAATAGGTAGCTGCTTTTTTTTAATGGCGTAACCTGTAATAATATAGAACGTATAAAACGCTTCGAGCATATAGAAAACTGCATACCAATCACCCTTATAAACGATTTTTTTATTATATAGCGAATTGGGGATAGGTGTAATAATTACGCCCTATTTACTCTATAGCTTATTAATAATAAATACATAAATCTTCTTTATATTCCTTTAAGCATAATGAAGCTCAAGAGACTAATTTCAAAAAGTAATTTGAACATAAATCTACTAATTGCTGGAAAAGGATTGTTAACTGTGCTAAAACGAACATAACAAAATATATTGATACATTTTTATTACAAAGCTAAATTTTTCAGTAAGATGAAGGCGAATTCTATATAATGTCTATAATCACGCAAATCTAATTTACTAATCATACTATTTATTTACATTGTGGTTTAAGGGCTTAGTTTTGGAGCGATAGATTCTTCACGAGAATGAAAATTGAATGGTTTCTAGCGTAAGCATTATTGACTGCAACTGCGTATTTGCAAACCAGCTATCTGGTGTCTTTTATCACGAAATCTGCCTACATTAATAAATGACTGTACGGTATGGGTGAGTGCTGACAATATAGCTATAATAATGCGGTAAAAAAACTTAGTATAACGCTCATTTTACTAAGATAGTTCAGCATAAAGTGCGTATAGTGACCCATAGCAATGCCATGCTTTACGAGCCATTGCAATAGATATGAATCACTCACTATTATAGGTAGCAATTATTTTAGCCTAAAGGTTTGTATCGATTAATAGCATGATGAATAAATAGTCGTTAATAGGATAATGAGAATGGAAAATAATTTTGATGGTTTAAAAGTGATGGTAATTGATGACTCAAAAACCATTCGCCGTACTGCAGAAACCTTGTTACAAAAAGCTGGCTGTGAAGTAGTAACAGCTATTGATGGGTTTGATGCCTTGGCTAAGATTGTGGATCACAATCCGGATATTATTTTTGTGGATATCATGATGCCACGCTTGGATGGTTATCAGACTTGTGCATTGATAAAAAACAATCCCGATTATGCCAGTAAGCCGGTGATTATGTTGTCGTCTAAAGATGGTTTGTTTGATAAAGCCCGTGGACGTATTGTCGGTTCTGACGAGTATCTGACCAAGCCCTTTAGTAAAGATGAGCTTTTTGAGGCGATTAATCAGTATCGCTAATAATAATCATAATCAACGAAACCATTAAGGCTCTTAGATATATCATTAGCTGGTTTTTATCGTCAGCATTATGTATTTAGTTCAGTATAAGATATTGCTGCAAGCGGTTTTTTAACACTATATCCTAGCGGATCTCATCAAAAATAAAGGAATAACTATGACTACTGTATTAGTCATTGACGATTCGCCCTCTGAAATGGCGAAATTTCGTGACATGCTTTCTAAAAATAATTATCAAGTATTGGAAGCTATCAACGGCGAACAAGGCTGCCAAATGGCGATAGAACATCTGCCAGACGTCATTTTGATGGATGTAGTAATGCCTGAGATGAATGGCTTTCAGGCAACGCGTAAAATTACTCGTGGCAAAACGACCGCTCATATTCCTATTATTATGATCAGCACTAAAAATCAAGAAACCGATCGGGTGTGGGGCAAGCGTCAAGGCGCAAAAGAGTATATTACTAAGCCGATTGATGAAAGCGGTTTGGTTCAGATTATCCGTAAAGTAATGGAGTAGCCTGTGGCATCCAGAGGGTTTATTGAGCTGCTGCGTATAGCAGATTTGGCACGTTCACGTAAAAGTGGACGCCGCCGCGGTGGACAAGAGTTTGACTGGCAAGGGGTGGTATTTGAGATTGGTGGTCAACGTATGGTTGCGCCAATGGGTCAAATAGCTGAAGTATTATCCATGCCAGAATATACCAGCGTGCCTTTAGTAAAGCCTTGGATGCTTGGTATCGCCAATATTCGTGGGCGTTTATTGCCGTTAACGGATATGTCTCGATTTTTGCAAGCGCCGAGTCGCTTAGCGCAAATGAGTCAGCGTAAGGTGATGGTAATTGACCACGATAATGTGTTTTCAGGACTGATTGTTGATCAAGTGCTTGGGATCGAGCAGTTTACGGAAGACCAGTATCGCCCAGAAGCTATTGAGCCAATTTCGCCATTTGCCCCTTATAACCATGGCAAGTTTGTAAAAGACGAACAAGACTGGTATGTTTTTATGCCAAGCTTGCTGGCACAGGATCTACAGTATACCGATGCTGCAATATAGCTGTCGCTCATAAACGTTAACGTTAATGTTTGACAGGCGATTTTTTGTCAAAAGACAACAGAAAAATAATAGCTGACATGATCCGGTGGTTTGTCAGCATTCATATAGGCTTTGCGAATCACTGTTGTTTTGATGACAATATGATTTCAGAGTCAGTCACGATAAGACTTTGACTATTGTTTGAAAGGAATAGCTACGATGAGTGATGTTATAAACAACCCTGTAACTAATGTAAATAAAGCCACGACAAACCCAGACAGTCAATGGAAGCTATTACTAGGCGTTTGCGCTCTAGTGACTATGGGTGCTCTGTTGACGTTAATCAATGCTATATCATCGGTCAGTGAATATTTAACGGATTTTAATCAATCCGTCATAATACCAGTGGTTGTCTTTGTACTCAGTGTACTGGGTATCTTTTTCGCTTTTTACCAGTTGCTCCAGCAGCGCGGTGGATCGGAACGATCATTGATCGAAAAAGAAACCTTACGTCGTCGTCAAGAAGCAGAATCTGAGTCTGAGCGTGCGCGCCAAATTCAAGAAGAAAACGAGCGTAACCAGATTGCGATTTTACGTCTCTTGGATGAATTAGGCGACTTAGCAGACGGTGATTTAACAGTTAACGCGACCGTATCAGAAGACTTCACTGGTGCCATTGCTGACTCCGTGAACTTCGCAATTGACCAATTACGCCAGTTGGTATTGGTTATTAATAGTACGGCGGATCGCGTATCGCAGTCATCAGAGCAAACACAGATGAATGCGGTTGAGCTTGCTGAGGCATCTGAACACCAAGCACAAGAAATTGCTGGTGTATCTGCAGCGATTAACGAGATGACAGTATCTATTGACCAAGTTTCAAACAACGCTGCAGAATCTGCAACCGTTGCTCAGCGTTCGGTTGCCATCTCTTATAATGGGGCAGAAGTAGTACAACGCTCTATTGAAGGTATGAACGTCATCCGTGATCAGATTCAAGAAACCTCAAAACGTATCAAACGCCTTGGTGAATCTTCACAGGAAATTGGTGATATCGTTGGGTTGATTAATGATATTGCTGACCAGACCAACGTTTTGGCATTAAACGCGGCAATTCAGGCATCGATGGCTGGCGAAGCAGGTCGAGGCTTTGCGGTCGTTGCCGACGAGGTTCAGCGTCTTGCTGAGCGTTCAGCCAATGCAACCAAGCAGATTGAAACGCTGGTAAAAACCATTCAGGCAGATACCAGTGAAGCGGTGATGTCGATGGAATCAACGACGTCTGAGGTAGTACGTGGTGCGCGTTTGGCAAAAGATGCGGGTGAAGCGCTAGAAGAAGTACAGTCGGTTTCTAATACATTGGCAGATCTGATTCAAAACATCTCAAACGCTGCATTACAACAGGCAGAGTCAGCAGGCCATATTTCTCATACGATGAATATCATTCAAGATATTACCTCGCAAACTTCGTCTGGTACGATGGCAACCGCGCGCTCTATTGGTGAATTGAGTGAAATGGCTGCTGCACTACAAGAATCGGTCACCGGCTTTAAAATATCGGATGATGATGAGCAGTTAGATCATCATAGTATGGACAATGAGTATCTAAATATCGATGAGAGAGTCGCTGCTAGCAGTTAACAATCAGCACTAGTGTTTATGATTCTTTCTATTGCGATGTTAACCAAATGGTTGCTTGAGATGAGACATTATCCAATTTTGAGCAACAGCATTAATAGCAGGTCACATGAATCATCATATTCAAAAAGATAGTCATAGTGCTTGTATGGCAGAGCTTGTATCAGTACAAGCTTTGCGGCAAGACGACGCTTTTAATAATAGGCAGTGGCAGCGATATGTAGAATGTGAAATTGGTTTCATTTTACCCAGCATTCAAAGTAACTGGCTTGAAAACGCGGTTACGCAGACGGCATTGGCTTATGGCTTGACTACTGCTCAATTATGGCAGCAGCTGCCGCATAACAATGCACTGCGTCAGCAATTGCTTGATAAAGTACTGATTCATGAAAGTCGATTTTTCCGTCATCTGCCATCTATAGATTTTGTCACCGAATATGCCTTACAGCATCAACGCCAGCCGCTAATTGATGGCGGTGTTAGTAGTCATAATGGCAATCATGATAGTAATGAAAATAATGGTATTGAGCCTAGTGAGCTGTTTCGTATTTGGAGCGTAGGCTGCGCAACAGGACAAGAGGTTTGGTCGCTTGCAATGAGCTTGGCTTCAAAGCAGCTAAGCCATTATGAGATATTGGGTACTGATGTGAGTGAGCAGGCAATGGCAACCGCGCGCTTAGGTCGTTATAGCGCTAGAGAGCAATCATTAATCCCATCGCCTTGTCAGCAGTTTGTGCAACCATTACTACCAAAAACCATTGCTAAAACAGTAAATATTCATGGCGCTAGTGCAAGTAAAAATGTGGTAAATAATAGCCATGCTGACTGGCAGATTATGCATACATTAAAATCTCAGGTTCGTTTTGCTTTACATAATATTATGGATAAAAAAACGCCGACGCCCTATTTACAACAGGTGATCGTGTGCCAGAATATGCTGCTATATTTTCGTAAGTTTGATCAGCGCGATATTTTGGCGCGATTATCAGAACAATGCGCTTTAGGCGGTTATATTATATTGGCTCCAGGTGAGGCGTTATTTTGGCGCCCTTCAAATATGCGCCGTATTGCGCACCCACAGATTAATGCGTGGCAAAAAATCAGTGCCTAAATTGGCGCCCACAAGAGTTAGGATAAATCTATGAAAAACCAGCCCAATGATATGGTGACGCTCGAGTGGTTATTGCCACTGTTTAATCAGCAGTTATCACAGGTAGCTGATGGCTGGCAACTAGATGTAGGATACGCTGATGATGAGCAAATGGTGCAGCATTATCATGAGATTGGTGGTGCGCTGACCATGATTAACCTGCCTTCTTTGGCAAGTTTAGCGAACAAACTTAGTTTATTGACAGGCGCAAATACTGCTGGTGCTTTGCATTCAGATGACAATTCCAATGTCAGTACCACTTTGGTTGCTGAAAAATTGCGAATCGGCCAGGTTGCTCATAGATTGCTACAGCGTGAACTAAGTTACTATGCGCGTACTGGTAGCCAACATACCATTTTAATCAACAAAACATTAACTGAGCTGATGCAAGTTCTAGCTCAGTTTGGGATAGTGACAGATCATCTTACAGACAGCGTTTCATCAGCTAACTCTCTAGCAGGCTTAGCTGATTATGATGATATTGAAATTACCATACCAGTAGGTATGGCAATGTCAGATTTAGACAATGAGCAGCATCAACAGCTGTTATTGGTTTGGCGTCAGCAATCTCAAAAATTGCTCGCTGCCAATACAAATAGTCCTGCTATTTTAGCGCCATTAGAGAAAGTCAGCCATTATTTATGGCAAACTGCGCAAGAGACGGATCTGCAGCGTTTATGGTATTTAGCCGAGCTATGGCTGCATGATCTTGGGCAAAATGATAACCCACTACCTAAAAATTATGCAGGGTTATTAGCTCAGCTTGATCAAGTGATAGATGGTCGTCAGCATCAGCGTGAGTTATCAGATAACAAACTTAAGCAGCTCATTAGCAGTATTTATATCGAGTTAAGCGGTCTTATCCATAACAGTGATAATGCACAATCTCTTTTGAATGGCAGTGCGCAAACAGAGGCTGAAACGCGTTTCTTGCATCGTATGTTGAATGAGATTGAGACAATTATTTTTACGCTTGATAAACCTCAGGCGCTATTAAAGCCGTTGGTAAAAATAAGTAACCAACTAGAAGATCGCGGCTGGACCTTATTTGGCTCACAACTTCGCTCAATCGCTGATGATATAAAGCAAAGCTTGTCATCACAGCAAAATTTCGATCAACAACATTGGCAGTTCGAGCGTCAGCTGCAAGAATTATATAGTGCAATCTACAATACAGAACAAGTTATTGCTACCAAAATAGGTAGCGCTGCATCATTTACGATTTCAGGTGACAGTGATTACAATTTGCAGTCACAAAGTAATTTATATAGTAATACTGATGAGATAGATTTGCGCGAGCTGCGTATTGCTGTTGAAGAAGTGAAGCAGGATTTCCATAATTATATACAGCGCCAACAACTGGATTTATTACCAAATCAGGCAGATTTTTCCAGTATGAGCCATACTTTTAACAGTATGGGACTGCCTTTAGTTGGTGACGTAACTGATAAAATAGCTGATATATTTACACAGATAAGTACGCATAAAATTGAAGTACTTAGCTGGGATATTACTCAAGCACTGGCAGAGAGTTTAACCTCCATCGAGCTACTGCTTGATTATATTGCACAGCAGTTTTTTGATCGGTCCTTACTAGACAAAGCAAATGATTATATTGCTACGGCAACCAATCTACTTGATACGCATATTTATGCCCCTGAAACAATCAATGATACTTTTCTAAGTCAAAAACCTGTAGCCAATGATGTACTACGCTATGACGACAGCGGTGAGATTGCACCGATTATTGCCTCGCCTTCTAATAGTCATGTATTGACTGATGCAGTATCGAATAATGAAAATGTGATTGTAAAAGAGGGCAGCGACGCTTTACTAAAAGTGCGTCAACAGCTGCAACCTGACAACTTCGAGATCGATGAAGATATTAGAGAGATATTTATCGAAGAAGTTGGTGAAGTAGTTACTGATTTAGAGGACTTTTTACCAATATGGCAGCAAGACGCGCAGGATTTGACACCATTAACTGAGTTGCGCCGTGGTTTTCATACCTTGAAAGGCTCAGGACGGATGGTTGGTGCTTTTAGCATCAGTGAGATGGCATGGTCTATTGAAAATCTACTTAATCGTTTGTTAGATAAAACATTACCAGTGACAGATGATGTGGTTACTTTGGTGACAGAAACCATAAAGCGCTTACCTGCTATGCTTATAGATTTTATAGCTCAGAAGCCACCGAGCTTTGATCCGGCTATTACGCTTTTACAAAGCCAAAATTTAATGACTCAGCAACCGCTTAACGCAGGTTTAGCAGTAGAACCTACGTCATCAACAGCTGATATTGAACAAGTTGACTCTATATCAGAGCATGACATCCTTGATCATAATTTACGCTTGCAAGCTATCAGCTCAGTTGTCGAACCAACAGCCACTTTAGATTCATTGGAGAGTGTAGAGCTACCTTCGGTATTGCAGCCATTTATATTAGAAGCAGAAGTGCTAACCGCAGATGCAAGCGATGCTGACCCTGATATCAAAGAAATATTTTTAGAAGAGGCAAATGAAGTCTTAGAAGAGATTGTTCCTCTATATAAGCATTGGCAGCTTTCTCCTGCAGATTTAAGTGGACTGACGGACATTCGCCGCGGGTTCCATACCCTAAAAGGCTCAGGTCGTATGGTCGGCGCTCATTATAGCGCTGAGCTGGCATGGTCTATCGAAAACATGCTAAATCGTATTTTGGATAAAAGTATTGCGGTCTCAAACGATATACAGCAGCTGATTGGCGATGTATTGAAGGTATATCCTAAGCTATTGATTACTTTCGAGCGTGAAAGCCAAGACTATCCGGTGATGCTACCGTTGTGGGTTGCCTGTGCTAATGCCTACAGTAAGCAATTAGGTAGTGAATTCAGCTACCGTGAACTATATAGTCAATTGTCACAGCCTTCTGAAAATACACAACGGCACTTTGATGAAGATAGCAATATTCAAGGTTTGGTAAGTGAGAAAGCTATTGATCATACCTTGCAGACCATTCATTCGGTAAACGAAAAAATGGCAGAAGCTCCAGTTATCTTAATACCTCAAAGTGAAGAAGAGCAAGCATTTTTTGATATCTTTATTGAAGAGGCTGAAGAATTATTAGAGAGTGTTAATGACTTTGTACGCCATCATCAAGATGAGTCCTATGTTGATGTGAGTGATGAGATTGTAAGAGCGTTCCATACCTTGCGTGCCGCTTCGGGCTCCACTGCTTTGCTTGCTATTAGCGATGTAAGTGCGACCATTGAGCAAAGTTTAGAGCTTCTGCAGCAGCAAGATACACCAATGAATGCGGGTCATCTTAATGCATTGGCTCAATCTGTTACGCTGATCAATGGCTATCTCGATAGCTATAAACAACAGGCTCAGCAACAAGGCACGTTAGTAGAAGATATGCAAAACGAGCAAGATATAGCCTCGTTGCAGGCACTGCTTGGTGAAACAGATAGTGATAATGATGCAAATATCGACGATATACCAACCATTAACGATTTGTTAGATGGTAATATCGATGAGCTATTAGATGCAGAATGGCAATTAGAGGAGGCGCTTAGTCATGCAGAGTCTGAGCATATTCAAAGCTATATTGCTAAGCAGCTGTCGCAAATTAATGATCTAACTGACAAGGCACAAGCTTTTCCGAAATTCGTCTCTATCCTTAGCGCTATACAAAATGCTTATCAGCATTTGAGTACGCAGCCTAGTCAATCGGTGAGTACAGATGTCCAAGCGATTTTATTGGCAGGTCATGCACAATTAATTGGCTTGTTTGATGCGCTCGCTGGCAGTACGTCATTAAAAATAGATGAGCAAGTACTTGAGCAGTTAGAGAGTATTACGCGAGCTAGCACACTTCAAGATACCATTGTTCAAGCTAGCGCCATGCAAAATAGTATCGCTCAAGACAATCATCAAAGTGATGAGACTGTTATTAATGAAGAACAGGCGGCTGTGCAAAGTATTGCTGCGCCTGAGCTAGAACTTGAAACGATTGATACTGATATTGAGCTGCTAGAAATTTTCTTAGAAGAAGCGCAAGAGCTTGATGATGCACTGGTTGAGAGTTTTAGTAAATGGCGCACAGACATCAGTCATATCAATACATTAAAGGTACTCCAACGTCATCTGCATACCATTAAAGGTGGTGCACGTATGGCAGGTATCCGCAGTATTGGTGACTTGACGCATGAAGCAGAGAGTGTTTATGAAGCGTTTGTAGAGCTTAAACGTGAGCCAACTGCGCAGTGGCTTGAGATTATGCAAGTGGTACAAGATACCTTGTCGCTGCAGGTTGCACATATTGTACGCTATCAAAAATCTTTTTTTGCGCCTGAGCTGATAGAGCAATTACAGAAGTTCTTAAAAGCACAATTATTGCCACAAACGGTACAGCTTATTGTACCTAAGCCAAAAAATCATGCAGCGGCTACTCCGCAAGTCTTTGTCAATGAATACAATCAACGTGTGGCAAACGCGCCAGAAACCTTAAGTTTAGATAGAATCATCAAACAATCATGGGCGCATGGTCTACCTGATCCTGATATTTTAGAGGTGTTCTTAGAAGAAGCTGAAGCGCTTACCAACCGTAATGAATATCTGCAGTTATTCTTAAGTGATACCGGTGACATGGTAGCGCTACAAGCCCTACAGCGTGATTTACATACCCTAAAAGGCGGCGCCCGTATGGTCACGGCCAGCGGTATCGCTGACCTTGCTCATGAAATGGAATCGGTTTATACAGACTTTGTCGATCGCCGTCGTCCGGCGACTAAAAGGGTGTTAGAACTATTAATTGCTTGTCATGATTGGCTTGCAGACGCGGTGTTTATTCTCGCACAACAGGTCAATCCACCAACACCTGGCCTATTGATTGAGGCATTACAGCAATTTAGTAAAAACCCTGATAGCTTAAAGCAGATACCAAAAGAGACCCTGCAGCCTCAGCGTGACGCCATTTTAATTGCCAAAGAAAAGCAAGAAACCACCTATATTCAAAAAGACATCAGCGCCATGCCGCTGATGATTAACGATACTAATGAGCAAGAGCAGAACGCCAATAATAACGAGATGATTCGTATCTCAGGCGGTTTGATTGAGCATATGATTAATCTGTCTGGCGAGTCAGCGATTAACCGTGCTCGTATCGATATGGGTGTCAGTAGTTTGACCAATAGTATTGAAGAGATGGGAACCACTGTACAGCGCTTAGCGGATCAGTTACGCCGAATGGAGATTGAGCTTGAGGCACAAATTCTATCGCAGATTGATGAAGAGTTAGTCAATCATGAAGGCTTTGACCCGCTGGAGATGGATCAGTATTCCTCTTTAAACCAGCTGTCAAAATCTTTGACAGAATCGGCATCGGATTTGGTCGATATTAACCATACTTTATTAGAAAAAACGCGTGACAGTGAAAGTCTGCTGCTACAGCTATCACGGACACAAACTGAGCTGCAAGATGGCTTGATGAATTCACGTATGGTACCTTTTACGCGCTTGACGCCAAGGCTTGAGCGTATCGTGCGCCAAACAGCAAATGAGCTAAATAAGTCGGTTGAGCTAAAAATTATCAATGCTGATGATGAGATGGATAGAACCATCCTAGAACGTATCACGTCGCCGCTTGAGCATATGTTACGTAATGCCGTTGACCATGGTATCGAAACGACTGCCGCAAGGGTTGCCGCCGGTAAAGAACGAAGCGGTCAAATCACGCTTGAAGTATTGCGAGAAGGTAGTGAAATCGTCATCTTGCTAAACGACGATGGACAAGGTATTGATGTCGAAGCGGTACGTGATAAAGCCATCTCACAAGGCTTGATTGCTGCCAACGATAGCAGTCTAAGCGATCTTGATATCATGCAATATATCTTTAATGCCGGTCTTAGTACCAGCAAACAAGTCACGCAGATATCAGGGCGCGGCGTTGGTATGGACGTTGTGATTAGTGAGATTCGTCAGCTAGGTGGCGCAGTATCCGTGTTATCCGAGCTTGGTAAAGGCTCAAGTTTTACCATACGTGTTCCTCTTACTGTTGCAGTTTCTGACGCTTTGGTTGTTCGAGCTGCTGATCGCTACTATGCTATACCTTTAGTGCAGATTGAACGTGTCGTCCGTATCAATCCAGAAAAAATCTATGATTATTATCAATCAGGTGCGGCGACCCTCAATGTTGAAGATACCGATTATCGTGTACGCTATTTAAATGAGATTTTATCGGGTAATAAGCTTAATGAGCTGGTGGTTAATACCAATACTAGCGTGCCGCTTATTATTATCAAAAACCGTAGTGGTCAGAATATGGCGCTACAGGTCGATCAGATAGCAGGCTCACGTATTGAAGTCGTGGTAAAACCTTTGGGGCAACAGTTCTCGAGCTTATCCGGTATCTCAGCAGCGACTATTATGGGCGACGGTTCGGTGATGCTGATTCTAGACTTGATAGCCTTGATGCGTAACGCCGCTTTGGTGAAAGACGTCAAGCAACCCAAAGTTAGTAAACAAAGAAGTCTTGGCTCTAATGGCACGATTTTGGTGGTCGATGACTCAGTGACAGTCCGTAAAGTAACCTCGAGATTCTTGGAGCGCCAAGGTTTCACTGTTGCGCTTGCTAAAGATGGTATCGATGCCATTGAGATACTACAAGAGATGACCCCAGACTTAATGCTTCTCGATATTGAAATGCCGCGTATGGACGGTTTTGAAGTTGCGACCCAAGTCAGACATAATAGACGATTAAAGCATCTGCCTATTATCATGATTACCTCACGTACTGGCGAAAAGCATCGTGAGCGTGCTTTTGAGATTGGAGTAAATGACTATATGGGCAAACCTTTCCAAGAAAAGCAGTTGCTTGAGAAGATTGAAAGCTTATTGGCTAAAAAGGTCAGCCTAACACATGATGGCTAATGTACTTGCCTTGGCGCAAAAAGATAGAAGTGAAATAAGAGTGCTAGTGGTAGCAGAAGACCATCAGCAGCGAATGGCGTTCTCTGATACGGTGCGCAGTTGTGGTTTTTATCTGGTTGATTGCGTCACGCCAGCGCAGTTGCAAGATAAGTTTGATGGTTATGAGGCCGCTATTGATATCTGGTTGATAGATAGTGACTATGATGAGCATGTGGCAGCGGCTACTGCTACCTCTAAATCTGCAGCGGTATTGGTTGGATTTAGTCAGGCACCTTATCTTAATGAGGCGAAGCAGTATGCTAAATGGCAACGTAAACTAAAGCGTAAGCTGGCGCAAATGTTGGCGCTACCAACCCTTGTTGATACTACTCTGTATAAAGATGAGGTAAGAGATTGGCACTATGTGGTGTTCTTAGGGGCATCTATGGGCGGTCCTAGTGCAGTCAAAGAATTCTTAGATCATTTATCACCTACGTTGCCCGTAAGTATTTTGTTAGCACATCATTTTAATCAAAATATGATCAGTACTTTGCCGCGTATATTAAATCGCCATAATGACTGGGGCTGTCAGGTAATTGCCTCTTCGCAGCGTTTGCGCGCCGGTCAATGTTTGATTGCCCCTATTGATAAACAGATCGTTTGTGATTCAGCTGGGCGCATTATTTTATTGGATCAGGCTTGGGAAGGTGACTATAAACCGGCTATCGGTCAGATTCTTAAAAATACCAGCGATGTTTATGGCAGCGAGCTGATTAATATTATCTTTTCTGGTATGGGCAACGACGGTACGCAGTATTTAGATTTAATTCAAGATAACGACAGTCAATTATGGGCGCAAGACCCTCTATTATGTGCTTGCCCCAGTCAACCACAAGCCGTCATTGACTCAGGATATTGTACCTTTATTGGCAGTCCGCAAGCTTTGGCAGAAAATCTGACCGCCTATATTGCTGACAGAGCGGCACACGACAATCCACATTCATTTATTGTGAGCGAATTATGAAACAGATATTAAAGCATTCATTTGAGGCAGTAAGTTTACTGACCACCAATAATGGTATGCTCGATGTGACGATTGTTTCTGCTTTTGATCAACCTGATTGGATTATTCCCAGTAGCTTAATTTTGAGTGTGGATGATTATAGCGAGTATGTAGCCATGTATGAGTGGGAGCAGCAGCAAGTCGCTGTATTCCACCTGCTACCACATCATCAAACGCCAGATAAGATGGTGGTGTTAGAAGGGAATACCTCAGCACATCGTATTGCTTTACAGACCTCCGGTGAGCTGCGTCAATTGCAGGCACGTATTTCTGAAGTCAAAGATATTGAGTTGCCTGTGCATTTTATTGAGCCAAATAGCAATATCGATACGGTTTATGAACGTGTGCAAGAAGATGTTGTGCTATCCTATATTTTTCAAGCAGTGACGATCGATGATACGCTATATCTTGTGCCTGATTTAGATAAAATTGCGCATCAATTGGTAGATTTAGACGGCTAGTTTGCTCAGTAGATATTCACTGTCTATATCTATGTTTGAGCGGTCATTAAGCAATCAGTAGCGATAGAGGTAACACAGTAAATCTATGAAACATACTCATTCAAGCCTGACAAAGTGGTCCATTAGCAGTCGTATTTTTCACTGGATCAGTGCGATTTTATTGCTCGTTACTTGGCTCATGATATTTTTGTATGACAACCTTGATACTAAGCTTTATATAGGGCTACATAAAGCCTTTGGTATTAGCCTGCTACTTTGGATGATAGCGCGGGTCATTAACCGCGTTTTTACCGAAGCGCCGCCTGCCGCAGCGATGCCAAAGTGGCAAATGCTATTATCACAGTTATCGCATTTTGCTCTCTATGCTTTGCTAATAGCTATGCCTATTGCAGGGTTAATGATGTCTCTATACGGCGGTCGACCGGTTGATGTATTCGGCTTGTTTCAGATTCCAGTATTTGTGACTCCCGATAGAGGGCTAGCGCGCCTCTATAATGACTGGCATACAGACATTATTTGGCCCATCATTCTGACCTTTACTGCGCTTCATATCGGTGCCGCTTTATATCATCAGTTTATAAAAAAAGACAATCTGATGTCACGTATGAAATAGTAAAACATAGATAATTAGAAATAGTCATAAAAAAGCCCCGAGTATCATACTCAGGGCTTTTTTTAGTGATTAGAATACTTATTATAAAGTTACTTTTTATGCTCAGGTAAACTGATATTCATCTCAAGTACATCGAGGCTGTCTTCAGAGCGATGATTGATATTCACATCATCAATCTGTACGCCATTGACATACTTATTTACTACTTCTAATATCTCACGCTTCATTTTTTCGATACGGTCAGGAGTTAAGCGATTGCTCAAACGGTTTTCGCTAGCAACAATAACCTTTAGACGTTCCGTTGCCATATTGGCACTGCCTAAGTTATTGTTGTCATCCGTGCCAAATAGGCTGCTCCAAAATCCTTTTTTCTTACTCATTATTAACCTCCAAACCAGCGCTGTAAGAGACTCTTTTTCTTCACATCAATATGACGTAGCGGACGCTCTTCACCTAAGAAGCGCGCGACAATATCGTCATAACATTGACCAGCAACAGAGTCAGTATAATGAATCACAGGCTCGCCGTGGTTAGACGCTTCAAGCACTGAATGACTTTCAGGTACAACACCTAGTAATGGAACTTTTAAGATGTCATTTGAGATGGTTTCAATGTCCATCATCTCATTGGCAGCTGCGCGTTCGGCATTATAACGTGTGATGATAAGGTGCTCACGTACATTACCTTGGTTTTCTTCTACTTTTTTGGTCTGACTTTGTAATATACCAATGATGCGATCTGAGTCACGTACTGATGAAATCTCAGGGTTGGTGACGATGATGGCTTCATCCGCATGATACATCGCTAGCTGCGCGCCGCGTTCTATACCGGCAGGGGAGTCGCAAATAATATAGTCGAATTGTTTAGACAGCTCGTCCATAACTTCTGCCACACCCTCGTCCGTCAACGCATCTTTATCACGCGTTTGACTGGCAGGCAAAATATATAGATTCTCAAGCTGCTTATCTTTGACAAGCGCTTGCGATAAGCGTGCGTTGCCATTGATAACGTCGACAAAGTCATAAACAATTCGATTTTCGCAGCCCATAATCAAGTCTAGATTACGCAAGCCTACATCAAAATCGATAACAACTGTCTTATAGCCACGTAATGCTAAACCGGCGGCAAAAGACGCACTGGTCGTGGTTTTGCCCACGCCGCCTTTACCCGAAGTGATTACAACAATCTTCGCCACAATGGCACACTCCTATGAATTGATTTATGAGTTGATGAAATAGTTATTATATAAAACAGCATATAACAATTAGTATATACGCTGGTCGTCCATATACTTCATATGCACTCTCTGCGAGCCTAAGCCTAGCATAAATATAGCAAAACTTATAGCAAGTCCCTATCAAAGCCTAAAATCTAAAGCCTAAAAACGACTCACATATAGGATCAGCTTTGGTTAGTGATATAGACGTCTGCAGGTGTGGTAAATAGTGGCAGAGCCACAGATTCATCATAGCGCAGTTTTGTTAAATAAACTTACTACAATATAAATTAGATCGTCTCATAATATATTAATACTTTAAAAGTAAGCATATTTATATAAATGACTAGGATTTGATGCCTTTATTTACTTTAGATTCATCAATGATTGTAAATATCAAACCTTGACCTTCTAAAAACCGCACTTCGACTGCTTTATCAATCACATGCTCAGGCAGATTGTCACGTAAGCAATAGGTACCGGCAACCGACACCAAAGAAGGGTTAAAGACTTGGCAGAAGATGCGTGCATCCTTATCACCTGTTGCACCGGCAACCAAGCGCCCTTGGGCACGACCGTAAACATGTAAATTATTATCAGTGATGGCTTCAGCGCCGCTATTGACACTATTGGTTAAAATCAAATCGCCACCAACATGATTAAGGCTTTGCCCCGAACGCAGCATTTGGTCATAGATGAGGCTGGTAATATGCTGAACGCTGATAAGCGTTTCTGCAGGTAAAACAGCTTCATTTGTTGTGCTCATTTCAACCGCTTGATTACTAACTGTTGAATCGGCGTTATCAGTAGTCGTATTTGAGTTGCTTTCAGTAGTTGGCGTAGTGGCGGCAGTTTGGCTTAATTGCGTAACCGCTTTTTTACTAGGTAAAATGCGCTCAATACGTTTGCCATCAGCAGGGAATATCGCCAAGCGTAACTCACGTGCTTGGGCGTCAAGTAGCCCTGTTACCACACCGATAGGTTGCAAACCCCAAGACCAAAGTAGCTCTACCAATGCCGATAAATCTTGCTCAACCTCACTGTCGATGAGGACAGGGATATTACTGTTTTTATTGCTCAGCGTGGTTTGCAATTGGGCAGTAATCGCTGCCACATCATCCGTGCTAAATTGCAAACGTGAAAAGGTGAGCATTTTGCCAAAAAAGGCTAGTGCAGGCGTGGCTGATGCGGCATTAGTCTGGTTGTCATTGTCTGCAATGGTCATAATCTACATCCTCAAAAGGTGGTCATGGTGCGCTATTCATTGATAATTTTATGATCAAATCATTATTTTAAAGATTCATATATTAAAGGGTCTTATCCAAATTTTTATAGCTTCAGTAAGTCTTGATGCTTCCACTGTTGGACTTTTATTTGGGCTTCAAACTCAGTCAAACCATCATCAATAATACTGGCAATTAAGTGGTCTAGTGCCGGATTGTTGGTATCAATTTGCGCAATACCACTGGCAATAGCGACCATCAACGCATCGATACGTTCAGCATCTAACAGGCGCTCATTAAGCGCATATACCACGTTTTCACCAATATTATGTCCGACATGCTGTAGCTGTGATTCAATTAAGCTACCAGCAATCGGTATCATGCGCAGATAGCGGCGCAGCTCTGTTGTATTGGCAAGCCCTTCTTGGATTGCGTTGCCCATCTCACTAGCGAGGATAGCACCGCCACCTGCAGACTCGGTCAGCGCTTTTAGCTTTGGCGCTAGCTCTTGACGCAATAGAGACAGTATCGCGGCTTCAATCTCATCACGATTGCGTGCGATGGTCGATTCGATAAACGACTTTTGTCTTTGGGGGTCGGTAAGCTGTTGACGAAAGGTTTGAATGGTGGTCAAAATGACGCGGTCAGACAACTCTTCCAGCACTAGATCGATATAAAAGTTGATTCTATTGATCCATGGTTGCGGCAATACTTGATAGCCCAACTGATATAAGCGTCGTCCGATAATGACTGCACGGAATAACCGTAGCGCGCGCAATTGTGGGAAACAGCCTAATACTTCGTACCAGTGTACAAAAGGGAAAAAGAACCAGCGATAATAGATTTTTTCTTTGATAGCAATTGCCCAGCGGAGCAGTAACTCTGCAATCAAAAACAAGGTAAAAAAGCCACCCGCGCTACGCAATGAGTCATGGATGTGATTTTGATACCAGTACAACTGATTATCAATTCCAAGCCAACTTGCTGCGTCACTACTAAAAGTACTCATCAAAATAGCATCAGTACTGATTAACAATAAATCAATACTGATAGCGATAATCATCACGATATCATAAGTGAGCTTTAAACGATTTGGCTTGGGACGGTTTGGTCCTAAAAACGGAGAATCTGATAAGCCTGTTGATAATTCTGAGCGTACTGAGGATTGATTGGGTCTGGACTGATTTGGTGACGTTGACTCTATAAGCGGGCTAGTGGAAGAAGAGGCGGGCACAGTCAGTCCTTATAAATGGCAGCAATCATTAACGGCAATACGCCAGTCATGACTAAATAAAAATTGTTTTAATGGTTATCCACATTATCAATGAATAACGCCAAAAAACAAGCCATCAACCATTATAATTTAGTATTTTACCCATTATCTTTTTTAACTATTGCTATATTTTTAATCTGTTTCACCATTAGTCTTAGGATTGCTCTCAAAGTCAGCCAACATAGTGCTGATACGCTGATCTTTTTGTTGCCAGATTTTTTCAACCCAATCGAACATTTGTGATTTGATTGCTTCGTCATTTTCGTAGCCACCATTTTTGATACCGATAAACAAATCATCCGGTATATCAATATAGCGCACATCAACACCCAGACGTTTGATATTACCTTTCCACAAATCACCATAGGTTGGCACGCCATCAGGATAGACGATGGTCATATCCAAGATACCATCGATATCTTCGCCTAAGGCGCTGATTGCCAGTGATAAACCGCCGGCACGTGGTTTTAATAAATGGGTATAGGGTGAATGTTGCTTATCATGCTTAATTTGAGTAAAGCGTGTGCCTTCTAAATAGTTTAATAGCGTAAAGGGTTTGTCTTTTAATAGTGCACAAGCACGCTTAGCTTCTTCGATATCTTTACCTTTAAGTGCAGGGTTTTTGGCAACTGCTTCTTTAGAATGACGACGCATCATAGGGAAGTCTAAAAAATAAAAAGCCTGACCAACAATAGGAATATAAATCAGCTCAAACTTAGTAAAAAACCGCGTAAGAGGTAAGCGTTTTTCGCTGATGTACTGCACGATACTGGTATCAACCCAAGATTGATGGTTGCTGACCAGCAGGTATTTGCCATTCACATGTACGTCATCGGGCAGACTAATGCGCCAATCTTTGCGCGGTAGTAAATTGTCTATTAAGGCATTGTTACTACTAATCCAGTGATTGGTGATTTTAATCACTGTCTTATCTGCGATAGGCGCGCCTGTGATGATTTTCCCTACACCCATCAGCCATAATGGGATGCTACCACCGAAGCTATTGGCAGCGATGACGCCCGTTGCTGTGGCTAGCGACACCGCTTTACCTAATGTAGGTGCGCGTTTGTGTAGTTTTTGCATGGTGGCGTTTAGGCTCATAACCAATCCCTTTGTATAAATATTATAAATAGATGACTAAATGATTTCGGATGATTTTAGCAGAAAAAAATAGAGTGTACGCTTGTAAACGTGACTTGTGGTAGCAAACTATTCGAGCTAGTAAGGGCGATTCTACAAACATCTATGCACTTCTTGTACATAGATGTGACAAAATATTACACAGAATTAGAATGGGTTTGCCATAATATTGACAGTGTAGATAAACAACTAAACGATGTTGCTAAGTGATTATTAAGTGATATTAGTCATGAGCAATTTTCATAAAAAGCACCACTTATCTATTATTTTATTTAAAACTTATGAGGAAATATTATGCGTAATACTTTAATGGTTGCAGCACTAGCATCAGGTTTGGCACTTACTGGCTGTGCAACTGATCCTAACACTGGACAACAACGTCTTAATAAATCTGCTATCGGCGCTTTAGCTGGTGCGGCAGGAGGCGCAGCTATCTCTAAAGCAACTGGTGGCGATAAAACGGGTCGTGATGCGGCTATCGGTGGTGTACTTGGTGCTGGCGTTGGTTATTACATGGAGCGTCAAGCTCGTCAGCTTGAGCAGCAAATGGCTGGTACAGGTGTGACAGTTAAGCCTAATGCGAATGGTAATATTGATCTAGTTATGCCTGGTAGTATCACGTTCTCGTTTGATGATGCAACTTTGAATAACTCATTTAAGCCGACTCTAGATAAACTAGCATCAACTATGAATGAGTATAACCAAAACACCATCACTATCGCTGGTCATACAGATAGCAAAGGCGCTGATGCGTATAACATGAAGTTATCACGCGACCGTGCTTATGCTGTAGCGAACTACTTAAGCGCACGCGGTGTTGCCTCTAACCGTATCAACGTCGTCGCTTATGGCGAGTCTCGCCCTGTTGCTGATAACAACTCTGAGTATGGCCGTCAGCAAAACCGTCGTGTTGAGCTAACCGTTAATGCGCCAAACAGCGTTCGTTAATTTTAAATAATACTTTAATCGTAAATATTAAGGTAGATAATAAAAAGGTCAGCGTAAAGCTGGCCTTTTTTTTGCTTAAATTTTGTCCATCATTATTAAATTATATTTGATAATCGTTATCAATAACATTATAATTCCCATGCGTTGATGAGGCTAATTAATAACATCTTTGCTATATCTCAATATAGGGTTGCTATTGATTTTCCAATATACCTTTTAATAACTGCTATTTTTTTACTTATATCGATGTTACAGCTTTACTTTACCTTTTATTTTATTAAAGCCCTCAAGGATCCATATGAATATCACGACAGTGACAAGCCGTAAAATTTTACCGACTACTTTAGCTGCTGCACTGACGGGGATATTGATGCTATCAGGTTGTAGTAAACCAGCTGATGAAAAATCGGCGACTGATACGACAGCGGAAACCACCAAAAAGGTGGACAGTAAAACCTCATCCGCTGCTAGCCAAGCCCATATGGATCGTTTACTTATTAGCTATGCAGATATGGCGCATGCTGCTTATAAAGATTCTTTAGAGACAGCAAAGCTTTTACAGAGCGCTGTCAATACTTATGTAGAAACCCCGACGCAAGCTAATTTAGATGCTGCAAAAGCCGCTTATAAAGTCGCGCGCCAACCATACTCGCAGACTGAAGTATTTAGATTTGATGAAGGTTTTGTCACTGCCAATGAGCAGCGTAAAATTGGCAGCACGGACAGCTGGGAGGGGCAGGTAAATGCTTGGCCTTTAGATGAAGCCTTGATTGACTACGTAAGCGCTGACTATGAAGGCGAGTACAATAGTAAAGACAACATCATTAATAGCGATAGCATTAGTGTTGGTAGTATCAAGCAAGATACCAGTACCATCACCTCTGAGCTGCTCGCAGAGATGAATGAGATTGGCGGTAGTGAATCCAATGTGACCACAGGCTACCATGCTATTGAGTTTATGCTATGGGGTCAAGATACCAATGGCGTCGCTGAAGGTGCTGGCAACCGCCCGTTCAGTGACTACCTCACGACAGATGGTCAATGCACTAGCGGCGAGAGTGTCAATCCTGAGGCTAGTATCTGTGAGCGCCGCGGACAGTATTTAAAAGCAGCAACTCAACTACTGGTTGATGATTTGACCGCGATGGAAGCGCAGTGGCAACCTGACAGTGAAAATACCTTGCGTAGCGACATGATGGCACGTAAGGATAGCAACAGTCTGCGCCAAATTATGTATCAAATGGGCAGCTTAGCGCTTGGGGAGCTTGCTTCTCAGCGCATCCAGGTAGCGTTCGTCACTGGCTCTACTGAAGATGAGCATGAGTGCTTTAGTGACTTGACACACTTAAGCTACGCCAATAACGCTCGTGGTATCCAAAATGTCTTTAATGGCAGCTACAAAACAGTCGCGGGCAAAACAGTAGGTGGTTATGGGCTCAAAAACTATCTTGTCGATACAGGCAACACTGAAGCGGCGGATAAGTTAGCGGCTGACTTTGCACGAGTAGAAGCTGCCTTTAATGTCATTGTTGAAAAAGGCGAAAAAGAAAATATCAAGATTGATCAGATGATTGCTACCGTAGGACAGGCGAGTAAACAGGGTGTGACGGCTGAAGAGCAAAACAAGCGTCGTGGCTGGATTGAAAGCAGTATTACTAGCTTGCAAGAGCTGACGGCTGGTATTGAAAATGCCGCAAAAGCGGTTGGTATTGACAATTTAGATGCAGATGCAGGCTCGCAGTTTTAATTAGTCGCACATCTATTATCTTAACAGTTCGCTTTCTAGTAATCGATAATGCCTAATGAGTCGTTATCAGTGAATGAGAATTATTTTCATAAGAAAGTAATTTAGGTATAATAAACACGTTGTCAATTTTGCTTGATAACGTGTTTTTTCATAGTGTATTAAAATAGCCCTATAAGTCAGTGTGTAGCTGCGACTTATCGACTAGCAATAAAAAACTTTATAGCATGCGATTTTAATGGTTCTACATTAGAACTAAGGTACTCTATGCACGTCAACAATGGTTTTACCCGCAAAGCACTCTCCATATTTCATTCATCTTTTATCTCCCAGTTCAAAAATGTGTCTGTCGGCATGTCTGTGCCGTTTACATTATCACTGGCGTTAGCAAGTGCTTTGTCACTCAGTGCCTGTCAGCCAGTCAAAGACACGGATGATAATGCCGCTAATAAAGAACGCCAACATTCAGAAAGCATGCAATCTGAGACAGTGACGCCTGAGCGCGTTCAGACGATTGAGTCTCTAGCTGGCGTGCCTATGCAACAGTTGGCAAGCTTTGATGCGCAAGAGATTAAGCAAGGCGGTGATACTGGAATTAGTATTACCAGCAGTGAGAGCTACTCCAAACCTTCATCAAATATCACCGCCTCTCGTAAAGGCAATTTTTTTATTGGCAATGCTTTTTTCCGTCAGCCGTGGGTGATTGCGCCTGCCAGTACTGACAGCCGTGACGGTCTTGGGGCATTATTTAATGTCGCTGCCTGCCAGTCATGTCATGTAAAAGATGGTCGTGGCCATGCTCCCATGACTGCTGATGACGATGCTGATAGTTTATTGATTCGTTTGGCGATGCCAGCCACAACAGATGAGCAGCGTCAGCAGCTAAAGGATTCCCTCATAGAGAAAGTTGCCCATCCTATGTACGGTGGACAATTACAAGACCGTGGTATTCAGGGCGTGCCGGCAGAAGCAAGGATAGCCGTGCAGTGGGCAGATAAGCCTATGACCTTTGCTGATGGGCATGTCGAAACCTTACGCGCGCCAACTTTTCATTTGACCAATCCAGGCTATGGCGCATTTGATGATGAGCTTATGGTATCGCCACGCATTGCTTTACCTATGATTGGACTTGGGCTGCTTGAGCAAATTCCTGATGCAGATATTAAAAAACAAGCCGCCAGTATTAATAAAAACAGTGCTAATAAAAATAGCGATGGTATCAGCGGCAAATTTAACATGGCGATGGATCCGCAAACGGGTAAAGTTGCTTTAGGAAGATTTGGTTGGAAAGCTGGCCAAACCAAACTCATTACCCAAAATCAAAGTGCCTTTAATGAAGATATGGGCTTAACTTCAAATATCCGTCCTAATGAATCGTGCATGCCAATGCAAACGGCTTGTGTGAAGGCGGCAACAGGTGCTGATGAGCAAGGCAATGGTAAGCCTGCGGTTGAAGTAAGTGATGAGGTGGCAAAGTTTATCGAGTTTTATACCCGGAATTTGGCAGTGCCGCATCGCCGTAATGCTGATGATAAGCTGGTACTGGCGGGTAAAAAACGCTTTTATGATATGGGCTGTCAAAGCTGTCATACACCAAGATATCAGCTACCAAAAACTGCTGATGATCACCTTGAGCAGCATGGACAAATAATTTATCCTTATACAGATTTGCTGTTACATGACATGGGCGATGACCTTGCTGATCGTACCATCGCTGGCAAACTACCATCAAAAGACTTGCAAGTTGAATTTTTGGCTAACTCTTATGAGTGGCGTACGCCTGCTTTATGGGGCATTGGTCTGGCGCAAAGCGTTGATTCACAAGCAACATTTTTACATGATGGCCGTGCTCGTACCCTGATGGAAGCGGTATTATGGCATGGCGGAGAAGCTAAAAAACAGCAGCAACAAGTCCTGAAGCTCGATAAGCAAGGACGTGCTGAGTTGAATGCATTTTTAAAATCATTATAAGAGCCGGATTATTGATTGGGTTTTAATGATTGAATAAACAGGTGTTAATAAGGTTATTCATCTTATTAAATTATAGATATAACGATTTAAATAATTATTTATAACATTACCGAGAAATTTATGAAAATAAACCATGCTTTAGCAATGGCGCTATCAGCATTAAGTGCTGGAATACTCATCAGCTGCGTGAAACCTGCTGATGAAACTAAAACACCAAATTTAGACAGCCAAAAAGTGGCGCAAGATAGTGCTGAACCTAAAAGTAGCGAAGGCTCAGCCATTAACGATAGCGATGGTACAGGTAAGGTTGTTGCTGTAGATATTAGCGCTGAAACGGAAAAAACTTATCTGACTCATGTTGCAAATGATATCGTCATTCCTGCCTATGCTGAAGCGGCGAAACAAAGTGATATGTTGCATGATTTGGCTCAAAAGCATTGTCAAAAAGCGCCAGTTAGTGGTGATGAGTTGCAAGCGCTGCGTGACCAGTGGCTAGTATTGGCGCAAGCGTGGGCAAGTGCTGAGATGATTAACTTCGGTCCTGCGACTGCCAGTATGAGCAATCTATATATCAATTATTATCCAGACGAACGCGGTCTGATACACAAGGGCGTTGCAGACCTTATCACCGCCAATCCAAAACTGACCGCCGAGCAGTTGACCAATGAAAGCGCCATTGTCCAAGGTGTACCAGGATTAGAAGAAGTGCTGTATGCCAACGACAGTTTGGATGCTGGTCAGTGCGCTTATATCATCAGCGCAAGTAGTGCTTTGAGTACACGCTTAAAAGATATTGAGAAAAACTGGCAGCAAAATTCAACTGATTTATTGGCGATTGATAAAACGGCTGAAAGCGACCAAGGATTGAACCAATGGTTTAATTCGCTACTATCATTGCTTGAAACTATGAAGACCAATGCTATTGAGCAACCATTAGGTTTGAGTGGTAAAGCGAAAGGTCATCTACCAGCCGCTACAGCTGGACAAAGCCGCGCTATAATTAATGCTAAATTGGCTATATTAAATCAAGCCCTGACGGACCCAGTACTCACCGCCATTTTAGGTAGTAATAATGAGAATGACGTGGCGGACAATCTATCGACTGCGCTCGCTGATACCACCACCTTATTGGCACAAATGCCAGAAGATCTAGCCACTGCCGACAAAGCCACGCAGCAAGAGCTATTTGATCATCTTACTAGCGTTACGCGCTTAATTAAGCGTCAATTGATTCCGGCACTTGGTCTTCGTGTCGGCTTTAACAGTAACGACGGTGATTAAATAATGGCTATTATCAAAGCGAGTCAAAAGGCCTCAGTGAATAAAAATAATAGGGAGTCGTATGAGCTAAAAGCAAAACCGTTTAGCCATGAGCTGCTGACGACCTCACTGCTGACAGCGCTTGGTACAGTGACACTCGTCGGCATCCATCATCGTTATCGTAAGCAGCATCGAACTGATGCGCGCTTACAAGATTATGTAAGCGGTATTTATGCTCAATTGAATGCTTTGCAACCAGCTAATGATTTGAAATCATCGCTCATAAGTTTCCGTTATGCTTGTCAGCAGGCAACTGCCACTTGGCAACAAGCGTACCACATGCCAACTAATGATAAGCAGACTGGTAGCAATGGTTTGACTACCAATGCTTTTAGCGCAATACATACCACAACGCTGTTAGCGCGACCAGTGTACTGGGTTAGTGGCGTGGCTTCTATGCCAAAAGATATCTCATTGCTACATGAGAATAATGAAAATGATTTTGGCGTGGTTGGTATCGATGCGCACAGAGACGTCGTTTGGCAAACTACGATGCCTGAGCGCGTTCATGATATTGTGTTGCAACCTGTGGTTAGTGATAAAGTTAATACGGTCGACAATCATCTTAACCATCATCAAAGTCGTGACGTTATCGTGCTGGGTCGCCGTCCAAGTGAAAGTTTTTGGGTGCTCGATAGCGCAACAGGACAAGTGAAGTTTGCGCTTAAAGCAGCAGACAATCGCCATTTTTATGGTCATGCCTGCTATAGCTTAGATGGCTCAACATTATATGTGACTGAGAATGAGACGCTAAGTTTAGTCGGTAAAATCGGTATTTACGATGTTCATAGTGAGTATGAAAAAATAGCAGAATTTGACTCGTACGGCATTGGTCCGCATGAGCTGATTATGCATTCCGATGGCGAGACGTTGGTGATTGCTAATGGTGGTATAAAAACTGAGCAAGCGTCACGTGAAGAGCTTAATCTTGATACCATGCGCCCATCATTGGTTTACCTAAACCGCCATGATGGGTCATTGCTTGAGCAGGTCTTCCCTGAACACAATCAGATGAGCGTACGTCATTTAGCCATACATAACGATGGCACAGTACTGATTGGCATTCAGTTTCAGGGTGAAAGACATATTAATGTGCCATTAGTATTGACGCATAAGCGTGGTGATACCAGTTTTCAACCCTTGTCGATGCCTAACGATAAATGGCAACGTTTTCATCAATATATCGCTAGTGTGGCAATTGATAGTGAACGTAACTTATTATGTGTGACCACGCCGATTGGCGGCTGTGCGGCAATATTTGATCTCACTACTTATCAGCTGATTGATGCTGTTAGTCTACTAGATTGTGCCGGTGCAGCAGTTTGTTCGAGTAAGATCGACAATGATATTAATAACCATAGTGAATCTGAGAAATCAGGCTTCATGGTTAGTGATGGGCAAGGTCAATTGACCAGATTATGCATCAATCATTCAAAAACAGTAGCCTCGAATATGGCAGCTAAAAAGTATATTGTCACTAAAGACAGCAAGCGCCATACGATGTCTTTTGATAACCACATGCAAGCGCTTTAAAAATGAGCTTGTCACCTGAAAATATCTCACATAGTGCCCCTTTATTAAAGAGCGCCATTCAGCAGTTATCAGAGGCGGGTATAGCGCTACAGGTAACAAAAAAACACGTCAAAAATGTTAATTTCCGCTTAAAGCCCTACACATTGCTAGTGTCTGTTCCTAATTTTATTAGTTCCGCACAAATGGCGCAGTCTATTGCTCAGCGAGTGCCGTGGGCGATCGAAAACCATGGGCAAGTATTGGAACAATACAAGCGTAAACAAAGCAATGTAAACACGTCTTCCACTGCTGATAACCACATCTTACTATGGGGCATCACGCAACCGTTCACTTTGAACCACGATGAAAAAATAGCCTATTATCGACAGCAACTCGCTGCCGTAATACCTTCGTTATTTGCTAAATGGCAGCCCATTGTCGGTGTGACAGCCAATGAGATACGCCTGAAAAAAATGCATACGCGCTGGGGTAGTTGCAACACCCGAGCGCGACGAATTTGGTTATCCATTTATCTGCCTGCCTATCCTATTGAATGTACCGAATACGTCATTGTTCATGAGCTGTGTCATTTGCACCATGCCAATCATAGCGCAGCGTTTTGGCAAACGGTAACGACTGCGATGCCTGATTATCAGCGTTGGCATAGTATGCTGGCAGGTAAAACAGATCAGTTAGATTAAAAATAGGACATAAATAGTGTCAATAGCTTTAACAAGCCTGATATGATAGATAATAATGATACAAATCATGTCATTTAATAAGTAAAGTTGGATACACAAGGATGTCACATGGAAAAGGTTAATCAAGCAGATTTTTGGCAGCAGCGTTATGAGCAAGACAGTATCGGTTGGGATATGGGTCAGGTATCACCGCCGCTAAAAGCTTATATTGACCAATTGCCTGAAGCAGCTAAAGGTCAGGCTATTTTAGTACCGGGGGCGGGCAATGCTTATGAGGTTGGCTATTTATATGAGCAAGGCTTTACTAATGTGACTTTGGTTGATTTTGCCCCTGCGCCGATTGAAGCGTTTGCTGGGCGTTATCCTGACTTTCCCGCAGCGCATTTAATTTGTGCAGACTTTTTTGAGATATCGCCTGAGCAATATCAGTTTGATTGGGTGCTTGAGCAGACATTTTTTTGTGCGATAAATCCTGCGTGCCGAGATGAGTATGTGCAGCAAATGGCAAAATTGCTTAAGCCTAAAGGTAAACTGATAGGATTGCTATTTGATAAAGACTTTGGGCGAAACGAGCCGCCTTTCGGTGGTAGTTCAGATGAATACCGCCAGCGTTTTGCACCATACTTCGATATTGAGATTATGGCGTCTAGCTATAACTCACATCCAGCGCGGCAAGGTAGTGAGCTGTTTATCAAGATGCGCGTAAAAGAGTAATCTCACGCTTGATATTGTTTCGTGCTTGCTCTTCTAAACACGCATGATAATACTCGGTCAGATACAATGTTGGGTGCGCGAGTAATTTCTCCAAAACAACAATGCGCCCAGCACGATAATCTTCTTTTGCTATATGTGCGTATTCTTTATGCACAGCTTGCGCGTACTGTTGATACTCAGACCAAGGCGCACCTAAAGTACTTAAATCCATATCCAATAAATAAGCGGCATCGCTGTCTTTATTTGGATCTGTCCATTCATTAAGCTGATGCGTGGCCGTCATCATAATAAGTGCATAAATATGTTGGCATTGCTCATCACTCAGATAGCATCTTAACGCTGTTAGTGCATATTCTGCACTTTTCAATTCGTTATCTGATCGTGTTGGTTGATATATTACATCATGATAATAAAGTGCCAACGCGATAATATGTGGCTCGTGAAGAGCATGTCGTATCTGCTCAAATTGTGTAAATAACTGCTGAATATGTTTTAAGGTATGATAAGCGCGCTGTGGTTCGTTGTAATAAATGACGATATTCCGCCAAAGCGCTTTTGCTTCTACTGGCGTGATATCGATATTAACAGCGGATAAGTGCGTCGTGAAATGCTTACCCAGCTCAGCCTCTACCTGTGACAAACCAGCCATGTTTAACCTATATTTTTATGGATTTCTATTATTGATAATGCCTTAAGCTTCACTCGGTCGCCTCAGTTTTTCTGAGCAGCCTCTTCAAACGCTTGCTTAAAGAGCTTACCTAGCAAATTGACATCATCAACACGGGCATAGTTCAGACGGGTGACAAAAGCAATATGACGATGCGGACCTTTTTCTGCCAGTGGCACTGCGACTGCATTTTGATTTTGTAGATGCAGCTGATTCAGTGCCATTTCTGGTACTAAAGTTGTACCCATATTAGCAAGTGCCATTTGAATAAGGGTATTTAAGCTGGCATCTGAAAAGCTGGATTTCATTTGCGCACGGTCGAAATGACAAACCGATAACGTCTGATCAGTCAGGCAATGTCCTTCGCCAAGTAGCATAAGATTAGCCGTTGCTAGCTCGTCAGAATCAATGGTTTCGAGCTTGGCATGCACATCGTCCTTTGGAAATACAGCAAAGAAATCTTCCGCCCAAAACTCAAAACTATGCAAACCATCTACCGCATAAGGCAGCGCAATAATAGCGGTATCAATATGACCGTAGCGCACTTGTTCAAGTAAGCGTTCGGTTTGCTGCTCAACGATGGTCATACGAAATTCTGGATAGTGGGCTCGCAATGCAGGCAACACTTTTGGTAGTAAATATGGCGCAATCGTTGGAATAATACCGACGGTCATAGGGTAGGCAAGCGGTGACTGATGGCTATGCGCGCGCGTGGTTAAATCATTGACTTCCGAAAATACGCGCTGCGCCCGTACTAAGATATCTTCACCGATAGGCGTAATCAATACTTGCTTATTGTTACGCTCAAAAATCTGGGTATCGAGCTGCTTTTCTAATTCTGCGATACCAAGGCTTAGTGCTGATTGTGAGATATTACAGTCTTCCGCTGCGCGTTTAAAATGACGGTGTTTGGCAACGGCTAAGGCAAACTCAAGTTGACGTAAGGTAATCATAAAACCTCTCTATTAATAGCTATTTAAGTCAATTGGTTGTGTTTATTTATTTTGTGCATTTATCCAATGAGATGTAGTTACTTACGCATAGTGCACTGATGATAAAAAGCAGAGAGAATAGTTTAACAAGTTTAATAAAACAAAACATCACATTAAAAACTTTTAACTGGATTAACCATAGAATTCGCGTATAGTTTATCAGGTAGCCCAGATACTAAAAGGGTTAGTAGATACAAACCTATAAATAAATTTTCATTAACTTAACATCAATCAATCAAAAAAGGAGCCACTCATGGCGTCTATTATCAATCAAGAAATCCCAGAATTTTCAGCAGAAGCGTTTGTAAATGGTGAATTTAAAACCATCACTTCTGAAGACGTAAAAGGCAACTGGGCGATTTTCCTATTTTACCCAGCCGACTTTACCTTCGTTTGCCCAACTGAACTTGAAGATATGGCATCTCATTATGAAGAGCTAAAAGGTTTAGGCGTAGAAGTGTACTCAGTATCAACGGATACCCATTTCACTCATAAAGCATGGCATGATTCTTCAGAAGCTATTGGTAAAGTACAATACCCAATGATTGGTGATCCTACTGGTCGTATCACTCGTGGCTTTAACGTCATGATTGAAGAAGCTGGTCTTGCTGAGCGCGGTACATTCTTAGTAGATCCTGACGGCTTGATTCAAGTAGCTGAGATTCATGCTGGCGGTATCGGCCGTAGTGCAAAAGATATGCTACGTAAAGTAAAAGCAGCACAGTATGTTCGTGAAAACGACGGCGAAGTTTGCCCAGCAGCTTGGGAAGCTGGTCAAGCGACGTTAAAACCAAGTCTTGATCTAGTTGGTAAAATCTAAGCAATTATTGATTGGACTAAGATTTTAGTATTATTTAAAGCTGTATTTGCTGAGTGATAATACTAAATTAAATGTTAAAAAGAGACCCCGTTAACTTATGCTAACGGGGTCTTTTTATATGTATGAATTTTTATCATACTCATACATTTGAAACAGCAAACGTTTAGGCGTGAGATTGTAGTTTGTTTTTATCAATTATTTTATAAATCTCATCTTTTAGATATAGTTTTCGCCGTTTCATTTGTTCTATTTCTTCATCGCGACTGGCGTGCGTGACCAAGTCTTTATCTAGCTGATTGATCTGCTGGTCTAACTGAGTATGCTCATCGAAGATAGTCGCAAAGTGACTGTCTTTTTGCTTAAGCTCAGCAATGATATCTTTGTTGTCTTGCCATGTATCAGTCTTTCTCATCTTGTCATCCTTGTTATGAAGCGCAAGCTTGCCATAAGCATCGGCGCATTGTCGTTAAGATTGCTGTGATGAATTGCTATGATTATGAGACTTACATTTTATGCAACCAAATCGTTATTTAACTCAATAGCGATAAGGCTTAATGCCAGCAGCAATGACATTTAATCAACACGTAATCAATACGC
Organism: Psychrobacter glacincola; assembly: GCF_965118485.1. Taxonomy (GTDB): domain Bacteria; phylum Pseudomonadota; class Gammaproteobacteria; order Pseudomonadales; family Moraxellaceae; genus Psychrobacter; species Psychrobacter glacincola_D. The sequence goes on along the minus strand of NZ_CBCPJH010000007.1, from coordinate 61,875 downwards.
TTAAAAGCCAATCTGCTATTAGACGGATAAGATTCTTTCTTATTCGACTCACTCGATTGTAGCGAAAAAATTTAGCAGATACTATGGCTATCATCAATTATCCTTTACTAATAGTTTTAAAATTAAATAAAAATAACTATTTATGATTTATTTTACAAAACATAAGGTTTGAGTTTATCGGCTTGCTCAGAACGCTCAAACCCTTGATAATAGACCAATCAAAGGTTGTAGGCGACATGATTAATCGTATTGTTGCGATATGACTTTCTAAAATTTAAGTACGTTGCATAAGTGCTGACGTTACATATTCGATAATAATGAGGAACAATTATGATAGACCAAAGCTTATTAGATGCCGTTAAGAGCTATAGTGAAAATATGACTCGTCCAATTACCTTTGTATTAGGAAGCGGCGAACATAATAAACGTGCCGAGCTGATTGATTTTTTGACCAAAATTGCGGGTACGACAGATAAAATTAATTTTGATAGCACCGCAACCGACGACAACTTACCAAGTCCGATTAGTTTTAAAGTAGTCAGTCATGTTGATGGTGCTTTGACGGATACCGGTATCGTGTTTAGTGGTATTCCAGGTGGTCATGAATTTACCTCGTTGATATTAGCAATTTTGCAAGCCGGTGGTCATACGTTAAAGTTAGACGAAGGTATTCAAAAGCTGATTAAACGTTTTAATAAACCGCTGCAGTTTCAGACTTATGTATCACTATCTTGCCATAGCTGCCCAGATGTTGTGCAGGCGCTAAACCAATTTGCATTACTAAACGATGATATCAGCAATGAGATGATCGATGGTGCCTTGTTCCAAGAGCAAGTCGATGCTAATAATATCCAAGGCGTACCAGCAGTATTTTTAAACGGCAAACCTTTTGCTAATGGTAAAATTGATACCGCTAAGCTGATTGAAAAGTTGCAAGAGCAATATCCTGACTTGTTAAGTGAAGGCAGTGTGGACGACGCTGAGCAGTTAGAGCAGCAAGATGTGACCATCATTGGCGCGGGCCCTGCTGGCGTAGCGGCGGCGATTTATACCGCGCGTAAAGGTTTAAAAGTAACCATGGTTGCTGATCGTATCGGTGGTCAGGTGAAAGACACGCAAGATATCGAAAACTTAATCTCTGTGCCTTTAACGACAGGTGGCGAGCTATCTGCAAACTTTGAAAAGCATTTGCGCGAATATGATATCACTCTCAAAGAGCACGTCAGTGTCAAAGAGATTAGTGAGACTGCTGATGAAAACTATCGCATTCATCTAAATACCGGTGAGACGTTTGAAACGCGCAGTATTATCTTAGCGACTGGTGCTCAGTGGCGTAAGCTTTGTGTTACTGGTGAAGAAGAAAATATCGGTAAAGGTGTGGCTTTCTGTGCGCACTGTGACGGTCCGTTCTTTAAGGGTAAAGATATCGCCGTCGTCGGTGGTGGTAACTCAGGTATGGAAGCCGCCATTGACTTAGCAGGTATCGTGAAGCACGTGACTGTACTTGAGTTTGCCGATGATTTGAAAGCAGATCAGGTATTGATTAATAAAGCCAAAGAAAAGGCAAATATTGACATCATCACCAGTGCAGCGACCCAAGAGATTAAAGCGGCTGATGGTAAAGTATCGTCTATTGTTTATCAGGATCGTAGTAGCAACGAAAATAAAGAGCTTGATGTATCTGCTGTGTTCGTCCAAATTGGCTTAATATCCAACAGTGATTTTGTCAAAGGCTTCGTCGATTTAAACCGCTTTGGTGAAATTGAGATTGATGAGCGCTGCCGTACGGATCGCAAAGGTATCTTTGCTTGTGGTGACGTGACTACTGTACCCTTTAAGCAGATTAATATTGCGATGGGTGAGGGTTCAAAAGCGGCATTATCCGCGTTTGAATACTTGGTTATGCAGTAAGTTATGTAGCGCTAGATTTAGAGTAAAAAGCCACCTCATCTGAGGTGGCTTTTTGTATATAAGTTATCACTTAGATTTGTCAATTTCTTTATGTAAGTTTTTCCAATGATTTTTAATTTGTGAGTCAATTTTACTGTAGCTGTCCATTATTTTATGGGCATTTTTAGCATAGGTTATATAGTTGCCCCAGTTTATGGCATACTTGTCAGTCAGGTTGCCATTGATTTGTAGTACCTTGCTCACGTTTATATTTTATGCAGCGTTTAGCGCCAATATATGAGTACCTTTTATATAGTCTTTTTCTGAAAACTTCACCTCTTGTATCGTTATTTATCTTGCTGCTATAAAATCCGCTTCTCCGCACACCTTTTTTCATTTTTCGATAATAGTTGGCTAGAGAGCTTGTCTTTAGGCGTACATACTTACCGTCAAAACTGAAACCGAGATACTCAAAATTTCTGTTGATACTATTTGGCGTTATTCGGCTATTAAATTCTTGCTTGCAAATAATTCTACCGTTACAGAAGGAGAAGTGAAAAACTTGAGTTTTGTCCTTATGAATTTTTAGTGATATATCTTTAATTTTATTTTCGAAAAGCTGAATAATACGTGATTTATGTTCTATCGAACAGATGACAACCATGTCGCCAGAGTAACGCCGATAAAGCCCACCAATTTTCGATATTTCATCATAAACTGCTTCATCAAAGCCTAGCATATATATGTTTGCTAATGTTGCACTGATAGCAGAACCTTGACAAATGCCATCTGTTACAAGCGTGCTGCCAATTCGTTTACTCGACCTTATTAGCCCTTTCTTTCGAATGGTGTGTATATCTTGCATTTTACAATAGGCAATAGCATTTTTATTATATAAATGCTCAATTCGCTTTATGGATTTATCCGTAACTTTTCCGTCATTTTTTCTGATTAAGATATTGTCTTTGAATAAATTGAAAAGATGCTTTTCTTCGACATAAGAAAATCTAGTGATATTCTTAAACACGTTATAATGGTCTTTTGGTAGGTAATCTACATCAAGGACTTCACACCATTTATTTTTAAGAACGGTATGGTTTAAGCTAGGAAAGAAGTTCTTAATATCAAAAGCTATAGCAACAATACCATTGTCGTAATCTATATTGTTTTTAATATATTCAAAAACTTCGTCTGCGAAGTAGATATTATTTTTCTTAGGAGGTTTTTGAGTGCGGTCAGGTTCTAGTTTTTTTGGTGTCTTTCGGTAAGCAGTAACTACCTTGGTTAGATTTCTATCTTCTAATATATCTTCATACTTTACGTTTAGTACGTGAGAGTAGTAGGCATAAATATTTGAGTCTAGATTATTCGCATAATAGATATCTCTATCTTTTGTACTCTTGTCAGTGCGTTTTCCATTATTTATCAATTTTCCATCATTGTCATACTCTTTTCTATAACGATATCGTAGATATGACTTTATGAATGAATGGAGCGAAGCCATGGACAGCTATTTTATCTCTATTTTTTATATAATGGTCTGTCGACGATTTTCAGAAGGTAGTCCAATATGAGGATATCTTTTAATTTTATACCAGCTATCTAGGTCTTCTTCATTTTTCATATATTTATAATTTATATTAGAAGTGAGGGAACGGGGCTAGCATTTTTGCGCTTAGAGCGATTAATAAAAACGTGATAAAACTGTCCTACCGTTACCATAGGAGGTAACACCCCTTTTATTGGAAATAATTACTTTCATGCATACGGAAATTGTCACTATGATGCTTCAATATGTTGTTACACTAATCGTACATAATCTATGTGCTAACTGCTCACAATATGATACTTGCTTAACTAAGCAGCTTTCTACTTAGCGGCGACCTTTGCAGGTACCTAGTTATAGAACCAAACTTAAATTAATTGCTTTTTCCCTCACAATATTGAATTTAGCACACCCCTGATTTATTGTAAAATTATTTACTAAAGAAATGCAGCTCAATGTGTTTAAGGAAACAAATAGAAAATGCCCATCCAATATTTGGACGGGCATTTTCTATTTTTGCATCCACTATAATCAGTTCTTATTCCTAATAAGCGCAATCACTGGCAGCGCAATCACGTACATTAACACGCCATATAAGGCAGCGGGCAGAGCGATGACCGGTAATGTACTGACGCCCATAATGATGGGTGCTAGGGTAATTGCGGTCGTACTGTTTTGAATACTGGTTTCAATGGCGATAGTTTTGGTATCAAACCAGCTTAACTTTAACGCCTTTGCCGTCAAAATACTGACTATAAATAAGGTAATAATAATCAGCACAAGCTCGAGCCCAATAGCGGCTAATTGCTCTTGTAGCAGCTGCCAATTGGTAGCAATAGCCGCAAGGACGATTAAGACAAAAAAGACACTGGCTAAGCCATTTAGAATACTGCTTCTGCGTACCATAAAGTCAGTGAATTTATAACGAGCAAGCATACCCAAGGTCACTGGCAAAGTAGTTAGTAAAAACATCACTAAGCCAATTTTTACCGCGCTGATAGAGCCTGCTTGGTCCTTCATAAAGTGATTGAAAGCCAGCGTAATCAATATGGGTAAGGTCACGACTGATAACAGACTGACTACGCCCGTGAGCGCTACTGACAGCGCGACATTACCTTTGGCATAGTAGGTGAGCATATTGCTGGTCACACCACCGGGGCAAAAACTAATGAGCATGATACCAAAAGCGATTTCTGCTGGTGGCGACATTAGCAATACCACTACTAAAGCGACCAAAGGCACAAAAATGACTTGGTTGATTAAGCCAACGATAAAGGCTTTGGGGTGACTCACGATAACCTTAAAGTCACTGGGCTTGAGACCTGTTCCTAAGGTAAACATAATATAGGCAAGTGCTAGAGGCAATAGAGCTAATGCGGTATTACTCATAAAACATTCCTTGTAAAATGAAAGGTCATATTTCAATGGCCTTTTTAATAGCTCACATTCCTTGTGGCGTTATATTTCTTCATATTCTTGAAGTCTTGCTGTCATTTAAAATATAGTCTTAAATATTATAAAAGCCCATATATTTATATGGGCTTCTTGGTTCATTGCTTTACGTTATTGCTTATGATATCAGTCGTCCAATAAGTCCATGCGCTTTGCTGCTTCATAGATGCCGGTTGAGCGATTGCCTGTACGGCAGAATATCAGCATTGGCTGCTCAGCTTGATTAAAAAAGTCCGCAAATTCTTCGACGTGAGTTTGATTGAGCTCATTACCCGCAAAAGACACTTCTTTATAAGCGAGTCCTGCTTTTTCAGCGGCAGCAGCAATCTCAGCACTGGTTGGCTGATTCGGCTCTTCACCATCTGGACGGTTATTGATAATGGTTTTAAAACCGTTTTCGGCAATCATTGGAATCTGGTCAGGGGTAATTTGTCCAGTAATACTTACTTGATGGCTCATAAGAGCTCCTTTTATTTATTATATTAAAATGAAATAGATGGTACGAGAATAGGAAGCCTAAGCGCAATGGATAGCTTTCTAAAGATGAAGTGTGTAAACGTTATATTTTTTTATAACCAGCTTTTACAGCTATCTTTATAGCAGCCCTTGCATCAATGCACTTTGATACAGCAGCTTGGCGCGCGCCCCAGTACCACAAAACATCAATATGGGTTTGGGCATGGTACGATAAAAAGCAGCAAACTGTTCGACAGTTGCCATACTCAAACGCTCGTCATCAAATGGTAGATGATGATAAGTTAAATTGGCTTTGGCAGTGGCACGCGCTAAATCACAGCTATTGGGCTGCGTTTCGGTCTCAGCATCAGGGCGAATATTTAACACAGAACAATACCCAAGCTCTGCAATTTTGATACATTGGCTTGGGTAAATTTGCTTATAAATCGTTAAGTCATCGGTCATAGGTGTTTTCGATATACTGTGTAAAAAAGAGTAGAAGATGTAATCAGTTCAAAAATTTTCTGTAGGCTAGTTGATGTTTGTTATTAGCCCTAATAATTTAGCATAACACAGCTTTTATGATATATAAAACACGTGTCATTTTATCTTGTATCCATTCTATCTTTTAAGTCATTAACCGCATCCATGGTACTTAAATACACGCGCCCTGATAAATCAGTAATCACTGGTGTGTGTTCAATGATATCCATGACAGGTCCTTTGATAAAGCTAAAGCTCAACTGCTTGTTTTGATTCAAAAGCTCTTGGTTTAAGCTAATCAGCATCTCTTGTCCAGTTAAATCGATATGATTAACTGCTGACATAATAAGTATAATCTCGTTTGCTTCTGGATATTGGCGCGTGGCTTGTACCACATGACGATGCACCGATTCACTATTGCCAAAAAATAAACTTTCATCAATACGCAGCATCAATAGATTATGAAAAGTTACCACGTCATGACGATTGATATTACGAAAATGCCCCGTTCCTGCTAGCTGACCAACGATGGCAACATGAGGTTTGCTTGATTGCCAAATCAGACTGGCAAAGGACACCATCAGCCCAATGACCAATCCCGTGTTTAAGCCAAATATGAGTACACCGCCGAAAGCGGCGATAAAGCTTACGGCATCCAAGCGGTCGCGGTACCATGCTGATTTTAGCGTTGCCATATCAATAAGACCGATGATGGCTGCCATAATGGTCGCACCCAAAATCGCATAGGGCAGCGGAGCAAGCATATAGCCAAAGGCAATCAAAGCGGCAATCATGACCAGCACTGTGACCAAGCTCGCTAAAGGTGTCTTAGCGCCTGAATCGACATTGATAGCGGTACGCGAAAATCCACCAGCGATAGGGAAGCTTTGAAAGAATCCACCGGCAATATTTGCAAGTCCAAGCCCTGTCAGCTCGCGATTGGCATCAAATATCTCACCGCGCATGCGCGCATAAGTACTGGCAACAGAGCTGCTAGATACAAAGGCAATCAGCGCCATCAATCCTGCCGTCGGCAACAAATTAAGCGCTTCATCAAAGTCTGGCAGATACGGTGTGGTAAAGCTTGGCAGTCCTTGTGGTACACTGCCAATCGTTGCCACGCCGCTCGTCGCCCAATGTAGACTGATACTCAATACGATAGCGATTGTAAGCAGAATCAGTGGAAATAGACGCTCTGCCCATTTTGCATAAGAGGCTGATAACCAAGATTGCCATACCCACGTGCTACCGTAGCGGTTCATAACCATAAGTGTGAAGGCAGTCATACCAATGAGTAACGTCAATGTATGCAACTGACTGGCGTACATCTGCATACTGGATAAATAACCGATTAAGCCGTTTCCAGCGATAGGTATACCGGTCAGATACTTCAGCTGGCTGATAAAGATAAGCACCGCCGCACCACTGATAAACCCAGCAGAGACGCCGCGGCTGATAAATTGCATAATCCAGCCCAATTTTAGCTGTCCTGCCAGCCACAAAATCGAGCCCATCATGAGGGCTAACAAAGCTGCCATCAAGACATATTGCTCAGCGCCTTTATCTGCATAAGGATGCAGCGCACTTGCCGTCATAATGGCGGTCACCGCAGCAGGTCCGACGGCTTGTACATTGCTAGAGCCAAGCCACGCGTACACCGCCACAGGCACGATAGCAGCGTATAAACCATACACAGGTGGCAATCCTGCCAACACCGCGTAGCCCAAGCTTTGTGGAATCACAAGCACACCAACCACCACCCCTGCGATGACATCAGTTGGCAAGGCAGACAGTTGGTATTGGCGTAACCAAGCAGGTATCAGTCGAGTAGCAATAGAGGGCATAGCATTACGTCCTCACAATAAAAAGTAGTCGTCAAAACTGAGATTTAGCTAACGAGCAAGTAAATGAATGAATGAGCGAAAGAATAAACAAGCAAATAGTATCTATGCCTCGTCTGTGGCACAAAAACGCTGATATAAAAGCTCTAGTACCGCTAACGCATCATCACTGGCGATACGATAGTAAATTTGCTTGCCTTCACGGCGTGTCGCCACTAGCTCATCTTTACGCAAAATACCAAGCTGCTGCGATAAGCTTGGCTGTCCAACACCCACTAAGCTTTCAAGCTCACTGACGCAATACTCTCCTTGAGTCAGCTGACAGAGGAGGAGCAAGCGGTCAGGATGTGACAGCGACTTGAGCAGTTGGCTGGCTTGCATTGATGCTTGCTGCATTTTTTCAGCAAGGTCTTTTGGTGCAAAGCCGTCATTGCTGTCATGATTGATATCAGATGTGCTCAATATTGCAGTAGAAGTAGTCAGAGCGAGCTCCTTACATAAGAGATAAAAGATAAGATATAAATATAATATTTATATATAAATCTATAGGGTTAATTATCAATGAAATTGACGCCGATAGCAAGTTATCGTTAATTACATTATATAAATTTATATATTAAATAATAGTTGCTATATTGATAGTCATAGACAATAAACAGATTTATTTTAACGACGATAGATGTCGTTCTATTATACGTAACAATTACTAAATAATTAAAATATTCCTAGAAAAATGGAGCGTTAACCATGCAAGTTCATTCATTCTTACATAGCGACACAGAAACGTATACTCACGTACTCGCAGACGTTCAGCAGCAAGTCTGTGCCATTGTCGATCCAGTACTGGATTTTGATGCAAAATCAGGGCGTACTGGCACTACTAGCGTCGATGAAGTCATCGCGTTTGTCAATGATCATGGTTGGGAGCTGGTTTATATTATAGAAACCCATGCCCATGCCGACCATATATCAGGCGCTATACACGTCAAAGAAACGCTTGGCGGGCAATTAGTGATCGGTCAACACATCACTGAAGTACAAAAAATATTTAAACAGATATTTAACTTTGATACCAGCTTTCGTACCGATGCCAGTCAGTTTGATATTTTAACCGATGATGGCGAAACTTTGATGCTTGGTGGTATCACTATTACCGCTATGTATGTACCTGGGCATACCCCGGCTGACATGGCGTATATTGCCACTGACGATGAAAAGACAGTAGTATTCGTTGGTGATACTTTGTTTGCCCCAGATGTGGGCACAGCGCGCTGCGACTTCCCAGGTGGGGATGCTAAAACCTTATATCAATCGATTAAAAAGCTGCTGGCACTCCCTGAAGAGACAATCATGTATCTATGCCATGACTATCCAAGTAAGGGACGAAAGCATTGTCCAACCAGCACCGTAGCGGCGCAGAAGCTAACTAATATCCATGTGAAAGATGGCATTAATGAAGCAGAGTTTGTTGAGATGCGTGAGCGCCGCGATGCCAATCTTGAGATGCCGCGGCTGATTATTCCATCAGTACAAATCAATATTGATGCCGGTCATCTGCCTAAGCCTGAAGACAATGGTACGCGTTATCTAAAAGTACCTATCAACGTATTAGGATAATATTTACTGATTAAATAAATGTCACTATTAAATTGAAAGTTTTGAACGAAAGCCATACATTATAATGCCAGTTCTTTATGCAACATGATTGGCTTATTGATGGTTTATTTATCAATATTATTGTTATTTTCTCTATTAAGGAAGCAATCATGAATATCAATATTGGTAGTACCGATAGAATGCTGCGTGTTATTGCCGGTATCATTATTATTGCAGTGGGTGTTTACTATCAAAGCTGGTGGGGTGTTGTCGGTTTGGTGCCGCTACTAACCGGCTTGTTCCGTTTTTGTCCGCTATATAAAATGCTTGGCACTAATACTTGTAAACTTTAACCTCTATAAACTTCAAGCTATTTAATGATAAAGTAGTAAAAAAGCCAATAGTGCAAAGTGCTGTTGGCTTTTTCATAATATATACGTTCAGCATAGGAGTCAAAATATGAGTGAAGACCAACAAGCGTGTCATGTCGTCTGCCCACATTGCCAAGCAACCAATCGCGTACCGGCTGCACGTCTTAGTGCTGCGCCCAACTGTGGAAAATGTGCTAAGCCTCTATTGACCGGTATTCCGCACGAACTGAACGCGCAAACGGTTAATAAAGTCATTCAAAAAAATGACGTACTGACCATCGTAGACTTTTGGGCAAGCTGGTGTCAGCCTTGTCTAATGATGGCACCAGAGTTTAAAGCCGCTGCCAGTCAATTACCACAAGACGTCTTTGCTAAAGTACAAACTGATAAATATGAGCAAGCGGCGGCACCTTATAATATCCGTAGCTTACCAACGATGGTTGCCTTTAGAAACGGTAAGGAAGTGGCGCGGCAGTCGGGGGCTTTACCTAGTCACCAGATCATACAGTGGGTACAAAGCTTGAAGTAGTTGTTATTGCGAACAATATTTTATAAATTGAATTTTAAAAAAGCCAATACGTTTATCGTACTGGCTTTTTTATTATGCTTGATGTATTAAAGCAGTTTTAGCCTACTCACCATAAATCTTAATACCATTTGCAAAGCTACAACGCTGAATACGTGCTGACTGAATAATGGCATCGCTTTCACCGTATAGGCGCGATAACTTGACATCGCGGGCTTTATTATTGTTGCTTTGACCGACGCCAAAGCTAATGTTAGGTGAGATGCCCCAACGTCCTGCCGATATCCCAACACCGACACCTGATGCAGATAAGGTTGATTGTTCATTACGTGCAGCGTTTACATAGTTATTAACACGGACATACTCTTGATTTAATGCTTGGCAATCATAGCTCTGATAGGTGCTTGGCGGAATATATTGCGGCGTAATATTACCCGTAGAAGCGCAGCCTGAGAGACCAAAAATGCCAGCAGTTGCCAGTAGTGCGGTTGCAGTAAATGTTTTCATAGCGGCTCCAGTAGGCTAATATTGCGTTTTTATACATTTAAGATAGCAAAAATATTCTAATTAAGATATTGAAAATACATTCATTAAAACAAGTTGCCCGGCTTAGTAAACGCAAGTACTACAATACCCACATAAGCCGCTCCAGCGATAAGAATACCGGTTTTCCTTTGGTTAGGTGTCGCACTATTATTAAATGCTTTGATGCTGGCACTGATCGCTGCTACAAATAGAACCATCTTTGCAATGACCCATTGTATAGGTGCATTGACACTCATCAATTGGAACAGCATCCATGCGCCTGAAAGTAAAACTAGTGTATAAATAATATGATTGGAGATTTTAATAACACGTGGCGCCGATTTATTAGCGCTTAAAACCAAGTAGCTTTGGTATAAAAACAGCACAATTACGAGTACTGCCATCAACATGTGTAGATGCTTCATGAAACAACGTTCCTTTTACCGTTACAGCTCGCAAGCTTAAATAAGAGATTGATGATAGGAATAATCACTACTGTACATTTTGTCCAGCACATAAAGGGCTTTCAGGGTTTTGCCCTTGCCACTCTGTTGGGGTATACGCATGAATCGCCAAAGCATGAATTTGACCGCCTTGTGAGGTCAATAAAGAATTCGCCCGATCGTAAATAAGCTGATGACGCGCCACTAAGCGTTTACCTTCAAAAGTCTCACTGACAATGATGAGTTTAAAGTGACTTTCTTTACCGTCAAAATAACCGGCATGATTCATTGATTCATTCACCAATTCCATATGCTGCGGTTGCAGTTCTTGTAGCTGATGAGTTAGGGCGTCGGCGGTCGGTGTGGTAGTCATGTTAATCCTTATGCTAAATAGAGTCTTTTGCCAAATATAGTATTAGGTTTGGTCGGTTTTAAATGACGAATAATGCCTATTATAGCAGAGGTTTATATATAGACTGTTTTGTCTTGATGCGAGAATTATGTATTGACTAAACCCATAAAAAAACAGAACGCAATATAAAATCTGCGCTCTGCTTTTGTTAGCTGTCAGTACTTATTTTTATCAGTAATTAATTAAAAATCATATCTAATAATTTAACGTCTAATAAATTAAGTTTCATGACTAAATATCAGCCATTAACGACGTGCTTTTTGGTATAACGGCATCACTTTTGGCAGCAAAGATTGTATTTGTGCAATACGGTTACCGCTAGATGGGTGAGTGCTTAAAAACTGTGGTGGCTCGCCTTGGCTGGCGCGTTGCATTTTTTGCCACAATGTAACGGCAGCTTGTGGGTTATAACCTGCTCGTGCCATTAGTTCAAGACCAATTTGATCCGCCTCAGCTTCTTGGGTACGACTATGTGGACGGCTTAGACCTAAGTCACCCGCAACGTTTGCAAGCTGAGCTTGACCTTGTGATAGTCCAAAAATACTGGCTGCGACACCGATACCGGTTTGAGTGGCGTATTGACGTGATAAGCGCTCACGTGAATGCTCACGTAAGGCATGAGACATCTCATGACCCATAATGGCAGCGATTTCATCATCACTTAAGTTTAGACGATCGATAATACCGGTGTAAAACATGATTTTACCACCTGGCAGTACAAAAGCATTTAAGTCATTAGATTTAATCGTATGTACTTCCCACGGCCATTTTGCCGCATCAGGGCGATAGACGCCCACTTGACCGACCAAACGATTAGAGATGTTTTTTAAACGATTCAGCTGAGCGGTATTGGTATCAAGCAAGCGTTTCGCTCGTGCTTCTTGTATTGTTTTATTATAACTCTGAGCTGAGAGCTGTAATACTTCCTCGCTTGATACTAACAACAGCTGCTGACGATCAACGCCGACGGCACCAGTACCAGTCGTGCTAGTACAACCTGTTAAAGTCAGTGCTGACAATGAAGCCGCCATAACGGTCGTGGTAAGCAATTTTTTCATAATAAACATCCTCGCTGTAAATGGAAAAAATAAAGTTAAACAAAACCAGTATTAAGAGCATAGATAAGAGGATAGCTTATTATTGAAATTCTACTATCGTCTCTCAATCTACTAAAACAGTGAAATTCTACCTTAACTGTCATTAAACATAAGTATAATAATGTTAACCATCTAAAACCAATAGAGCAAAAGTAACAGTACAATGTAGGATTGTAATTAATATAAACCTGTAAGCGGATAATAAATTTGTACAATAAGCGGTGCGATAGATTGAAATAATTAATAACAGTGGCAATAAGAGAATTATTTATAAAAATAATTTTATTTCGAGGCTTAAGAAATAAACTATAAAATCAATTAGCTACAAGGATTATTGTCTTAATAGTCGCTAAAGGGCAGTTTTAATAAGAAGAAAATTGAAAAAATCTATTGACACACGCAGAATATTTGCTAAAATAGCCAGCCTATCGAGACGTAGTAGTTAATCATTACGAATTGATTCAGCGGGAATAGCTCAGTGGTAGAGCATAACCTTGCCAAGGTTGGGGTCGAGAGTTCGAATCTCTTTTCCCGCTCCAAATATGGCTTGTAAAAGCACTAAAGCTTCACTTCTTATCATAAGAAGTGAAGCTTTTTTTATGTCTAAAATTCGAGTTAACAATCAGTTAGCAGCATATGTAGACAATGACAATCCCTATAGTGGCATGATAATCAGTCAAATATAAATTATTACAAAAATTGCATGAACTTAGCACATTAAAATAAACTATCCCGCGCATAATTATTTCTAGTCAGCGCTTAGATTACGATCACATTGAAAATGGTCGTATTGGCAACTGCTTAATCATAAGATTAACGCATGTATTAGCCATCTATTTTCAGTAGCTATCAATTTATACTGTTTAATAGTGCTGTAAACGGGCTGAGCACACCTATATTAAGGAATTATTATGCAAGAATTTCAACATAAAGCATTTAACGAACTGTTCGATTTGTCAGGTAAAGTTGCCATTGTGACGGGCGGCGCCAACGGTATTGGTAAAGCCACAGCGTTACGTTTGGCAGAAGCGGGTGCTAACATTGCCATTGCTGATTTAAAACTTGAAGATGCGCAAGCAGCGGTAAAAGATATTGAGGCGCTTGGGGTAAAAGCGCTTGCCGTAGAGTGTAATATTTTAAAAGATGATAATTTGGTCACTATGGTAGACAAAGTCGTCGCTGAGTTTGGTACTGTTAACATCTTAATCAATAATGCGGGCGGCGGTGGCGGCGGTCGTGAAAACCCGTCCACAGCATCGGTCGATGACATTCGACGTGATTTTGAGTTAAACGTTTTTAGTGGCTGGCGCTTAAGCCAATTGTGCGCCCCGCATATGAAAGCGTCAGGGTATGGCTCGATTGTATTTACCACTTCGATGTCGAGTATCAATAAAAGCCCGAATATGAGTGGGTATGCAGGCTCAAAAGCGGCTGTTAATCATATGGTGGCAAACTTAGCGCATGACTTTGGTCCTGAAGTGCGCGTTAATGCAGTTGGTCCTGGTGCCACACGTACGGATGCTTTGAAAACGGTACTAACGCCAGAGATTGAAAAGAAAATGCTCGCAAATACGCCTATTAAGCGTTTGGGTGAGGCTGATGATATCGCCGGTGCTATGTTGTATTTTGCGGCACCGATATCGACTTGGGTCAGTGGTCAAACCATCTTTGTGAATGGTGGCGGTGTACAAACCTTAGATTAGTGACATTAATAAAAAGTCGATAGTTAATAATAGCAGCGGCATTCAATTATAGATTGAATGCCGTTTTTTATTTATTAATATATCTTTTCTATTTTCGTTTATTGTTAAGATTATTTACAAAATTAACTATCGCATTAAATAAATATTTCTTATAATACCCCACCTAATTAGGAGAGCTATCATGTCAGAATTACAAAGTTTGCAGCAACTTGCTGAGCAGCGCCGTTCGATTTATGCGTTAGGTAATCAATTACCAGTATCAAACGAAGAAGTGGTGAAATTGGTCGAGCATGCTATTTTGCATACGCCTTCATCGTTTAACTCGCAGTCAACACGCATCATTGTCCTATTTGGCAATGAACATCACAAGCTTTGGCAGCTCACTGAAGATACCTTACGAGCTATCGTCGATAGTGATGAGCAATTTGCCTCAACCAAACAGAAAATAGACAGCTTTAAAGCCGGTGCGGGTACGGTGTTGTTTTTTGAAGATCACAAAGCTATCAGAGCGTTGCAAGAAAACGCCCCTTTATACGCCGATAAATTCCCTATTTGGGCGCAGCATACCAATGCTATGCATCAGTATGTAGTTTGGACAGCCTTGGCAAGCGTAGGTGTTGGTGCAAGCTTACAGCATTACAATCCTATCATTGATGATAAGGTGGCTGAAACTTGGGAAGTTGATAAGGATTGGGAATTAATTGCGCAGATGGTCTTTGGTGCGATTGAGCAACCAGCAGGCGATAAAGCATTCGAGCCGCTCGAGAAGCGCCTTAAAGTATTTGGTTAATGGTTCAGACTACTGAATATATAGAACTTAAGCAAAAGATTTGCCAGATATAAAAAGCGCCACTCAACGGTTTGTTGAGTGGCGCTTTTTTACTTCATTAAAATGCTATATCAGACAGTTTTTTTAAAATAAGAGCTATTCTGCAAATAATATTAATCTATCATTCATGAGCTGGCTTTGGTCTTCGTCCCATTAAACTATTTGCAACCCATGCTGGACCAATTAACAAAAACTGTAAATCTTCAAAGAAGGAGGGCTTTTTACCTTCAATCTTATGACCGATAAATTGACCAATCCATGCAACCACAAATATAGCCGCCCAAACCTTAAAGCCCCAAGGTAATAGGGCCATCACTGAAAGACAAATGAGAATAAACATCCCCATCGCCATAAATAGTGGCGTCGATAAGCGCATATAAAATAACAATACCAAGGCGCTCATTATCAAGGTAAACCAAACTGAGAACGACATGCCCATACCTAACAGACTGACAAAGATAGTAGGGACGCACAGCCAATGAATTTTTTTGTTAATAAGATTTTGATGACTGACCGAATACTCACTGAGCCACTGCTCAAGCGTGCGCTTTGACATTCGTTTTTGCTGAGTAACAGACATACTAACCTCCTTGTCAGTAAATGAATGATCGTAGATAAATAAATTACATTACTTACGACTACCAGTTGTAGCATGAATATCTGTCCGCTGCCATTTTATCTGTTATACCCTACAGTCAAATCCTTTTATCTCAAGTTCTTATTTTTTCAGTAAAACCTGCCGGACAGTGTTTTACAGCATATCAGTGGCTATTCTTTACAAGTGTTGCTGTCTCTACTGAATCTTGCTCGCTGCGATACCATTCATAAAGCCCAACAAACGAGTTTACTTGGTATACCATTGTTTGAATTGCAAAGATGTAATTGCCTGACATAAGGTTTACGGTCAACCAGACGAAGTTGGACAGAATCCATAACCACCAGTTAAATGAGTAACGCAGAATCATCGCTGCTTGAGCGGTAATTGACAATACAAAGGCAATGACGTTAATCCAAAAGAAAGAGATAAAGCCTAGGAATTTACTATTATCATCTTCAACGACCGCATAACCATAGCTCGCTAGCAGATCATTGACGGTGGGAAATAAAGCCAGTCCAATTACCATAAAGCCAATAGTCAGTAACCAAATCCATTTGCTCGCAGATTTGGGTACCATGTCACCATCAGCATCGGTATGCTTTGACCAGTAAAAAATACCATAGACGTGGGTAAAGAAATTGAATAATGGCGCAAGCATCAGACCTACAGCGCCAGAAGTTGCTTGCACAATAACTTCACCAGCTGTGGCACCCATACCAAAACCATTACCTAAGATATTTTTACGAAATGATAGTGAGACCACACATACCAGACCAATAAAAGACACGCCTAAATAAAACCAATCGAGCGTGGTATGTTCGGTGGTCAGCCAAAATCCTGCAGATAATGCAAGCATACCGCAAATGAACCATATGACAATCCATTGTATCGCCCATTTTCCAGTAATATTGTCTAGTAGCTGAATACGCATGGCGTTATGTTCCTAAAATAGATAGTGCTGCTGAAAATTATTTTTTAATAAGAGATGAATATCTGTTACGGCTGCTGACCATAGATATAGTGGTCAATAAATAATAACGCTTGCTGATAACGTGCATCATAATCTGGCTGATCAATCATATGCGGCTCGATATGATGACGGGCAAAAATATCCAATAGTAGCTGCTCAAAACGACCGCGTGCCTCTGGCGTGCCTAAAGAGCGCATACCATCATCAACCCACGGCACATTGTTATCGAGCATAATCGTATGGTCTAAGCAGAATTCATCAATACAAGCTGCCACAAAAGGATGCGTGCGACCTTCATATTCCTCACAAAAGGCTTGAGTAGTGACAAAATCGGTATCAATAATCGTCACTGGCGCTGTTGCTACGTTTTTAGCGTCACGAATGGCTTGGGCATGATGCAGAGCAATAGGTCCGTAATCGCTGTATTGTAGTCCAATCTCAGTACCGCCCAAATCCGTAGCGACATAAACCCTTCCCATCTCAAGCGCAAAGCTGGCACCATAATAATTGGCAAGCTTATGTACCAATGTGGTCTTACCTGAGCTTTCACCACCGACGATTGCAACCGTTTTAGTATAGTCGCTGCGAGCTTGTGGATGCAGCGCTGACCAATGTGCGACCGGATTGCGTGCAATGGCATAAGAGTCAAATTCAGACTGTAGTGGAGTGGTGACCAATTGCATAATTAGCTGATTTTGCACATTAGATTGTGCCAACGGGTGATTCTCTGCGACAAACAAGACAGTTTCGGTTGGCAGATTTAACGCATCCATCAACCGTTGTAGCTTGGTATTACTGGCAGTGGTATCTATGGTTACATCTGCAAAGCTTTCGTGTAGCGGTAGCTCAATCTCATCAGTTGTATGAATATGAATAAAAGGCAAGTCAGCACAAGCCATCTGCAACCAACGTGCTTTATCTTGCAAAGTAATTTTAAAATCTGGATGCGGCGATGGATGAGTCATAATGACGATATATAAGTTTTTTGCCTGTCCTGCTGCATCCAAAATACTGCGCATTTGCCCCAAATGTAGCGGCTCAAAATGTCCAATCATTAATCCTGACTCGTACATAGCTATCCTTATTTACACTTATTGAGTGCAATTTATTTTTAGTTATATAAAATTTTTGGTATTTATGAGCATGGTATAAAGGTTTGTGCAGACTTACCCGTAGATTATTGTAAATAGGCGTTATTTTATGGCGTATTTTGAAATAAAATTATTTTTTATTTATCTACAACCCTGTTATTTTATTTGAATAAAACATCGTTTTTAAGAATTAGTTATGGCGTCTAAGCATTTGGTTTCATTAAATAATATGGTACATGTAACAAAAGTTGTAATAGGCTAGAAACAAAGCTGTCTTTGAAACAATTTGAAATAACTATTTAAAATCAGGGGTTTAGGTGTACTAATGAGAGGTTAGAGTAAGCTTAAGTAGCATAAACTCACAAAGCACGTCTACACAGCCAACAGATATAAGCAGAATGATTGCTATACTTATTCCATAAGCTCAAAAGGCAAATGCAAAACGATCTTAATATATATAAAATAGTAAGAAGTTTATAAGAGCCGCAATAAAATAAATATAAAAGAGGTATTTGATTTGGCTAAGTTAGCAAAATTACATCGTTCACAGAACAATCGCATGATAGCAGGCGTGATGGGCGGTATTGCAGAATATGTCGGTTGGTCGCCAACTTGGGTTAGATTACTATTCTTTATAGTCTCAACCTTAAGTGCAGCAGTACCCGGTGTTTTAATCTATATTATATTATGGATCATCATGCCAAAAGCAAATAGCCAGTCTTATCAGTAAAGCAGAGATTTATAGTATTGATAAATTAAAAAAGCTTAATAATAAAATTGCAGTACCCCAAAAAACAAAAAGCCTGACTAATCAGGATGCCCAAGACATACCTTTCCTCCTGCCCAAATGCTCACGCATTTGGGTATTTTTTTATTTATGTCATTGGTTGTTTTTCTATTGGAATTTATTAATAAATGAGCTGTAACACTGAATAATTCTGCATGCTGTATAAATTTAGTTCAGGTAAATATAGATAAAATCGTCAATTTTTAGTAAGGTGAGCAGGCGAATAGCCTCGTTACTATATAGGCGATACGAGCGCTATCAAAGATTTATCTTATAACACTCATTCACAGTGGCTTTATTATGACAATCCAAACTATGACGTCTCAAACTATAGCATCCCAAACGAAGAACGCCGAACCGATGACTTTTCAAGATTTAATCATGACCTTGCAGAATTATTGGGCGGATAAGGGCTGTGTTATCTTGCAGCCTTATGATATGGAAGTCGGCGCAGGTACCTTTCATACCGCAACATTTTTGCGCTCATTAGGTCCTGAGCGTTGGAATGCGGCTTACGTGCAGCCGTCACGTCGTCCAACCGATGGTCGCTATGGTGACAACCCAAACCGTTTGCAACATTATTATCAGTTTCAAGTAGTGCTAAAACCAAACCCGCCCAATATTCAAGAGCTATATTTAGGCTCACTTGAGGCGATTGGTATTGATCCATTGGTACATGATGTACGTTTTGTTGAGGACAATTGGGAATCACCCACGCTAGGCGCATGGGGACTTGGTTGGGAGATTTGGCTAAACGGTATGGAAGTGACGCAGTTTACCTATTTCCAGCAAGTGGGCGGCATTGAATGTTTCCCAGTGACAGGAGAGATTACTTACGGTCTTGAGCGCTTGGCGATGTATGTGCAAGGTGTCGATAGCGTTTATGATTTGGTTTGGGCAGATGGCGAATTTGGTCGTGTCACTTATGGTGATGTCTTCCATCAAAACGAAGTTGAGCAGTCAACCTATAACTTTGAACATGCTGATGTACCGATGATGGGGCAGATGTTCGATTTTTATGAGCAGCAAGCGGACAAATTGGTTGAAGCGGGCTTACCGTTACCAGCTTACGAGATGGTGCTAAAAGCATCGCATGCCTTTAACTTGCTCGATGCGCGCGGTGCAATTTCAGTGACCGAACGTCAGCGTTTTATCCTACGAGTACGTACGCTAGCACGTAAAGTCGCTATTGGTTATGTCGAAGCCCGTGCAAAATTAGGCTTCCCATTAGCAGATGAAGCCCATCGCCAAGCAGCGCTTGATAAGTATTTGCCAAAAGAAGGAACGCTTGAAAGTACAGAAAGCAATCAAGCTACTGGTAACAGCCAATCTACTAATAATAAATAGGAGCATCCCATGAGTACGATTTTATTTGAACTGGGGTGTGAAGAGCTACCTCCAAAAAGCTTAAAAACTTTACGTGACGCGCTACAAGCAAGCGTCACTGAGCAATTAAATGAATCAGATATTAGCTTCGACAGTATCAAAGCATTTGCGGCGCCGCGCCGTTTAGCGCTTCAGATTGAAGGCATTAGTGAGAAGCAGCCTGACCGTACTGAAGAAAAACGTGGCCCTGCGATTAAAGCGGCATTTGATGCCGAACGTAATCCTACCCGGGCTGCCATGGGCTTTGCGAAAGGCTTAGGTATCGAAGCTAGCGAGCTGACGATTATTAAAACCGATAAAGGTGATTACGTCGGTTACGTGCAAACGATTCAGGGTCAAGCAACTACTGAGCTGCTACCTGCCATTTTCCAAACCGCGCTTGATAATTTGCCAATTGCTAAGCGCATGCGTTCAGGCGCGAGCCGCAATGAATTTGTGCGTCCGGTACAGTGGGTAGTATTGATGCAGAATAGTACTGTCATTGATGCCACTATCCAAGGTCATCAGACGGGTAATCAAACGCGTGGTCATCGCTTCCATAGTCCTGAATATCATACGATTACTCATGCCAACGATTATGAGCAACTGCTTGATGGTTTAAAAGTGGTAGCAGATTTTGATAAGCGCCAAGCGTTTATTCATAATCAAGTTCAAGCGCTAGCAGCTGAAGTCAATGCTGATGCTATCGTACCGCAGAGTTTGTTAGATGAAGTTACCGCCTTGGTTGATTTCCCAATTGCGCTACGGGCAAGCTTTGAGCCGCGCTTTTTACAAGTGCCACAAGAAGCGCTTATCTCTACCATGCAAGCCGATCAAAAGTATTTTTGCTTAACGGATAAAGAAGGCAAATTGCAACCTTATTTTATTTTCATCACCAATATTCAATCTAAAGATGCTAATCAGATTATTGAAGGCAACGAGAAAGTTGTGCGTCCACGCTTAGCTGATGCAGAGTTTTTCTTCTTACAAGATCAAAAGCAGCCACTATTTGCGCTGACAGAAAGTCTTAAAACTCGCGTGTTCCAAGATAAGTTGGGTACGATTTGGGAGAAGTCTGAACGTATGGCTAAGCTTGCTGCCTTTATCGCGGCGTTGATGCAGCAGCAAGGTCAGCAGATTGATATCGATGAAACAGTACGTGCAGGCATTTTGTCCAAAGCAGATTTGGCAAGCTCGTTAGTTGGTGAATATCCTGAACTGCAAGGTATCGCTGGTACTTATTATGCGCGTCTAAATAATGAGCCTGAAGCGGTAGCAGCAGGTTTAGAAGAGCAGTATTTGCCTAAATTTAGCGGTGATGTATTACCAAAGACTGCAGTTGGGATTTGCTTAGCATTAGCGGATCGCCTAGATACGCTAGTGGGTATTTTTGCCATTGGTCAAGCGCCGACAGGTTCAAAAGATCCGTTCAGTCTACGTCGCTCAGCAATCGGTATCTTGCGCATCTTGATTGAAAAGCAGTTACCTATTAATTTAGTGGCGTTGGTCGAGCAAGCGATTAAAGGCTATAGCTCTGGCGACGGTAGCAAGATTGCCAAGATGGGTGATACCTTTACTCAAGTGATGGCATTTTTAAATTCGCGCTATCGGGCGATGTATACTGAGCAAGGCGTCAGCGTGGACACTATTCAAGCGGTACAGGCCATTAATCCACATATGCCGCTTGATTTTGATCAGCGTATTCGCGCCGTTCAAACGTTTAGTAAATTGCCACAAGCGTCGATGTTGGCAGATTCAAACAAGCGTGTTGCCAATATTCTAGCAAAATCTGAGGGCACAGTAGCCGATGAGGTTAATGCATCACTATTGACTGAAGCTGCTGAAAAGAATCTATATCAAACGGTACAACAAGCACAGTTTGATGTGAAGCCGTTACTCGAAACGGCGAACTATACGCAAGTACTGCAAACCTTGGTTAGTTTAGATGAGCCATTGACGCAGTTCTTCGCCGATGTAATGGTTAACAGTGAAGATGCGGCGCTTAAAGCCAATCGCTTAGCATTACTTAAGCAAGTTCGTGCTTTATTCTTGACAGTCGCTGATATTAGTGAGTTGCAATTATAATATTGTGAGCATAGTTACCACATCATCATGCAATTTTAAAAAAACTGGCTCAATGTAGCCAGTTTTTTATATGATATATTTTATATGACTATTATGAAGTGTTGCGTTTATAATGTATTCAGCCATATTTGAAGGAGCACTGCCGTGTCAGCCGTTATTATTATCATCCTCATTATCTGGGCTTCGATGTGGGGATTCTATAAGTTTATGTACCCGCGTGCGCCTAAAAGTATGATGCCAAAAAAAGGCGATGTCATTACACCGCGTCAGTGCGATTTTTGTGGCAATAGCTTGGCTGAGTATCGTGGCGTGCTTGAAAGCAGGGTCAGCGCTGAAACGATTGCTGCCAATAATGATACCGATGCTGATATAACGTCACAGAGTATTGATAAGTTAGCATCTGATGAGCTGTTCTTTTGTAATTATGAACACCAAGCAGATTTTCATGCTGGTAAAACATATCAATAAACAGTATAAAAAATTGCTTATCTTTTAATCATAAAAAACGCTTAGTTTATAAAACTAAGCGTTTGATACATTTACAAGCATCAAAAAACAGTACTGGCTTATAAAATGGAATGCGCGTCTTGGATGACTTTATTTAACAGAGCGACAGATTGCTTATCTTGCTGCGAGCGGTCTTCTTCATCTCTTTTATTAGTCTGAATTTTCTCATGTAAATTTAAGCAGCATAGTAGCAGTAAGCTTTCTTGGCTAAGACTTGGAGCGTTTCTTCTGAGATCTAGCACGTAATCATTGATATAAAAAACCGCGGCACGCAATTCTTCTTCTTCATGTACTGGGCAATAAATTGGATAAGTGATACCGGCAATTGCAATATCAACTTTTTTAATTTGTGGTTCAGCTGGGCGAGTAACGTTACTATCCGGTTTGGCAGCGCTATTCGATGCGTTTGATGTGAACGTTTTTGCTTGGTTCTTATCTACTGGATTAGTTTGCGCTTGAGTATTTTGTGACTGTTGTTCGCTGGTTTTTTTTAGGTCGTCGGTCATGATAAATCCTACAATGTCTGGTCAGTAAAGGGGAGGAGATAAGCGAGCATAATAAGCGCGTGCTAGCCTTCAGTTTGATCGATACGCGTTAGGCGTTGTAATACCACTTGTGTACGCTCAGCTGCCAATTCATTTTTCTTTTTTAGGTCGCTATTTTGCTGATTAATTTCGCTATACTGCTGTTTTAATTCATTATTATGCTGTTTTAGATCATGATTTTGTTGTTCTAATAGCTCAATCTGCTTATGTAATTTATCTTGTTCTTCACCAATCATATGGTGCGCTTCGGCTAGGCTTTGATAGCGCTTATCAAGATCACCAAATTGTTTTTTTGCGCCATCGCGTTCTGCATAGCTGCTATCTAGCTTGGTTTTTAAAGTAGCGAGCTCTTTTGGGTCGCTAATAGGCTGTTGCTTGAGGCTGCTAAGTTCAGCATTGACAAGCTGATACTGTTTTTTGATGTCGAGTATCATTTTTTCTAATATTCTAAGTTGGTCATACATGGTCAGTTTTTATCCTTAACAAGTAAGCGTAAATGAATTTTGTTGTCTGCGTTTAATAATGCCATAGGTGACCGCATAATATCTATACCAACAAAGTAATTGCCGACACTGGGCTTATTTATTTTTATCAGTAGCTGCCTTGTCGATGACAGCTGACATCGTGCTACATTTATTTTATCTGTAATATCAATTATTAGGACATCGAGTATGAATGACAATATCTCTGGTTGGAACACGTGGCTAAAGGCTTTTGACGACTGGACGGATGTGTCAGTCAGTGAGGTGCATGGCATGATGACAGGGCTGATGACCGCCTGCAATGCGCCTGATGAGCAAGTATGGGCCAAGGTATTTGAAGAGCTGAGCTTTGCGCCGCTACCGGATGAGGCGTTGACTTTATTGACTGAAGAGGCAGAAGATATTGTTTTTCAGCTAAAAGATAAAGAAGATGCTTATTCTTATATGCCGCTTGTGCCAGATGATGAACATGACTTATACGAGCGTGTGATGGCATTGAAACAGTGGGCGAATGGCTTTATGACTGGTTTTGGTATTACCGATTGCCGTTTAAGCAGCGAAGAAAATGAGATGCTAACCGATTTGGCTAAGATCGGCGCGATTCGTTTAGAAGATGACGAAGACTTTGAAGGCGGCGAAGAGTCTTATTTGTACATTTATGAGTTTGCACGTATGGTGCCAGTAAGCTTTGCCACTCGTGAGCGTAAAGCTGTGAAAGACATTGCCTTGATTGCTGGGCTTGCTATCGATGCTAAGACCACAAAAGAGCTGCAAGCAGAAGGCAAATTGCCAAAACTTATGCCACCAGTCATTGATGTCATGAATCAAAACAATCCATCATAGAAGAGTGTTATAAAGGAGACTTACATGATAACTGACAATGATATGAAACATTTACGCCGCTCTATTGAACTTGCTGCCGAAGCTTTAGAGGCGGGTGATGAACCGTTTGGTAGTGTGTTGGTCGATGGTGATGGTCAGGTATTGTGTGAAGATCGTAACCGCGCTAATAGCGTCGATGCCACCTATCATCCTGAGATTGCTGTTGCCCAGTGGGCGGCAAAGAATATGACGGCTGACGCACGTCAGCAAGCGGTCGTCTATACCTCAGGTGAACATTGTGCCATGTGTTCTGCCGCTCATGCGTGGGCAGGGCTTGGTCGTATTGTTTATGTCAGCTCATCAAAACAGCTAAATACATGGATGGAGGAGATGGGCGTCACGTCTTCATCACCGATTAACACGTTGGCGATTCAAGAAGTGGCGCCGAATGTGCCAGTTGAAGGTCCGATTGCAGGCTTGGATGAAGAAGTAAAAGCGCTGCAACAACGCGCATTTCAAAGAGATTAAACTCTTTACTCTTTTATTTTGGATGGTATTAAGGATGTCTTATGACGGTAGCAACTGATAATAAAAGTGTGGTTGACGCTAATTACCCTAAAAACAGCATCGACTGGTTAACAAGGTTGATTGCTTTTGATACGGTTAGCCGCCATTCAAATCTAGCATTGATTGAAGATGTGCAAAGCTATTGCGAGCAATTGGGCTTAACAGTAGATTTGACTTTTAATGACGCCAAAAATAAAGCCAATTTATTCGTGACGGTACCAGCAGGAGAAAATGCTGATAAAGTGGATAATGGTCTTGTGCTATCAGGGCATACGGATGTAGTACCAGTTGATGGTCAACAATGGACATCAGAGCCATTTACTGCGACGATTCGTGGTGATAAGCTCTATGGACGCGGCGCTTGCGACATGAAAGGTTTTATCGCTTGCGCGCTCACTTTATTACCAAAAGCGGTGGAGTTATCAAATAGTGGTCAGTTGCGTCGTCCATTGCATTTAGCGTTGTCCTTTGATGAAGAAGTCGGCTGTCTAGGTGCGCCACTGATTTTGGCGGACTTAAAAGCACGCGGTATCACCCCTGATTATTGTATCGTTGGTGAGCCGACCAATATGGCGATGGTCGTTGCACATAAAGGTATTGCTGTTTATCGTTGCCGCGTACATGGCAAATCTGCGCACTCATCATTGACTGCTCAAGGTATTAACGCTATCAGTTATGCCAGCCGCTTAATTGGTTATGTCGATAACTTGGCTGAAGAAATTAGCAAACGTGACGATAATGACATGCTGTTTGATGTTCCGTATTCAACATTGTCTGTCGGCACCATACAAGGCGGTACAGCGACCAATATCGTGCCCAATCTATGCGAGTTCACCTTTGATTATCGTAATCTGCCACATATGACGCAGGACGATATTCTGCTACCTATTCAAGCAAAAATTGCAGAACTAAGTGCACAAATGCAAGCGCGCGCGCCAGAAACCGGCATTGAGCTGATGCAAGAAGAACGCGTACCAGCAATGACCGATAGCGATAGTGCCGAGCTACAAGCACTAATAGCCGCACTGACGGGTGATGATAAGCGCCATAAAGTCGCTTATGCAACCGAAGGCGGACAGTTTACTAATAGCGGTATTCCAACCATTATCTGTGGTCCTGGCAGTATTGAGCAGGCACATAAAGCTGATGAATATGTCGCGCTTAGTGAGATTGAGCGCTGCGATAGCTTCTTACAGCGGTTATTGGTGAGTTGTACGGCGGATAAATAAACCGCAGACTTCGGTCTTAGTTGGTACAAAATGCACCGTCTTTATGGCGGTGTTTATTTTTTCGTGTAGTCAATTAATTTTAAATAAGACAGTAGGGGTTGGTTGATGTCTTGGCATCTGTTGGCGGTATTTTTTGCAAGTACGTTTTTTATCTCAGCGACACCGGGTCCGAATATGCTACTGGCATTTCAATATGGACTTAACTACGGTGTTAAGCGCACCTTATGGACGCTGGCAGGTCTGAGTCTTGGGCTGTTTATATTGCTACTCTCTACACTGCTTGGACTCGATGTTATCAGTCGCCAGTTACCTTGGTTACTTACTATCATCAAAGCAGTCGGTGCTATTTATCTTATCTATTTAGGTATTGCCTCATGGCGCGATAGTGGTAGTGATAGCAGCTTAATGAATGACGCCAATACGATGAGCGAGGAGGTTAGCGTAGAGTTGGCAAGGAGCTCTAATTGCCCTGATAATATCCAGCAACCTGATAAACTTAAGCCGCGCTCGCTCTCTAGTGCAGCGGTCAAAATGTCACCTAGTAATGCTATGCTATTTCGCACAGGAATGTGGGTATCACTCTCTAATCCAAAAGCGATTTTATTTTTTGCCGCCTTTTTTCCTAAATTTATCAATTTTAGTGCGCCGCTCTGGCCACAATACATAATGCTCACCTTAGGGCTGTTTTTAAGTGAGACGATTTGGCAGATAGTATATACATTAGGCGGCAAAAAGCTGGCAGGTTGGTTGGATATTGGTGACAGATTAGCATGGCTTAATCGTGGCTGCGGCGTGATATTTATATTAATTGCAGCGGCTTTATTGGCTGACGTATTAAATAGTGTTCTAATTTAAAAATCGCTATTATCTATTCATATAAAGATTAATATTTAGTCATAAAAAAGTCGTTCACTATCAAATAGTGAACGACTTTTATTGATTACTCAAAATCATTTTTGCAGGTGTTAAGCAAGCACTTCGATTAACTCGCCTTTTACCATATGTGGACTCACAAAGTCAGTCACGCGTACGCTAACGATTTTACCAAGTAACTCGTCCATTTTATCAATATCATAAGGGAACATCACCGTACGAGTATTATCTGCCGTACCGATTAAGCAGTCAGGATGACGATTGGCGACTTGTTCAACTAATACGCGAGTCGTCGTACCGACCATCTCATGGGTTTTTGCAAGTGTTGAGTCAATAATCACTTGCTGAAATTCCGCCAAGCGCTCTTTCTTAGTTTTAAAGCTTACATCATCAGGCAGTTCTGCTGCTGGCGTACCAGGGCGCTTAGAGTAAATAAAGCTATAAGAATGATCAAAGTTCAATTCTTTTGCTAGATTTAAGGTATCTTGGAAATCTTGATCGGTTTCTCCAGGGAAGCCGATGATAAAGTCACTGGATAAATGGATATCAGGGCGTACCGCTTTTAGCTTGTCAATTTGAGTGATATAAACATCAATGGTATGGTTGCGTTTCATCGCCGCCAAGATAGCGTTTGAGCCACTCTGCACGGGTAGATGTAAGTGTGATACCAGCTCTGGTAATTGCGCATAGGCGTCAATGATATCATCAGTGAACTCTAGCGGATGGCTAGTAGTATAACGAATGCGTTCAACGCCATCGACGTGAGAGACATAATGCAATAACTCTGCGAAGCGGCAAATACTGCCGTCATCTTTTTCGCCGCGATAGCCGTTGACGTTTTGACCAAGTAGGTTTATTTCACGCACGCCTTGTGCCGCTAAGCTATCAATTTCAGCCAATACATCATCAAGTGGACGTGATAATTCTTCACCGCGGGTATAAGGTACCACGCAGAATGAGCAATACTTTGAGCAGCCTTCCATGATAGAGACAAAGGCTTTAAACCCTTCTACTCTTGGTTCTGGCAAGAAGTCAAATTTTTCGATACTAGGGAAGGATACATCGACTGTACCGATACGGTTTTTAGGTGCAATCTCACGTTGCTGGTGTGATTGGTCATACAATTCTGGCAAACGGTGCAAGGTTTGTGGACCGAATACCATATCGACATGAGGCGCGCGCTTTTGGATATTATCGCCTTCTTGTGAGGCGACGCAACCACCCACACCGATAACCAAATCAGGACGCTTTTCTTTTAATTTGCGCCAGCGACCCAACTCTGAAAAGACTTTTTCTTGCGCTTTTTCACGAATGGAGCAGGTGTTCATTAATAGCACATCAGCTTCGTCAATATCATGGGTGACTTCCATACCGTGTGAATCGCCAAGCACATCAAGCATTTTGCTTGAGTCATAAACGTTCATCTGACAGCCTTGAGTGGTGATAAACACTTTTTTAGTCGTCGATTTTACCAGTGCTTGGGCTAAACTTAGTTCTTCGAGTGCCGTGACGGTTGGTGCTTTAATAGTGGTATCAGCGATAGTAGCGTCATCGATGCGCGGATTAAATACAGTAACACTCATAAGGATAAGTCCATGATTGACTAAAAGTATAGCGGGCTAGGCGATTAACAGGTGGCGTATTTTATCACAACCCTGCGCTAATGGGAAAAGTTAGCGTCGGTTGATCATGATAAGTTTGTTATATTATTTATAATACTATCAATTGCTTATCGATGATTATTTGGTTATAACTAAGAGGTGTTATGATTGATAATGTTTTGTGCGTGATAACACTTGCGTGTTACCCGCTGCTATCCACTTTATTAACGAAAAGTAAAGCTGATGGTTGAATGTGCAACGAGTATAGTATGATGAATGACACCTTATTAGCGTTATTGAATAAATGACAATTTCTAGCTGTCTAAAATTTCTTTTTAGCATAATTTTATTAAAAATGATCTTTAAGACCTATTATAAAAGAGAGTCAGTATGACAAAGCCGCAGGTTGCTCCTGATATGCTTGTTAAGCAAACCCGTCAAGATGAGATGTATAAGAGGTCTAAGAAGATGATATTTAAAAGAAGCGCGCTAAGTGTTGCCACGGCAGTAGGGGTCTTGGGCTTGTCGCAAGCTGCCTTTGCAGAATTGACTTGGGGCGAGAGCGGCAGCTATCAGCAAGAAGGCAACTTCCCAGTAGAGCAATACCAGCCAGCTGGCTATCAACCAAATAGTCAGTCAAACAGCTCGCAAACAAATAGTTTCTCTCAAAACAATTCTCAGCAGAACGATGCTTATCAAGTAGATAGCGGCGCAGGTTCTTTTACAGCAGCAGCAATCGCCGCAGAACGCGGTGATGTCAATGCCTTGTATAACTATGAGCAGTCGATGAGCGGTGGCTTATTTGCCATGTATCCTACTTACTGGCGGATGAATCTAGATCTGAATTCACAAAGTCCTGCGGCAGTTTCGCAGTTCGTGCGCCAATACCCAGATACGGTTATGGCAGAAAAACTCGCTGCTGACTTTGCCGAAACCAAAGCGGGTTCAAATGATTATGCCGCCGTACGACAAGTGGCGAATTTGATTACCAATGCGGATGCCAGTGAGAAGTGCGCCGTTGCTCTTGGGTTTAATAATGGCGGTGATACCATGCGTGCGATGGCATCGAAGTCTGATGTGTGGTTGACCACCAAAAAACAGCCTGCCCTCTGTGATCAGCTAGCGCTTGAGATGAATAACAACGCCCTGATTAGCAATCCAGAGAGAGTCTCGCGCCTTAAACGTATGCTTCGTAAAGGTAAAACAGGCGATATCATGGCGCTGTCATCAAAGTTGGGAATACCTATTCCTTATGCCTCATTGAGTGAGATTCAGCTCAATCCATCATCGTTTTTTAGCCGTTTTGCTCGTGAGCCTGCAAGCCAAACCAATCAATATTTGTACCTTTATGCGATGGGGCGTGTCGCCGAAAAGTCTTATCGTGAGGCAGCATTGCAGTTGGATTTTGATATTAAGCAAGACAATCAGCGTTCAGCGAAATTATTGACTGATGATACCCGCCGCGCAGTCTATCGTACCCTTGGTGTACAGCGTATGAATCACAATACTGATGATGGCTTTAACGTTGAAGCCGTCGACTGGTTCCGTAATAGCTTAGACAATGACTTTAGTTTTGAAGAAGCGGAATATTATGCCATGGCAGCGATTCGTTTTAGTCGTTGGGACGATGTGGTCGAAGCTATCTCAAGAATGGATGCTGACAGCCAAAAATCTAATCAATGGCAGTACTGGCTAGCGCGCGCTTATGAGCAGTCAAACGATACTAAGAAGCGTAATACCGCGAAGAAAATGTACCAAAACATTGCCAAAAGTAATGAGTACTATGGGCTGATGGCAAAAGATAAAATCGGTCAGCGTTTTGATGCTAGTCGTTTAGGCGGCAGTAATTTGCCTAATGTCAGTAGCGCAGATCGTGCTCGGGTTATGCAGAATCCGCATTTTGCTCGTGCCTTTGCGTTATATAATGCTGATGCCAGCCGAGCCTATGCCAATCGTGAGTGGAACTGGGCGGTCAAAAAAGCACGTGATAGCCGTGATGAAAAATTAATCATTGCCGCCGCGCGTCAAGCTTATGACATGGGCTGGCTCGACCGTGCAATATATGCAATTGATAATACCGATAATGTAAACAGCGTTGCCATATCGCATCCAATGCCGCATCAAAGCGCTGTCGTTCGTCACAGTCAGTCTGCTGGTATCGATCCTGCTTGGGCATATGGCATTATGCGTCAAGAAAGCCGATTTGTAGCCTCTGCACGCTCAAATGTTGGCGCAAGTGGACTGATGCAAGTGATGCCAGATACGGCAAAATATATCGCCCGTAATTTGGGTGAGACTTATAGTGCAAGTCGTGCTAATAGTGGCGATACCAATATCCGTTATGGTACGTGGTATATGGGTGATATTTTTGGCAAGTTAAATAGCCAGCCTGTATTGGCAACGGCAGGCTATAATGCTGGTCCAAACAATGCCAAACGTTGGCAGCCAAGCTATGGCTCGCTGGCAGCTGATCAATACGTTGAATCGATTGCTTTTCCTGAAACTCGTAATTACGTGAAACATGTGATGGAAAATGCGACCATTTATAGCAGCTTATTGGGTCGTGACCAGCCAATAAGCCAACGTATGGGTACTGTATTTGCCGCATTCTAGTCACTATCAGTTTAATATGACTCAATCTAAAAAACTATTAATCTTAAAAGGTTAGTGGTTTTTTTATAGCGCTGATTTGGTATTTATGATTTGCCTGCTTCAATAAGTACATCGTTCCGTAATAAAGCTATTTAATAATATTCAAGAAACGCGATATAGCCATCATGGCATGTTTACGTTTTTGCTATAGATTAAAAGATTTTTTTTGCTACCATTGCTCTAATTATGAGTTGTTTTTTTAAAGTATCTGTAGTGTTGTCATTCGATATTTTGGGTTTGATGGTTTAAGATGACTGCTATTGCCCAACTTGATCAACACCTTACCTTCTTGTGATATAAAAATATCTCAATCTGCCCATATCGGTGCTTATTAGGCATCGATTATTTCTTCAAACCAAGGTGGGCTTGATGCCAAAAACAGTGATGCCAGAGTATCGAAGTCAGAATATGATGAATCAACCGCGTAATACGAAAGGCTATACGGCTATTAGTATCGCTACCTTGTTACTGATGCAAGGGGTGATAGTAATGTCTGCTCAAGCGGCTAATGCGAGCAGAACTGGTCAGCGTGTGCTGATGATTGAGATGACGCCGGCATTATGTAACTTGCAACCGACGCGGTCGCGTATGCGTCAGTGTTTAGAAGGCTATTCTTTGACGGTATCTGGTTTGGATATGGGTTATGGTAAGCGCTGTGGACGTGGTAGCGAGCCGCGCTTAACGCCGCTACAGCTAAAAGTCGTTAACCGTATCATGCCCGATACTACTGTGCGTACTCAAGCGTGGCAACGTTATGGTGCTTGTAGCCCGTTAAGCGCTAGCAATTATTTCCGCCAAATTACCAATTATGCCGGCGCTCTAAAGCTGCCAAATGAGCTGAATACTGGCAATAGTTATACGGTGTTAAAATCTCGTTTTATTGGGCAGATGACCAGCCTAAATAAAGGGATGTCGCCTGCCAGTGTCGATTTAATTTGCCAAGCAGGGACGCAGCGTCAAATGATACTGACAGATGTGCATGTTTGTTATGAAGGCAGTGAATTTGCCAATTGTCATAATGTCGTAGACAATTGTGGCAGTAAATTTGTTATTTCAGGCGGTAAATAGTACGCCTTTATCCTATCTGATTATTTCTCCTTTCATATCCGCTTTTGCCTTTCATCTTCCTATCCTGCTATATTTATTGTCGCTATTTTATCGTATAAAATGTAACAATATAGTTGGGGATAGGTTTCTTGCTTTACCTAGACGCTGGATAGGCGCAGGTGCTACACTAGCTCTCGGTTCATGACTACTATATTCATCGAGTAAGTATTCAGCAAGTAAGTCGCTATCTAAATCGATAATCACCAATTAGAATCGTGAATTATCTAATCAATAATTAGGGAGTATTCAATGTCAATGAAACAGCCTGTACGCGTTGCCGTGACTGGTGCCGCTGGTAATATCAGCTATGCTATGTTATTTCGTATTGCTTCTGGTGAAATGCTAGGTAAAGATCAGCCAGTGATTCTGCAATTACTTGAAATCGCTCCAGCACTCGACGCCCTAAAGGGTGTGGTCATGGAATTAGAAGACTGTGCATTCCCTCTATTAGCAGGTATCGTACAAACTGATGATGCCACGGTTGCTTTTAAAGACGTCGATTATGCATTACTGGTAGGCTCACGCCCTCGTGGTCCTGGTATGGAACGTAAAGATTTGCTAGAAGCCAACGCTGCGATTTTCTCAGCGCAAGGTAAGGCATTGAATGACGTTGCAAGCCGTGATGTAAAAGTATTGGTCGTCGGTAACCCTGCTAACACCAACGCTGTTATCGCTCAACGTAACGCACCAGATTTAGACCCGCGTAACTTCACTGCCATGACTCGTTTGGATCACAATCGTGCAATGGCACAGTTGGCTGGTAAAACTGACAGCACCGTTAACGACGTGAAAAAAATGATCATCTGGGGCAACCATTCATCAACTCAGTATCCTGATTTGACTGCTTGCACCGTAAACGGTAAGCCAGCTTTAGATTTAGTTGATCGTGACTGGTACGAAGCAACTTATATCCCAGAAGTACAGCAACGCGGCGCGGCAATCATTAAAGCTCGCGGTGCATCATCTGCGGCCTCTGCTGCGAATGCTGCTATTGCACACGTACGCACGTGGGTAATGGGTACCGATGATAACGATTGGGTATCTATGGGTGTCTATTCAAACGGTGAGTACGGTATTTCTAAAGGTTTGATTTACTCATTCCCAGTGACTTGTGCTAACGGCGATTGGTCTATCGTTGCTGACGTTGATGTGTCATCAGCATTCTCGAAAGAGAAAATGGCAGCGACTGAGCAAGAGCTTAGTGAAGAGCGTGATGCAGTAGCGCACTTACTACCGTAAGCTTTTAGCCTACGATAATATTAGGGCTGTTTATTTTCAGCACTAAGTAAAAAGCCCTCATTTATTATGAGGGCTTTTTTTGTTTGAATTTTGGTGTATGGTTAGTATATTTTATGGATAATTAGCTTGCTTATACAGCTTATTTTTCCCCAATATTTAAAGGTTAATACAATTGATAACGTTAGATAAACGTTGATTAACAGCTATTAGCATAAAGCTTGCTACAATAAATGGGTACATTTAAATAATAAGCATAAGCAAATTTTTGCCATTTAAGGAGAAAGTGCATGTTAGGCGAACCTGAATATAATATGAATGAGCTGTTTGCTCAGTTGGGTCTTGATAGCTCGGATGAAGCAATTGATCACTTTATTGAAAACAATCAATTGGCAAAAGAAGAAAAATTGATAGAAGCGAGTATTTGGAATGATAACCAACGTATGTTCCTGCAAGAAGAATGGGAAAAAGATGCGGCTTGGGTAGAGGTGATTGATGATTTGAATGTTCGTTTGCACCCACATACGTAAGTTGCCAGCTAGGTATTAGTATTAACTTGATAATGAAAAATGAGTGGCTAATAAGTCAGCCATTAAGAAACTCACGACCTTTCAAGGTTGTGGGTTTCTATTTATCAAGTGGTTGCTTAAAATAGTTATTGATTGTCAATTTATTTGCTTTGCCCACCATTCAATCAATTGTTGCACATCATGATGAATGCCTTCTTTTAACGCAGCCAAACTTTCGTAATGACGCTCGCCATGCAAATAATGTAAAAAACGCACCTGCAAATTTAGATCATATAAGTCAGCTTCTAACTCTGGAAAATGTACTTCCAAACGCCATTCATGTTTTTTGTCGACAGAAGGTCTAGTGCCGATATTGGCAGTACCAAATAGACTATTTGCCCGCAAACCTGCTATACCTTTCATATCATTATCTGCACGTTTGACTAAACCATCTGGTATAACATTACCATCTTCATCAAGCCTGACGACATCAACTGCAAAAATACCGTGTAAGGCAGGTTTGATGCGCTTTAAGTCAATATTGGCAGTCGGGAAGTCCAGTGTTCGACCAATTTTATCGCCGCCAACGACTGTGCCAGTTATGGCATAATCTCTCCCAAGTAACGCATTAGCAGCATCGATATCCCCTGCCAACAATAAATCTCGAATACGAGTAGAACTGATACGCGCCGCTTTATGACTGCTATCTGTGACCGTCTCTAGGTTGGTCACATGCAGCCCATAATCACGCAAAAACTGACTGTCACCGCTACGATCATGACCAAATTTAAAATCATCACCCAATACTAAGGCTTGTACATTTAAACGCTTTGCTAAAATATCTGCAAATGACTGTGCTGATAACGAGCGAAATTCGTTATCAAAGCTTGCGACAATTAAGGTTTCAACGCCATATTCTGCTAGCAAGGCTTGCTTTTCGGCAAGATTGGTTAAGCGGGCAGGAGCGCTAGCTGGTGCAAAGAACTCTCGTGGCTGCGGCTCAAATATCATCACAGCAGCGCTAAGTTTACGCGCATGTGCAAGTGTCCGAACTTGAGTAAGCATCGCTTGATGGCCTAAATGTACGCCATCGAAGTTACCGATAGTAAGTACGCAAGGCGCTAGATCGGCTGGGCTAGTATTGGCAGGCAGATCGCTTGGCGATGCCATCAATTGCTCAAGAAAATAGGTGTTCATAAATTTTCAGCTATGATAGATAAGACCAGATAAAAAGTAAAAAAACACTTCTATATTTAAAATCGAGGCGTTTAAAGTCAGCCATTATAAAGTAAAATAGCCATACTAACATCCTATAGTCTGTTGCTAATTAAATGAGGGCAGCAGCAACTTTAACTCTTATTACTTTTAAGTGGTTCAGTTTTATCGTTGAGCAGTAGATCGACAATAAAGCTCTCAATTAAAATGCTTAATAATTTATCGTTTGTGCTGCACCGAGCGTTTAAACATTGCTATCAACTATCGTTATTAATCACGGAAATTTTATGTCTGCAATTACCTCAAATGCGATATTATCTATTTTGTCTAAGAATCACCTCACTGATCAATTTATTGTCCAGCGCGCAAGTGACGAAGACTTGTCTGAGATTTTGGTTATTTATAACCAAAGTATTGCGGGTAAGCAGGCGACTGCCAATCTTGAGCCAGTGACTCATGAAGAGCGTGCAGCTTGGTTTGCAGAACATATTGATAGTGCAACGCGACCTATTTATGTCGTTAAAGCAGTAGATAAGGCTGTTAATAGTGATAAACAAAGAGAATGTTCGTCAATCGTCGCTTGGGGCAGCTTTAGTGATTTGTATGCGCGTCCGGCTTATCATATTAGTAGCGAGATTAGCATTTATATTCATAACGACTATCATGGTCAAGGGCTAGGTAGCTTATTGGTTCGTTGGATGTTGCAGCAAGCACCAAGTTTAGGTATTCATAATGTCGCTGCGCTTATTTTTGCCCACAACCAGCCAAGCTTGGGATTATTTGGTAAGCTTGGCTTTGAGCAATGGGGCTTGATGCCAAAAGTCTGTGATATGGATGGGTTTATCGCTGATGTGGTGATCCTAGGTAAAAGTGTCATAGATAATGACAATAATAGCTAAGATAACTACTGCCACATTCCTGCTTTACGCCAGATTTTTTAGCCCAATATTTTCCATTCGCCATTAATTTTTTGCAGCTCATAAGCCAAAGGTGCAGGCTCACTTTGACCTTTTAATCTTAGCTCACCTGTGACGGTGGCTTTGGTTTTATCGCTATTGTACTTGGTATCAATAATAGTGACGGCTTCAACTGTCTGCTTAAAGGCAAACTGGGTATTTTTCAACTCTTCAGCGAAATTTTCCATATCGACTTTATAGTATGTCGCCGCTTTTTTAACGTCGCCATAATATAAAGTATCAAGCGCCAATTTCACGGTATTTTCTGGCGTACCTGCTTCGGTTCGATTGGTTAATATACTTGGCTCTTTTACAGCAGCTGCGATAGGACTGATATCGTGACTAACAATGTCGGTATCTGTTTTAGCTGTAGTATTTTCTTCTTCTATACTATTAACATCAGCATTAGCTGCGACATCATCCGTACTCTTAGCAGTCTCTACGGCAGATGAAATATCTGTCGTTTCGTTCGCTGGCTTGGTCTCTACATTATCACTATTGCTACAACCACTTATCAGCAATCCAGTACTCAATAGAGAAAAGCCAAGTAAACCAGTCGCAACAATCTTAGGTAAGCGTCGGGCGTTAAGCTGCTGAGTTGTCATATAAAACCTTAATAGTGAGTGATTGAACAATGAGCTATTATGGCAATTATCAACATCATTCATTGTCAATTCTCATATTGCGCTTGTTTTGGTTTGGTAAGCCAATAATTTATCTAGTGCTTTTAACCATGTTTCAGATGGCGCGGACGGAAACCTGTCGCTAATAACACGCCGCCGTAAATCACTGCACCGACCACACACATAATCAGTAGCGCAACCAAACGTTGCCATTGTGCCTTATCGGCTGGAAAGTACGGTAGCATGACATAAAGCACGGCGACCATGGCAGTGGTGGAAATCGTAAACTGCGCAAATAGCTTTTTCCAGTGACTGCCAAAACGGAAAATATCGCGCTTATGCAAGAAGTAATACAGTAAGCCTGCATTCACAAATGATGCGCCAGTCGTCGCAAGTGCCAACCCGCCATGCAGTGGAATCTCAAGAAAGTAAAATATCCCAATGAAGATGACACTAAAAATCATATTAGCAAAAACGGAAATAATACCGATTCTGACGGGTGTACGAATATCTTGACGAGCAAAGAAAGCCGGGGCAAAGACTTTTATCAACATAAAGCCTAAAATACCGCCAGCCATACTTTTGAGGGCAATCGAACTCATTTGCGCATCACGTAAGGTAAATTCGCCACGTAAGAACAGCGCTTGCATGAGCACATCAGACAATATAAATAGTGCAGCTGAGGCAGGTACGCCGACTAAGATAATTAAGCGTGCTGCCCAATCAATAGTCTTTTTAAAACTGACATCGTCTTTTTGGGCTTCGCTTTTCGATAAGCTAGGTAAAATAACGGTACCAATTGCCACCCCAATCAAGCCAAGTGGTAACTCGCTCATACGTTCAGCAGCGTATAGCCACGAGACTGAACCACCAATCATCAAAGAAGCAAAGATAGTATTTAATAAAAGATTAATCTGAGTAACTGATACCCCAAAGATAGCAGGTAGCATCAATTTTAATATACGTCTGACACCTTCATGTTGGAAGTCGATTTTGGGCATGACCAGTAGTTTTTGTTGCGACAGTTGTGGCAATTGCAGTAATAGCTGTAATAAGCCTGCAATAGCGACCGCGTAACCGAGCGCCATAATGGGCGTCTCAAACATCGGTGCAAAAACCAGTGCGCCACCAATCATACATAAATTGAGTAGTACTGGTGCAAAGGCTGGTGCCGCAAAACGTCCGTAGCTTTGTAAAATGCCACTGGCAAAGGCAGTCATTGAGATAAACAATAAATAAGGAAAGGTCAGGCGCAGTAGCTCAGCGGTAATCGCAAACTTATCAGGTTGATCGGCAAAACCGGGCGCAAATAAAGTCACGACCCACGGTGCCATTAATATGACAACCACAGTAAGCATCGATAAAATTAACATCAGCGCACCTGACGTGCGACTGACTAATATTTGTACCTCTCGTAAGCTGTATTTTTCTTTATATTCAGATAAAACAGGGACAAAAGCTTGACTAAACGCACCTTCAGCAAATAGGCGTCGCAGAAAGTTCGGTATCTTAAAGGCTACCAAAAAGGCGTCCATCAGACCACCAGCGCCAAAGACGCCTAATAAAACAATATCGCGTACGAGACCTAAGATACGCGACAGCATGGTCATGCTACTGACCACCATGGTTGAACGAAATAACCGACTTTTTGCCATGAGAACCTATTCTGCTAATTTGTTTAGTGATGGTTGCTTGCTGATTTACGAGAGTCAAAAAAACTGACAGATTATAGCACTTTCATAACCTAGGTAAATGCATTGGATAGGAAATACAGAGTCTGTTATCAAGAATGCTTTTACCTCAGTTAAAATAAGGTTTAGGGATCAAGAAGGTTGACAATCATCTCACGCAATTTTGTCCATTCAAAATAATCACCAGGGTCAGTTTTGCGACCGGGGGCAATATCGCTATGACCAGTCAGATGTCGACGGGTTTTAGGATAAGCATCATAAATGGCAATGATTGCTTTTGCCAATGCCTCATATTGCGCCGCGCTAAAAGGCACAAAATCTGATCCTTCAAGCTCAATGCCAATGCTATAATCATTACATTCGACTCGACCAAGATAGCTTGACCTGCCAGCATGCCATGCACGCTCGTTAAAATTTACAAATTGAGTCATCGTACCGTCGCGCTCAATAAATAAATGCGCAGAAACTTCAGCGCCTTTTATGGTCTGGAAATAAGGATGGGTGTCCCAGTCTAATTGATTGGTGAATAAGGCTTTGACGTAGTGGATACCGTCAGCGTCGCACGCGCCAAATTCACTGGGCGGTAAGCTGATGTTGTGAATAACAATCGTATCAATGCTTGTATTCTGAGGTCGTTTATTAACGTTCGGAGAAGCAAGCCAAGTGGCGGCTGATAATTGACCTTCGTTGATTGTCATCGGTGATGCTATAGACATAATATTCTCTTTTATAATCGTTATTAATCAGCAGAAAAATGCGTTTTATCATAAATTTTGTATAAATGAATAGTAAATATATCGTCATTTCATTATAAACAAGAGAGACATCAATAATATTTTACTAAAA
Organism: Psychrobacter glacincola; assembly: GCF_965118485.1. Classification (GTDB taxonomy): domain Bacteria; phylum Pseudomonadota; class Gammaproteobacteria; order Pseudomonadales; family Moraxellaceae; genus Psychrobacter; species Psychrobacter glacincola_D. Next base: position 22,348 of record NZ_CBCPJH010000007.1, on the reverse strand, counting down.
AATTCAATATTGATAATAAGTCTTAAAATACTTTAATAAATAACAGTCACGCGATAAGCGTATCACCTTTATAGTGCGAGATTTTACCTATGTATATAAACTCAGTTTCAAATCGTATTGCGCTAGATGATACGCCAATTCAGTTTAGCCGGTATGCTCGTTTGCCACTGGCGCTTGCTGGCCTGCTGCTCACCGCGCAGGCGCAAGCATTTTTACCAACGCCGGCTTCACTAGTAACGACTGGTGAGCTTGCGCTTAATACAGATGCTAACACTAATACCGATAACGATGCTAAAGCCAAATCTGGCACAGCTGCTGAAACGGATTCTAGACAGCTGCTAACTTCATGGCGTGAGCAGGCTAAGATAAAAAATCTTGCCCAAGATACGACATGGCGCCGCTTATTATATTTCTCTGATGATAAAAAAGGCTTGTTTGGCAAAAATAAAAATATCAGCGCGGTCGATGATGCTCGCTTCTTTTTGAGCCCAAATGGGCGTGAAGATTCAGGCGCTGAGCTTGATGCGATGCTTGTCGCCTTTGCTGATGAAGTAGCTAATAATGCTACTCAAGATAATAACAGCAACTCTGTATTATGCCGTTTCCCAGCGCGTGCAAAATGGCTAAGCGATACCTTGGCTATTGATAAGTCAGCGATGCAGGTAAGTTGTCCAGAGCTGACAGCATGGATGGAGAAGCTTGCTCCTGAGCAGCTGTCTATTATGTTTGCACAAGAGTACTTAGACAATCCTTTGTCTGCCTTTGCCCATACCTTACTACGTATTGACTCAAAGGCAAGTGTGGCTGACCCAAGCCAGATTCACCATGCTTATGCGTTAAATGATACGGTCGATGGCGATACTAAAGATAACTTTGTATTGTACGCCATCAAATCTATGACAGGTGGCTATAGCAATCTCATTGAGATTGACCCTTATCCAGAAAAATTGGCTAAATACCTGCAAGACGATGAGCGTGATGCGTGGACGTATCGCTTGGATTTGACCCCAGAGGAAGTTCAGCAAATCATATTGCACGTTTGGGAGACCAAAGATTTAAAATTGCCCTATTACTTTACCTCTGACAACTGCGCCTCTGAGATTTTGCGCTTGATAGATGTGGTACGTCCAGAGCAGCATTTATTGAGTCAGCTGCCTTATGCCGTTATTCCATCAGATGTGGTACAGCTGCTGAACAAAGAAGGTTTTCTTGCCAGCACCAACTATACGCCGGCTGATAGCACCTTACGACAAGCGCAATTGAATACAGTCAAACAGCAGCGTGAGCAGCTCGGCTATCACAGTAGTCCCAAACAGATGCTTAATGAGATTAAGTCGGCGCAGCTAAATACCGTTTCTAGTATGTCAGATGATGGACAGACGTTACTCAATCGCCAAATTGCAGTCTCAGATACTAATCCTCTTAACAGACATCCGCTGCAAATGGGAAGTATTGGCATCGGTCAGCGCGGGGATAATAATTACATCGATCTTAGCGCGCGTGCAGGTTATCACGATACCCTTGATCGTCCGTCTGGCTTTCCGCAGTTTTTTGATTTAGAAGGTGCTTCTGCGACTGTGCGTTTGTATGACACAGATAATGGTAAAGCCAACCAACCAAAAAGCGTAGTGTTACAGAATCTGATTTTGATTAAAGGGCGTTCTTTTAACCCCGTTAATTCGGCTAAAAAGGGCAAAACGTGGGGCGCGAGCATAGAAGCGACGCGTGTAAACGATAGCTCGCAGCAAGACGGCAGCGATCACTTAGTTGGCAGCTTGGGCTATGAGTCAGGTTGGTCGTGGGCGTTTGGTGCCCCGAGTGCAGGTACGGGCGAAATGCCGCCGCAGCTTTGCTATACGTTTTTGGCAGGCAACGCGCAAACGGGGCGTGGTATCAATAAGGGTTTTCGTGTCGGCGCAGGTGTGAATGCTGGCTGTCGCTATCAGATTAACAATCAGTTACGTGCGCAGGCTGAATTGCAATTGCCATATTGGTATCATGGCAGCAGTGATGATTCTAATATACGTGGTCATTATTGGCAGCCTATCTCAAGCTTAGGTTTGCAATATGATATTGATAAGAAGCAAGCGTTACGTCTCAATGCCAATTATGAATGGCAAGATCGTATTGATGCCAATGACGATGTGCAGCTGTCTTATCGACGTTATTTTTAGCAGCTGATATTATTTTAAGTAACCTTACTGTAAGCAGCATATAACTTTAAGCGGCACATAAAAGGCAGACAGGAGATACAATGAATTCGCACAATATACTGATTATAGGTCAAGGTGACATTGGATTGCCAGTGACTAATAAGCTTGCGCAAGATGGTTTAAATGTTACAGGACTGGCACGTCGTGACCGTCAAAATTATGCATTGAATGATAATGCCAAATTTATGCAAGCAGATGCTTTGACGCTTACTGCTGAGCAACTGCAGGAATTCACGCAAATTGCTATTATTGTTACCCCTGATGAATACTCAACCAGTGGTTATCACAACAGCTATTTGGCGATTAATCAGCATTTAGCGGCGCTTACCGATAAATTGCCTACGCTTGAGCGTATTGTTTTTATTTCTTCAACCGGTGTGTACGGGCAAGATAATGGTGAATGGGTTGATGAATCTACCGCGCCTGTAACGCCAGAACGCGAAGCCTCGCAGATTATATTGCAAGCAGAGCAAATGCTGCAACAAGGTTTTGATGATAAAGCAATCATCATCCGTCCAAGTGGTATTTATGGACGCGAGCGCTTAATGCGTGTGCGCAAAGCCAAAGAGCCACAAAAAGAGCCGATAGCAGCTGGCGCGTGGACCAATCGTATTATGGACTCTGATTTGGTCAATATTATTGCTCATGTTATGACGATACAGTTGCCAAAGCCCGTTTATATTGCAACCGATTATCTACCAGTGACTTCCTTTGCGCTGACCACCTGGCTATGTGAGCAATTAGGTGAAGCGCTACCAGTCCTTGATGATAAAAATACTGCTATAAGCGGAAAGCGGCTACACAGCAATATTCCGTTAGCGTGGCTGACGTATCCTGATTGGCAAATCGGCTATGAAGATATTTTGCGTCATCAAGATTGATAGCATTGATAAAGCCGCTATAGAACTTAAATACGTTTCTAAATATATTGTTCATGGGTGCTATTTGATAAAGGTACTCACTTAGGAAGATTTTATGACCCAGCCTTTTATTTCTAAAGATGGCTTATCCAGCGCTGATTTTGCGGCAGAGGGTCAGTTCGAAAACAATAATGTGGAGCAATCGGTAGCGTTATCCAATAGTGATAGTAACCAGCCTGCGATTATACATCCCAATTTTGACCCAACTCAATCACCACTAGACCCTGCCAGACCTCTAACGGATATTCCAGAGCCAGCGCGGCGTTTGAATGGACAGTTACGCCGCTTATATGGCAATGCTGCACGTTTTCATCAGCCAAATAAGGACAGCCTGTCAAAATGGGATGTTATCGCTTCAGAGCCATTAGCTGAGCATTTAGCGCTATTAAGCGCTGCTAAGTTAATAGCACTGCCTGATAGTTTTTATCATAATCATAGTGAGCAGCCATTATTGTCCTCATTAAATGAGATGGTTTTGTTAGATATGTCAGACATTCAGCAAGCTATTCGAGCATATCCAAGACTGAGTCGTTATGGGTTTTTGCCAGCTGATAGCACAGAAAACTTAAAGGATAAGAAGGACAACAAGGATAAAGTCGCAGCTAAAACCACAGCTAAAAATAAAATATCTGCTGAACTGTCTCTGCGCGCCTTGACCAAACGTTATAATCCTGATGAGCTGCTAAGTAGTATGTATGCGGATGATTGGCATGTGATATTGCAGCCGCAGCAGTTTGATACTGGTGAGGGTAGTTTAGCTACTGACATTATGGCCTGTAGTGTTGCTGTCTACGTTTTAAAGCAGTGTAGTAGTCGTAAAAGCATCAATCATAGTTATAGCGCCGCGCAAATTTGCCAGCATGTACGTAGTTACTTGCTCAGTCAGGTTATTGTTAACCCAACACAGAGTCATGCCTATCGTCAAATTCGGGTTTTTGCAGGGCATATTATTGTGGCTGCGCATTATTTAGGGTTTGATGTACAAGTCAGTACAGACGGTCAGTGTTATTTCAACCTTTCATCGCGTTGTGGTCTTTTGACGCGCTATCCTAATATGCAAGATTATGATATCAATGGTTGGTCAAGTTAAGCACCAACGCCTATAATGCGCGTCATCATCATTTTTAAACTTTCTTTTTGTTGATAGGAACTCTCTAATGCCTCATGCCCAACACGCTAACAATGTCCAATTTTCATCTCATGCCTTTATTCAACTGGCTTTAGACAATCAAGTATTAAAGTTTGGTGAGTTTGTCCTAAAGTCTGGTCGTATTAGCCCATATTTTTTTAATGCAGGTCTGCTGGCCTCAGGTGAGATGTTGTCGTTATTAGCGAGTGGTTATGCCGATGCTTTAGCTGAAACGGTGGCTGAACAGATGATTGCTACAAATGATGGTGAGAGCACACAAGAGCTGGTTATCTTTGGTGCCGCTTATAAAGGTATTCCGTTTGTGGCGGCAACTGCACAGGCTTTGTGGCTGCATCATGGTATCAATGCAAAATGGGGCTATAACCGTAAAGAAGCTAAGACGCATGGCGAAGGCGGTAATTTGGTCGGTGCTGATGTCAATGGTAAGGCGGTTTGGATTTTAGATGATGTGATTACGGCTGGCACGGCAATGCGTGAAGTGGTTGAAATTTTAGAGCAAGCAGGCGCGAGTGTTGCCGGTATTATCGTGGCGCTTGACCGTAAAGAAAAAGGCTTAGCCGAGCATTCTGCTATTCAAGAGCTAGCAGCAACATTAAATGTGCCAGTGCGGGCTCTTGTCGATATTGATGATTTGATCAGCTATTTGGCAGAGAGCAGTCATGCTAATCAAGACACAACCCAACTTGCAAAAATGCAGCATTACCGTACCCAGTATGGCGTATAGTTAAGCACAATCGTTGTCATCTCTATTCGTATATGTGTGCCTATATTGATAATCGTCCTGACATGTAATTGTGGGCATTTTAACTATTAGCTTTTATCTGTTAATAATACTTTGTAATAACATCCCGTAAATGAGTCTTCTTATGAGCCTAGAACAGCCAAAAAAATCGTTGAATATACTTGTAATTATGGATCCTATTGAACAAGTTAATTATAAAAAGGACACCAGTCTAGCAATGATGTGGTCAGCGCAAGATCGTGGTCATCGTCTTGGATACTGTCAGATTCATGATTTATGGCTCGATCGTGGGCAGTTGATGGTTGATACGCAGTCTGTTACTGTTAAGCGTGATCCTCAAGACTTTTATACGTTAGGTGAGAAGACGACAGGTTCCGTCAGCGATTACGATGTGATTTTAATGCGTAAAGATCCACCGTTTGATATGCGTTTTATTTACGCGACCTATATGCTTGATCATGCAAAAGCTGCAGGTGTATTGGTTGTCAACGACCCACAGGCGATTCGTGAATGTAATGAAAAGCTATTTGCCACTTGGTTTAGCGACTATATGAGCCCAACGATTGTGACCAGTAAACAGGTACATATTCGTCAATTTATTGCTGAGCAACAAGACGTTATCGTGAAGCCTTTAGATGGTATGGGCGGTACGGGGATTTTCCGTTTGACTGCTGACAGCCCAAATATTGGGGTGACGCTTGAGATGCTGACTGAGCTTGAAACATTACCGATTATGGCGCAGCGTTATCTACCAGAGATTAAAGAAGGTGATAAGCGTGTATTGATAGTCGATGGTACTGTGGTTGACTACACCTTAGCTCGTATTCCGACAAAAGGTGAAACCCGTGGCAATCTTGCTGCTGGTGGTAGCGGTGTAGCTATGCCTCTGACTGATGTCGAACGCCAAGTAGCAGAAGTGGTCGCGCCTATTGTTAAAGAAAAAGGCTTAATGTTTGTTGGTTTAGACTTGATTGGTGGTCGAATTACGGAAATCAATGTGACCAGTCCCACCTGTGTACGTGAGATTGATGATCAGTGCGGTACAGACATTGCCACTGATTTTATCATTGCCATCGAGCGAAAATTGGCAATCTGATAGGTTGCTACAGTTTGTTGGTTAGATAGGCTGTAAGGATAGGGTAATGTAATACTTATCTACTGGCACAATGAGCAAAAATAGTTGTGCTACCATGTATCGTTAAAACGTTAGGGCAGCAGCGTTTTTATAACGATTTAGCAGTATGTACCAAAGCCAAGTCGTGATTACTCACGGCTTGGATTTTTGTTATTAGTCAGTCAGAAAATACTATATATCCGACCACGATTTACACTATACTATGCGGGCTTTTAAGCAGCCCTTATGACCCAATAATTCAGATGGCGATAGGACAATAAGTCCTTCATATCAATACAAAAAAGATAGGCAGGCACCCAATGAAGACACCGCACATACTAATGATGGCTGCTGGTACTGGCGGACACGTATTTCCCGCGCTGGCAGTTAGTGAAGAATTGAGCAAGCGCGGTGTGGTTATTCATTGGTTGGGTACACCAAATGGCATGGAAAATGGTTTGGTAGCACCGACTGGTTATCCTTTTCATGCGATTGAGATGCAAGGCTTACGCGGTAAAGGCATTGGGCGTTTACTTAAGATGCCAGTAACTTTACTGTCTGCGACTATGGTAGTTATCAAAATCATTCGTGCTAATAATATTGATATGGTGGTCGGTTTTGGTGGTTATGTCAGCGCACCCGGCGGCATAGCAGCTCGTCTGACTAAGACATCGCTGATTATCCATGAGCAAAATGCCATTGCCGGCATGAGTAACCGCTATTTGGCAAAAATGGCTACCAAAGTCTTACAAGCATTTGAGAATACTTTTGGCAATAGTCAGCTTGATAAAAAGCTTGAAACCGTCGGTAATCCAGTACGTAATGCGATTACTGGAGTCGCTGAACCTACTAATCGTTATGATATAAATGACCGCTCAGCATTAAAACTGTTAGTGGTTGGCGGCTCACTTGGCGCTCAAGTGCTAAACGATACGGTGCCAAAAGCACTGGCATTGATAGAAAATCCATTTGAGGTGCGTCATCAATGTGGACGTAATAACGAAGCAGCGACGCAAGCAGCATATGATAATGAAGACTTAAGTGTGCATCAGTTTACGGTGCAGCCATTTATCGATGATATGGCAGCGGCTTATAATTGGGCAGATATTATTGTTTGCCGTGCTGGAGCGCTCACCGTTACTGAAATTCAAAATGTCGGTATTGCCGCGATATTTGTACCGCTGCCAAGTGCAGTAGATGATCACCAAACGGCAAATGCACGCACTTTGACATTACATAAAGCTGCGATTTTATTACCGCAAAATGAATTGACACCCAAACGCTTGAGTGAAGAGCTTGCTATCCTTGATAAACCCGCTTGCTTAGAAATGGCAAAAAAAGGTCATGCGTTTGCTAATCGTCAGGCCTGCCAAGATGTTGCCGATATTATCTGGCAAGCATTATAAATAGTGATTTAAACGCTTAATATTTTTGATTACCTAAATTCTATCCGTCTTATAAAAAGAGAAAACGCTATGCCTACCTCTGCTAAAGCCTTAACCAAACGTTTGATTGAAATACCAGAAATGCGCCGTATTCAGCATCTACATTTTATCGGTATTGGTGGTTCTGGAATGTGCGGTATCGCTGAGGTTATGAATAATCAAGGCTATAAAGTTAGTGGTTCTGATATTGCTGAGAGCTTAGTGACCAAACGCTTGGCACAGATTGGCATTGATATTGCTATTGGTCATGATTCTAAAAACATCGCCAATGCTGATGTCATCGTCGTATCGTCTGCCATTGACCGTAGCAATCCTGAAGTAAAAGCAGCATTAGAAGCACGTCTTCCTGTGGTTCGCCGTGCTGATATGCTTGGTGAGTTAATGCGCTATCGTCACGGTATCGCCGTTGCTGGGGCACATGGTAAAACTACGACGACTAGCTTGCTGACGACCATGATGGCTGAAGGAAAACTTGATCCTACTTATGTGATTGGCGGTAAGCTTAATGCTTCAGGTAAAAATGCAGCGCTCGGTAGCAGTCGTTTCTTAATTGCAGAAGCGGACGAATCTGATGCGTCATTCTTGTCATTACATCCGATGGCAGCGATTGTCACCAATATCGATCAAGACCATATGGAAACCTATGGCAATAGCTTTGATAAATTAAAAGCAGCTTACATTCAGTTTTTACAAAACATGCCGTTTTACGGTTTGGCCGTTGTATGCGGTGATGACCCTGAACTATATGCGATGATTGATGATATTGGGCGTCCAGTATTAACCTTTGGTCTTGAGCCATTTAACGATGTACAAGCGGTTGATTTAGTTACCGAAGGCACAAAAACGCATTTTACGGTATTGCGCCGTGATCATGAGCCATTACGTCTGACCCTTAATATTCCGGGCGTACACAATGTTTATAATGCACTAGCTGCCATTACTATGGCAACTGACGAAGGCGTTGACGATGCTGCAATCACTCGTGCGCTAAAGAAATTTGAAGGCGTTGGTCGTCGTTTTGAGCAGCATGCTTCTGTCACTATCGACGATGGCGATGTGTTACTGATTGATGATTATGGTCATCATCCAAAAGAAGTGGATGCAACCATTAAAGCCGCCCGTCAAAGCTTCCCTGAGCGCCGTTTGGTTATGATGTTCCAGCCGCATCGTTATAGCCGTACCCGTGACTGCTTTGATGATTTTGTCGAAGTGCTCTCAAGTGTCGATGAGTTATTGTTGCTGGATGTCTATTCTGCTGGCGAGAGCCCCATTGCCGGTGCGGATACCAAGGCCTTAGCACGTAGTATTCGTTTGCGGGGTACGGTTGAGCCGACGATTATTGATAAATATAATATTGCCCCTGTGATGCAGCGCTTATTAAAAGTAGGTGATATGCTCATCACCCAAGGCGCGGGTAACGTCGGGCAAATAGCTGTTGAGCTCGCTGCCAACAATCTTTATATCAAATAAGCTTTTTATGAGCATTGCTTTAAACATATTAGGAACAGAGGGACGACCATGAATACTACTCAAGAAAATAACGATAATATGAACCAAGACTGTAGTAATACTGAGCAAGATACTATTAAAGATAATGTTAGCAATAATATTAAAGGTAGTGCTCAAAATAATGCTGCTCCTATTATCAATCCAGAACCTGCCTTGGCAGCCGCGGCACAAGCAGAGCAAGATAAAATAAAGGGCGATAGCCAAGGCGCTGATGTATTACCAGCTATCAAAGAAAGCAAAGTAAAAGACGCCAGTGAGTTTGGTAAAGTGGCGGTGATTTATGGTGGTAGCAGCAACGAGCGTAGCGTATCTTTAGACAGTGGCGCCGCTGTATTGCTAGCATTGCAAAACCAAGGCGTCGATGCGACCCATTTTGATCCTAAAGACCAAGATATTACTGAGCTGCGTCAATATGACCGTGTATTCAACGTCTTGCATGGTCGTGGCGGCGAAGATGGTCTGCTACAAGGCGTATTGCAGTGGTTTAATATTCCACAGACAGGTTCAGGTATTTTGGCATCAGCACTTGGCATGGATAAAGTACGTACTAAGCAGTTGTGGCAAGGCTGCGGTTTATCGACTGCGCCATTCTCTATTCTCACCGCTGAAACTGACTGGCAGCAAGTGGTAAATATGTTAGGACTGCCACTTATTATCAAGCCGGTACATGAAGGATCAAGTATTGGTATGACCAAAGTCAATAACCTTGATGAGCTGCCAGCTGCCTATGCAACCGCCGTACAATGCGGTGATGCGGTGATGGCTGAGCGCTGGATTACTGGTCGTGAGTTTACCATCGTGATTATCGATGACGAAGCGTATCCAGTTATTCGCCTAGAGCCTGCTGATATTACCAATTTTTATGATTTTGAAGCCAAATATAACCGCAATGATACCAGCTATTATATTCCTTGCGGTTTAAGTGTTACCGACGAGAAGCATTTACAAGAACTAAGCTTATCAGCGTTTCGTGCGGTTGAAGCAAAAGGTTGGGGACGTATTGATGCAATGCAGGATGAAGCTGGTAACTTTTGGCTGCTTGAGATTAATACTGTACCAGGGATGACAAGTCATAGTCTGGTACCAATGGCGGCTAAAGCGCGTGGTATGGACTTTGAGCGCTTATGCTGGCATATTCTAGCGCAAACGGTATAACGCTTTGAATCGGATGCTGATGAATAAGTGAAATTACCAGTTATCCTTGCTTAAGAGCCACCTCTATCTATAGACAATGTATCGCTAGCCCTGCTATACCACAGCTTCGTGTAAACTTGTGTAAATTCGACATTAGTAGTAGGGGTTAGGCTATTGTTTAAAGGTAAAATGCGTTAATATTGTAACTATCTACTTGTTTTAGTGATAATTATGCAACGCCTTAGTTGTTTTTCTACTAAATAAAAGATTTGTTACCTTTGAGTGTAGTTAAATTCACTTTATAGCGTACTTTTAATGATGCAAATTGATACTATGCTCATTCGCTAAATTTATTAAAAGACTAAAGTGCTCAAGGTTTTGGTTAAATAAAAGGCATTATCGATTTTATACCTATAACTTTATGCTGATATAAGTCGATAGATAGCGATTACATCCAATTATAGATATATAGATAGGGACGAAGTGTATTATGGCTCAAACTGTCAATGACGTCGCTGACTTGATGAGTGATAAAACGCGTCACCCAAAATCTAACTTTCAAGTACCTACGGCGCTCAGATATTTTTTTACCGTATTGGTGCTTGGCTTGTTGGTATTGATATTGATAATGGGCGCTAAGGCGTTACGTGATGCACCACCAGCAGCGATTCATGTCAATCATCAAGGTTTGACAGTCGCTGAATATCGGGCGCTGCAGCATGTGATGAACCAGCAGAGCGTGAGCAGTTTTTTTACCTCTGACTTGCAAGCGCTACGCGATATCACGACGGGTTTGGCATGGGTTGACCAAGTCAGTATCAGTCGGGATTGGCAGCGTGGTATTGTGGTTACCGTCTTGCCTAAACAAGCTGTGGCAAATTTTGGCACTGAACGTTTGGTTGATGCAAAAGGTAATGTATTTGTGCCTGCCGATAGTCGAGACTTGACCCAAGCGCAATTTGCGATGTTGCAAGGCGATATGAGCCAAGCGCCAGTCATCATGCAACAGCTACAACAAGTTAATGACTGGTATGCACCGCTTGGTTTGCAAGTGGCAGATATTATTTTATCACCAAGAATGACTTGGCTGATTCGCTTTGATAATGGCTTACGTATTATCGTTGATAACGAGAATACCGCGCAAAAGCTGCTAAATTTAAGCCAGTTAATGGGTAATCAATTAGAAAACCGCCGTGCTGAAATTCAATCGGTAGATCTTCGCTACAAAAATGGATTTACGATTGCATGGAATATAGCACCGCCACAAAATACTGAGATATCTCCGAAAGAAAAGCAGCCAAACGATAAATCTACAAAAGAACAACCTCTATAAGCAATATATAAAGCAGTCAACACGCTAAAATTTTCTGCTTTATTTTTATCTAGAGTAAACATACGCTGTTATCCCCTGATAATAGTTTTATTTTAATGATTTAATGGAGACATCATTTGTTCTCCTGTTTAGCGATAATTTGTCTGGTACCATGAAAAATACTGAAAATCTGGTTGTTGTCCATTTAAGCGCCACGGCAGTTTATGTCGTTATTGGTAGCGTTGAGTCTGCAAAAGACATCCGTATCATGGGTGTGGGGCAAGTTAAAAACAGTGACTTTTATCAAGGTCAAATCAAGCATCGTGAACGCTTACAAGGTGCGATTAAACAAGCTATTCAAGAAGCGGAAGATACCGCTAATTGCCGCGTTCATAGTGTCTGGCTGACGATGGCAACGCCTGAGCTTCTGAGCAAAAATAGCGCAGGTGAGGTCAGAGTAGAAAATGAGTTTGTACGTACTAAAGACATGGTACAAGCGCTATCTAATGCCAAATCGCAAGATTTATCCTCAGATAATTATCTGATGCATTGTTGTCAGCAAGGTATCTATATCGATAATCAAGAGTTTATGGTTGATGATGCCATTGATATGGTGGCGAAAAATATCACTGTGATGTATCACATGATGATGATGCCGGTTGCAGGTCGTCAAAATATTCAAAAACTTTTGCAAAGCTGTGATGTCGGTATTGATCATATTGTATTTGATGCAGTGACCAGTGCCGAATATAGCTTGATGGGCGAAGAGCGCCAACAAGGCGTCTGCTTAATTGATATCGGTGCTAGTACTACTAGCATTTGTGTTTATAAAGAAAACAAGCTGATTTTCACTCATTGTATCGCGATGGGCAGCCATGAAGTGACAATGGATATATCAGCAGACGTTGGTATCTCCATGATAGAGGCGGAAAAGCTGAAAAAAACATATGGTACCGTCGATGTCAATAGTGTAGACCCAAGCTCATTTTTTCTATTTAAACCGCAAGGGTCGGGCGATGAGATTAATATCAATATTTATAATCTTGCTCGTATTATTGAAGCGCGTTATGAGCAAATATTCACTGAAGTGGTTCGCCAATTACGCGAAGCGGACTTATTGGGTTATATTGATAAAGGGCTTGTGCTTTCAGGCGGCGGCAGTGCCATTAAAGGTATGATACCGTTTGCCAAAAAATTGTTAAAAATGCCGGTGGTCTTGACCAACACCCATCCAGCTATTAGTGCTTATAATCATTTTGATAATGATGAGTCTTTCAAACAGCTGAATATTCAGGTGAACGATCGCGCTTATCAAACGGCATTTGGGACCCTACTTTATAGTCAGAGCGAGCAGTTTCGCCGCAGTGAAAAGAGTGAGCCGGAAGCAATTCAAAAAAATCGTGTGACAGGTGTTTTTCAAAGTGCCGGTCAACGTTTTGCTAGTGTGCTAAAAAAGATATTATAATTGTGCTGTGATGTTGCTGACAATCTACTTATCGTAATCAGATAATGATTTTTACAGCAGCACCAAGCAACAATATGAACAGCAATACCCTGTATAATAACGGCATATATTGGTTAAGCGTTACTATTTAAGCCATTGCCCTATTTTATTCAAATACATTTATATATAGTCAGTCGATAGCGCGCCATATGAGTGTGTTACCCCGTATCGACCATCACGCTATCTGCAACTGGAGAAACCTTTTTATGTCAAAATATACCATGCCAGATGATAATCAGCTTCAAAATAACGGCCAAGCAAGCTTCACTGTATTCGGTGTAGGTGGCGGCGGCGGTAATGCAGTTGAACATATGGTACAGCAAGGGATTAGAGGGGTAACGTTTGTCTGTGCAAATACGGATAAACAAGCGCTTGATCGTCTGACGGCACCGCATAAGTTACAACTTGGCGCAAAAACTAACCGTGGTCTTGGTGCAGGGGCAAATCCTGAAGTGGGTCGTGAAGCTGCAGAAAGTGACGAAGAAGCGATTCGCGCGTTACTTGAACACTCAGACATGGTGTTTATCACAGCTGGTATGGGTGGTGGTACTGGTACTGGTGCAGCACCAGTGGTTGCGCGTATTGCCAAAGAGATGGAAGTGTTGACAGTCGCAGTAGTCACCACACCATTCAAATTTGAAGGCGGTAAACGTATCAAGGCTGCTAAAGCGGGTATCGAGCAGCTTACTAATTTTGTAGATTCTATCATCACTATCCCAAATGATAAGTTGATGAGTGTGTACGGCAATATCTCTATGCAAGATGCTTTCAAAAAAGCAGACGATGTGTTGTTGCATGCGGTTCAAGGTATTGCAGAAACTATCGCTAGCGAAGGTATGATCAATATTGACTTTAACGATATCCGCACGGCGATGACTGCTAAAGGTCATGCGATGATGGGTATAGGTCGTGCTAGCGGCGATGATCGTGCGCGTCAAGCGACCGAAAAAGCCATCAGATCGCCACTGCTTGATGATTTACGTTTAGAGAATGCTAAAGGCTTACTGGTCAACGTTATCTCTTCTGAGTCGCTATCATTGGATGAGATGAGCAAAATCAGTGTCATCGTTGAAGAAATCACCGATATAGATGATGCGCATATCTTCTATGGTTCAGTCATTGATGAAAAAATGGGTGATGATTTACACGTTACCGTCATTGCAACCGGTCTAACCTTAGATGAGAACGCTGGTGAAGAGCCTGAAGTGGTTGAGCAGCCAGTGCCTTCTGTGAACAGCACGCAGCCTGTTGATCCTAACTTGCATACTAGCGCTTTAAATAGCCAAAAGCAGGCTCAAGCTCAGTATCAAGAAAACCCAGTGCGCTCAAATATCGCGCCAGAGCAGACAAAAACAAAAACCAATAGTATCCAAGATTATTTAAAACGTCAGCAAAACAAATAGTTATCTTTGTATACTGATTAAGAAAGCCGGCGTTGATCGCTGGCTTTTTTGTATTTAATATTTGAGCTGATAATTTTTAAAACACTCTGTTGTTAAATGAAGTCTGACCTGATTGTTGGTATATGTACTGTCTAAATATCGCTATTTGATAAGCATTAATAAGAAGTAAAGCTCTTTATGAATCACTATTTCACAGTAGTTTACGCCTAATTATAAGATAAAAACACTCAATAATAGCCCTTTAATAAGTGTTTTCAAACAAGGAGATAAGCAAATTAACGCTTTTTAACGCTAGCGAACTGGGGTCGGCTAATGATACACTATGGCAATTGTAACAAAATATGTGAGAAAGTAGCCATGAACCAACGAACCATAAAAACAGCAATAGCCGTTACAGGTACTGGTCTCCATAGTGGTCAACCTGTTGATTTAGAGTTTTATCCGCAGCCAATTAATACTGGAATCGTCTTTGAGCGCTCTGATATTGCTGGTAGCAATCCTATTCCTGCCAGTGCATTTTTGGTACAAGATACCATGATGTCATCTAATTTGGTATTTGGTGGGACTCGTGTAGGTACTGTTGAGCATTTACTCAGTGCGATAGCGGGACTTGGGGTAGATAATCTTTTAATCCGGGTGTCAGCATCAGAGATACCGATTATGGATGGCAGTGCAGCCCCTTTTGTGGGACTGTTATTGCAAGCCGGTTTCTGTGAACAGGATGCGTTAAAGAAATTTATTAAAATCGTACGCCCTGTACGTGTCAAAGTTGACGATAAATGGGCAGAGCTACGTCCTTATCAAGGTTTTGAGCTGAATTTTGAGATTGATTTTGACCATCCTGCGATTGATAAAAACTTTCAGCATGCCCAGTTGCAGTTTTCGACCCAAAATTTCATTGAACAGCTGAGCTCAGCCCGTACCTTTGGTTTTTTACGTGATATCGAAGCCATGCGTCAGAATAATTTGGCATTGGGCGGGAGCATGGACAATGCGATCGTTATCGATGAAAGCAGTATTTTAAACGAAGAAGGTTTACGTTTTAACGATGAGTTCGTTCGTCATAAAATGTTAGATGCCCTAGGTGATTTATATTTGATTGGTTATCCTATTTTAGGTCGTTTTAATGCTTATAAATCGGGTCATGCTTTGAATAATTTGTTAGTACGTGAGATTTTATCTGACCACAATAACTTTGAAATTGTAACATTTGATGACAACGTAACATGTCCTATCGAATATTTACCTTTGAATGGTATAACTGTCGAAGGATGAATACAGAGATATACACGAAGTATCGAAACATTTACGCAATATTACATAAAATGGTTATAAGTAGGGGAAATAAATATTCATTTTTTTAAATATATAATTATTTATTTTATAATAACCACCCTGTATAGTAGACGACATAAAAGCTGTAGCGAATAGCAAAATCATCTGTCAGTGATGTTCACAATGTGAATGGTACTGACAGATGATTTTTTTTGTTTTTGAGATTACAAGAACGCAGCCTTAACAGACTCAATCAGCGGATTATTTTACATAACTTTACATATCGCGTGGTAGATTTTTAGTCATTGATGAGACGCAAAAGTGCTTTTTTGAGGTTTTCATCAGTGGTGACATGCTCTGCTGCCTGTGATATAGTCCGCTTTGTGTTTTGGCTAAGAGCCTGATTTTCATGGGCTTTAACAGACATTGAGCGTGATGCTGACAAGGCTGATAATGATTTAGAATAATGATTATTAGCAGAACTATTGGCTACGATGACGCGGATTTGCTTGAGTTGTTTAAATGTAATTGACTGCTCTGTTAACACCTGCAAATACGCACTTTGTAAATAGCGAATATGATTGGCAGCGGTTACCGACTCGACACTAAGGGTTAATTGCTCAGACGTTAAGCCCACGACCCAGCAGTTATTGAGGATTTCCTCAGGTAGACAATCTACCAGCAGCGCTTTTACTTCAGTGGTTGCTTGCACATATAAATGCATACTATCAGATAGACTTTGGGGTAGCGCACTACCAGCAAAAGCCTGATGATCGATGAGAGTAGCTAGGCGGTTAGGGTGTTTTTTGGACATCGTGATAACTCATCTAATAGGTGAAAAATCGATATTCAGAATAACTAAGCTCAAAACGCCTATTTTCAAAGCAAGGTATGAGATAGCAAACGACCTGTATATAGTAGGTGATTAAACTGATGATGATATCAGTGTCAGCTACTCAAGAAGTAAGAGAGCAATGATAATAAAGATTTTATCATGTTTATTTCATGATTATTTTTTCTAAACTAATTCATGCTTTGTCACGGATGACGAGCAATCCCGTTTTCACAATAGGTAGTAAATTTATGAAACAAGCTTTATTAATTTTATCAGTATTGGGAATGGGCGTGGCACAGACAAGTGGTGCTGCCGAAACAACCTTTCAATCAAATAATACCTTGACTCATACCATCACAAATATCTCTGCTGCTTCGAACTACGGTTCTAGTCGTAATATCTATAGCACCAATAGCGGTGCTTATGTTTCTAGTAACGATGAGATCAGCCAAGCAATCGATAATTTAAGCGCGCATGCAAAACAAAAAGAATATCAGCTTGCCTCGCTAACTAATCGTTTGTCTTATGAGCAGCGTCAGCAGCAAGCAAACACAGTGCCAGATCGTTATTCTGCGCCTGCTATTGCAGCAGCAAATGCATCACGAGTCGCTTTATCTAACAGCTCTGGTTACTGTGCTCGTTATGTTCGTAAAGCGCTACAATCAGCTGGCTATGAATTTACCCCTAATCCTTCAGCCTATCAATATGCCTCTCGTGGCACATTGTCACAAGCAGGCTTTAGCAAAATTAGTAACAATATGCCTACCCAAGTTGGTGACGTTATTGTTTATGATCGTAGCTCAAGACGTCCACATGGCCATATCCAAATATTTGATGGTAATAGCTGGGTGTCTGATTTCCGTCAAAACGGTATCAGCCCATATAGCGGTGTTAATAGCTATACAACATGGCGCGATTCAAAATACGTTGACGATGCCTCAGACCGTGGTATCTACCTTGCAATGGCTGATAAATAAGCTTTTATTTAACGTCTTCTCCGGACTCAGTAATGTGTTTTATGACATTATTGAGTTTTTTTATGTCTTAAATAAAACGCCTCTTCGTTTGATGTTTTTATATTTTTATTGACCAAGGGCTGCTTACCTATCAAAACGTGTCCAATACTGACGATTATGAAAGTCGGGGGGTGATGCATGTTTGGGCGCAAAGTATAACGCTGTGTCGCTAAAGTATAAAATGACGCAAGGATGTATATATTTAACGAGCGCATCATTGTGCCAGTCTACTGTGTCATGCAGCGGTGAAAATAAACTTAATGGTACTCTAAAGCGACGTTGGTACTGATAAGGTGTATGCACTGATATTGTGGAGTCTATTAGCGGTTTTGGGGTATCACTATAATATATCCAGTCGATAGCAGCACGTGTCTGTCCATCAGCTTGCATGAGAGGTTTTGGCGGTAGTATCGCAGGAGAGCGATAGCTATCAAACTCATATAACGCATACTGTCCATTAGGATTGGCATTTATTTCAATATAAGCCGTTGTCCCATTAGTATTAGGTGACCTATCACTATCTTTTGAGCTACTACTGATTAAAGAACCTGCTAAAAAGCATTCAAGGCAAGTTTGTTCCCACAGATAATCCTTAAAGCCAACTTGTTCTGGCTGCCATCTTGACCAATTGAATTGAGTAGCTAACGATTCAGTAGGCAGCGTCACAAAATACTCTAGCTCTAAGTAAGCCTCTGGCTGTTCTATAAGCGTTGCGTTTACCTGTACGCTAATGTTTTGTAATGTTTCTTCCGTCACACTAAGTTGCTGCGCATCCTCTATTAAGGCTTCAGTCGCTAGGCGTAAATCAAAACGCTGGCTCATAGTCTCATTACCTCAAAAATAATTTTCATTATAATATTTGATAGACACTATTATTCATATCAAATACTCGATAGCAGTAAATCCTGAGCGATAAATAACATAAAAGCCGCGAGCAAAGATGCATCACGGCTTTTATACTGTAAAAATCTAACTGGCATATCAGCAGGATAAGCTTGTTTTTAAGCAGCCTGCCAATAATAAACGACTAAGCGTTACGAGCTAAGTTTGAAAGCTTAGGATTAGCGTTTGGATTCTTACGTAGCAATAGCGCCATACGACCAATTGAGTGAATCAACGTTGCCTTAGCGGTAGCGGCAAGCTCAGCACCGATAACATCGCGCTCTTCTTTGGTACCAGCAGGCAGTTTTACTTTAATCAGTTCATGATCTGATAAGGCGCGATCAATCTCTTCTGTGATGCTTGGCGTGACACCTTTATTGCCAATCATAACAATCGGTTTGAGGTCATGACCAATGCCTTTTAAGCGTTTGATGGTTGCGTTATCAAGTTGCATAGAATTCCTAGGGTTTTATAAAAATAAAAAATGATACGATTAAGCGCAATTAATGAGCATTATAAATAATCTATGACCATCTTGCATGAGAACAGCAGGATTTTGCACGATTTTACATGACGAAAATGTTAAACTACAGGTATGAATACATTATAAACGCTACGCTCTTATAAAGCAGTGTTTTCACTAAGAAAATTTATCTATTTCAATTTTTAAAACCGATAAATAGCTCTAACATATTAAAAGTCATCCATAAAAATATTTTTGATGGCGTAACTGTAGAAAATTATAGACAGCAAAAAAATTCATTAAGATACTATTTAATAAACATATATGTGCGTATAAAAAAGTAAGACATAGGAGCAGGAATTTTGGCCACACGTATTGAAAACAACAAATTATCAAAGAGCAGTAGTGCTTGGATGAAAGAGCACATTGATGATCACTATGTGAAAAAAGCTCAAAAAGATGGCTATCGTGCTCGCGCTGCTTATAAATTATTAGAGATAAATGAAAAAACTAATTTGATTAAAAAAGGTATGACGGTTGTCGATTTGGGTAGTGCCCCTGGTAGCTGGTCGCAAGTAGCTGGTGAGCTGGTCGGTGAAAAAGGTATTTTGATTGCCTCTGATATTCTACCGATGGATAACTTGCCAGATGTGACCTTTATTCAAGGTGATTTTCGCGAGGCTTCAGTGTTTGATACTATTATGGCTGAGGTTGGTGATAGACAAGTAGATGTGGTACTGTCCGATATGGCACCCAATACCGCTGGTAACAGTGCTATTGATCAGCCACGCATGATGTATTTATGTGAGCTAGCCGTCGATTTCGCCCTTGCAACCTTGCCAGAAGGTGGCGCGCTTATTATGAAAGTGTTTCAAGGCGTGGGTACACAAGAATTACGCAAGCAAATGCAGGCAGATTTTAGTAAAATTCGTAGTATCAAGCCTGGCGCTTCACGACCGCGCTCAAAAGAGATGTTTTGGGTCGCTATTAAATAGTTGCCATTAAACAGTTTTTTATTAAATAGCTTTTATTAAGTAATAATGACTAAAATCATCAAATCAAATCCGCTACAATCGTTAACTGAATAATAGTGACTTGCGCTTGAATTATTCAGGTTAACACCACATATCATGATATATTAACTTTGTTTGAAAGCTGTTTTTAAGCGCTTTTCTAACTAATTTTTCAAGTAGCTTTTTAAGCACTTATGTTTTTAGCAAAGTCGTCTGACCGTAAGCGCTCTATAAACTCGCTTATTCATCGTTATTGTGCCATTTATCGTTTGTTTAAAACGATATTTGATAATAACCCTTGAATAGCGAGACATACGTTTATATATAGACGTCACGTGTTGAGTAAACACACCAATAAGTAAGGGATGGGAATAACTAGTGAGCGACATGGTAAAAAATACCTTATTGTGGCTGGTGGTGATCGGCGTTTTAGTGCTGGTGTTTAGCGGCTTTGATAAATCATCTGAGCCCGATAGCCTTAACTACTCTGAATTTGTGACCGCTGTGTCAGAAAACCAAGTAGCCAGTGTTGAAATTGACGGCGAGCAGATCATCGGCGAAAAGAAAAATGGTTCAGCGTTTGAGACCATTCGACCAGCTGTAGCTGACGAACAGCTGATGCCATTACTACGTGAAAATAAAGTTGAAGTGCAAGGTACTGCGCCTAAGCGTCAAAGCGTACTCATGCAGCTATTGATAGCCAGCTTCCCAATCTTATTGATTATTGGTTTGTTTCTATTCTTTATGCGTAATATGCAGGGCGGTGCTGGCGGTAAGGGCGGCGGTCCAATGAGTTTTGGTAAATCTAAAGCCAAAATGCTAACTGAAGATCAAATCAAAGTAAATTTTGAAGACGTTGCTGGCTGTGAAGAAGCCAAAGAAGAAGTAGTCGAAGTGGTCGAGTTTTTACGTGATCCTGATAAATTTACCAAACTTGGTGCAACCATTCCACGTGGTATCTTGATGGTCGGTCCTCCAGGTACTGGTAAGACGCTATTGGCAAGAGCCATTGCTGGTGAAGCCAAAGTGCCTTTCTTCTCGATCTCAGGTTCTGATTTTGTAGAAATGTTCGTCGGTGTCGGTGCCTCTCGTGTGCGTGACATGTTTGAGCAAGCTAAGAAAAGTGCGCCTTGTATCATCTTTATCGATGAGATTGACGCAGTCGGTCGTCATCGTGGCTCTGGTATGGGTGGCGGTAACGATGAGCGCGAACAGACATTGAACCAACTATTGGTTGAAATGGATGGTTTTGAAGGTAATGAAGGCGTTATTGTGATTGCCGCGACTAACCGTGCGGACGTTCTTGATAAAGCGTTATTGCGCCCGGGTCGCTTTGACCGTCAGGTACAAGTAGGCTTGCCAGATATCAAAGGTCGTGAGCAAATACTTAAAGTTCATTTGAAGAAACTGCCTAACACTATTGGTGTTGACGCGCATGCGTTAGCTCGTGGTACCCCTGGTTTTAGTGGTGCTCAGCTTGCCAACCTTGTGAACGAAGCTGCATTATTTGCCGCTCGTCGTAACAAGCGCAGTGTTGATATGAATGACTTTGAAGATGCAAAAGATAAGCTTTACATGGGTCCTGAGCGTAAATCAATGGTTATCCGTGAAGAAGAGCGCCGTGCAACGGCCTATCATGAGGCAGGTCATGCATTAGTTGCTGAGCTACTACCGGGTACCGACCCTGTACATAAAGTCACCATTATGCCGCGTGGTTTTGCGCTTGGGGTCACTTGGCAGTTGCCCGAGCACGATCAAACCAGTATGTACAAATCAAAAATGCTGAGTGATATTGCGATCTTGTTTGGTGGTCGTATTGCTGAAGAAGTATTTATCGATCAAATGTCGACAGGTGCCTCAAACGACTTTGAGCGTGCGACAAAAATGGCAAGAGCAATGGTAACCAAATACGGCATGTCTGACGCGCTTGGTATCATGGTCTATGAAGATGATGACAGCTCACAAGGTTACTTCGGTGGCGGTGGTCGTACGATTTCAGAAGCAACCCAGCAAAAGGTTGATGAAGAAGTACGCCGTATGCTAGAAGAACAATACGATATCGCTCGTGAATTGATTGAAGGCAATCAAGAAAAGATGCATGCTATGGTAGATGCCTTGATGAAATGGGAAACTATTGACCGTGATCAATTGCAAGATATCTTAGCCGGTGAACAACCTCGTCCACCAAGAGTTTATCAGCATAATGAAGTCAATTTATCGAAAGGTGATGTGAAAACGGTTGGAGTAATCCCGCCACCATTACCAGCGATGTAATAGTTAGTACTTCAAATAATACTTAAAAGCTCAATAAAAAAAGCCCTTTTTCGAAAGGGCTTTCTTGTTTTCTTTATTTTATGCTGGCTTTAGAACTGTTTAAGATTTCCTGCTATTATAAGTGTACCTTTTAGACAGTTTTTT
>NZ_CBCPJH010000006.1:0-136628 GCF_965118485.1 Psychrobacter glacincola | reverse complement strand
CTTGACTATCACCACACGCAGTTTTTGGGTATTCTTTAACGGTGACGCACGCATACCAAAGACCACGACTGTCCTGTACAAGCTCACAGGTGTTAATGGTGTAGAGTGCTAGATTGTAGCTATCCCACACGTCGATGGTCAGCTTTTTGCCTTTTGATAGGCTAAATTGAATGGTGGATTTGAGGCTTTTCTTTCCTGCCTTTTTGACGCCTAAATATTTTATCGCGGTATTTTTAAAAGGAATCCAACCGAGTGACTTGCGCTTAGCTTTGGGGTGGTTGGTACGCCAATTTAGCTTGGCTTTCTTGAATTGCTTTCGAGATTTAGCGTGGGTTTCAGTAACAGCTTGCAAGGTTTGACTGTGCAAATTCAAAAACTCACCACTGCCTTTTACATAAGTTGCAATATCATAAGCTGAAAAGAATTTGCCTGTTCGTTGCAAGTGTTTGAAACTCAAATCATTGACGTAATTCCACACAACGTTAACTGCGCCAGCCAGTTTATTTAGCTGATTTGCGTGTTTGTCTTTGATGCGACACTTGAGCGTTTTCATAGAGTGATTATGGTCTCAACGAGTTTGGTTGACAAGGCTGTGTTAAGGCTGAGCGACACTAGCTGACGCCTGATATCCACGCCCTAGAAGTGACGTGGTTTTACGGCGCTTTTTGATAAAAAATATCAACCAATAATGCCTTATTGGTTGATATCCATATCTTTAAAAGAGGCTATTAGCACTAAGGCATTCATCACAATCTATCTTGAATAATCCTTCGATAGACAGTGAAAAAAGTACTTATAGCTGAGCGTAAAGGTCAGCATCTTGCCCTTCGCCGCCTTGTTTCTTATCAGCACCTAGTGAAAATAAGTCATAAGGTCGGCCTTCACTACCAGGGGAAACATATTGTAAAGGTTCTTCCCAACCGTCTGTTGGATAATTGCCTTTGATATAGCCGCCATCAGGATAGTTTTTAGCATCAACAGGCGGTGTAGTCAATGCTTCTAGACCTTGCGCGGTCGTAGGATAACGACCATTATCAGATCTGTATTGATCTAATACATTAGAAACTGATGACAAAGTGATTTCAGTTGTCTTTTTTCTTGCTTTATCGCTTTGTCCAACTATATTTGGGACTACCAGAAAAGCTAAAAGTGCCAAAATTACAATCACAACCATAATCTCAATCAAGGTAAAACCTGATTGGTTATGCTTTACAGATTTTAAAGACAGTTTTATGTGGTCACTGCTAGAGCTTGAATACATTTGAATATTATTTATAGCAATTGGTGCTATCGTATTTACTTGAGTTTTATCAATCATAGTCGTCGCTTTTATTATCACAGTTATATAAGTATGAGATTAACAATGCAGTCATTGCAACTATAGACTATGACTTTATTTTTATCTACTACTGCAATAATTTTATCACCAATTATTATAAGCACTTAGCATTGATAGCTAGACAGCATCAAAACTTAAATTAGTAATTTATAGCGATAACTTTCAAGTATAGCTTACTATAGCGCAGCGACAAAGTTGACGAAAGTAAAAGCGTCTTATGGTCAACAATATACAACAGTAAGTAAAACTTAAGAAACGTAAGCTAAGGTGAAGTTAAAGCGTTGAAATACTTATCAGATAAAATAGAGTATCGCAGAGATGAAGAATCGGTATAGGAATAAATAGGATAAAAGTCATTTGAGCAAAAATATACAAACCATTAAGAGAATATAAAAAGCTAGCCAGCCAAATCATTCATATTGACAATCGGTAGCATCACTGCCATGACGATAATCATCACGACCACGCCCATCAGCACCAGCATCAGTGGCTCAAGTAATGATAATAAAGTACTGATAAAGTTGGTCGCTTCGGCTTCTTGCATATTGGCGGCGCGACTGAGCATATTTTCAAGCTCGCCTGAGTTTTCGCCACTTTTAATCATTTGAACCATCATCGGTGGGAAGTAGGCGGACTTGTCTAATTGACTGGATAAACTCGAACCTTCGGTCACTCTATCAGCTGCTGTAATAATAGCTTTTTGGATATGCAGATTGGTCGTGACCGCGGCTCCGATATGCAGTGCTTCAATTAACGGCACCCCAGAGCGTACCAATATCGCAAGCGTACTGGCAAAGCGCGCTGCATTCAGCCCTTTTGATAAGCGCGCCAGTATTGGTAATCTGAGCACGGCACTGTCTATTGCCAACTTGCCTGCTTGGGTCTTTGCAAAACGATAGAACAAAAACGCCGTACCCGCTAGTACCAATAACATCAGCCACCACCACTGCGTAATGGCGTTCGATAATGCCAAAACAACTTGGGTAATCAACGGTAACGCTTGCTCGGACTGCTCAAAAACCTTGACAATTTTGGGCACCACAAAACTCATCAAGCCCATAATGACGCCAACTGCCATAACCATCAGCACAATCGGATAAACCATGGCACCTTGGATTTTCTTTTGTAGGGCAAAGCGATTTTCGGTGTAATCGGCCAGCTGATTTAAAATCAGATCCAAATGTCCAGACTTCTCACCTGCAGCAATGGTGGCAATATAAAGCGGTGGAAAACTTGCTGCTTGCTGTAAAGCGCGTGCCAAACTTAAGCCTTCTAAAACATGCGATCGTACGGCAAGCATTAAGGATTTAATATGAGTTTTTGGTGATTGTTTGGCGACTGCTGCCAAGGTTTCCTCTAATGGAATACCGGCAGCAAGCAAGACGGATAATTGGCGGGTAAGCAGTGCCAATTCATAAGCTGAAGGTTTTTTGTAGCGGCTTTTATGTTGCCTTTGCCTATCATTAGCAGTACTGACAGCACTGACTTCAACTGGCGTCCACTGCTTATCACGCAGCTGCTGGCGCACTTGCCGCGCCGAATCACCTTCAAGCAAGCCTTTTTGCATACCGCCGCGATCGTCAAGCGCCTTATAATGATAAGCAGGCATAGCAGCGGATATCCTAAGATAGTCAAGAGTAGAAGATAATAGCGCAGTATTTGAAAACAGTGGATTTAGACAGGTGAGCGCTTAAAAAAGTGGCGTAGAATCGTTACTGTCTGGCATCAAGCCTTGTAATAATAAAACATCTAAATGCTGCTGCTGTAGCTTTTTATCAAAATCATTCACTTCAGCAATTAGCATTTTCTCGATACGCTTATCGCTCGCAAATACGCTCAAACGTGCACAAATCACTGCCAATTGATAAATGCGTTTTTTACAATAGCCATCTAAACCTTGCAGCAATCTAACCATATGCGGCGTTTCAAGGCTGGCATAATCATAATCGCTCACCACATCCTCACCAAGCGCGGTCACGCCGTAGCTGATGGATAAATGCGCGAAAAAATAACAGCTAAACAAATAACCGACTACATGACCAATATAATAACCTCTATCATAAGTGAAGCTACTAACGCCAAAGTGACTAAGTACGTAGCTATTCAGGCTGCCTTGGTCAAAGATAGGTTTATTATGCTTAAGTTTACCAATGGTAGCCAAACAAAGTGGATTAGAGCCATCCTGAGTAGTCAGCTGCCAACCTGCTGGCTGCTGAGCTGGCATATGGCGCACAATATCTTCAATAATATCATCGACCACATGCAGCTGCTGCCATAAGCGCTCAATAACATCGGTATCTATAAGCCCACGCTTATCAAGCTGCTGAGCAAGCAGGTATTGCTGATGTTCTGCAAACTGTGTTTTGAGGGTTTGGACAAGGTAAGTTGGACGGGTAGCAGCAGATGCTAGATACAATTGCTGCGTGCGCGCATGCTGCGCCTGATAAAGCGCTACGCGCTGAGTCGCTACGCTATTTTCACTATCAGCGGTAGTTGGGATTTGGTTTGTAAGGGTTTGATTTGTAGTATATATATTGAGGGAATTATTCTGAGCCAAGCTATCATCAGCAGTTGGCAAAACAAATAATGCCAACAATTCTGCTTTATTAAGCGCAGTAACTACACCTGTCTGTGTACTTTTTTCCTGCTGAATATTTAATTCGCTCTGCTTATTTTCAGCGTTAACTTTATTAGTAGCCTTGCTGCTTTTATGAGCAGACGCAGAAATATCTTGAGAGGCATCTGGAAAGTTACTTGATTTTACGCTTGGCTTTGCGGTCGGTTCAGTCATAAAACACCATCAGCTGCAAAAATAAACATCACCTACATCATACTATATTACGGATAGGCAGTAATATATCAGCACAAAATGTAGGCTACTCGAACGCCGTAGCAACTAGGCGACTTACTTATTCGTTTTTATACGTTGCTCCATAGTACATTAACCAACACTTATTGTCAGCTGTACCACTATCAAATACTAATGATAAAAAAGTATTATGAGTAAATCAAAGCTCTCATTTTGATGACTATTATCAAAAAAAGCCAAAAACCCGATAGCCATTTTTCTTAAATCACAGCTAAGCCAGTGTCTGTTGTTGATATTGTTGACGGTATGCTTTTGGTGATACACCATACACCCGTTTAAAGGCTTGGCTAAAGGTTGAGTCTGAGGCATAACCGACCAGCTCACTAATACGGCTGATACTATTTTGTTGCAAACGCAAGTAGCGCGCTGCCAAGCGCAAGCGATAATCAATCAAATAGGTAAGCGGCGGCATACCGACCACTTCTTTAAAGCGTTGAGCAAAGCTTGAGCGCGACATACCGGCAACTTCAGCCAGCTTATGAATGCTCCAGTTTTGGCTTGGATGTTCGTGCATCGCAACCAATGCCTTGGTTAAAAATGGATCTTTCATCGCTTTTAGCCAACTGTCAGTTGCCTCAGGCAGACTCTCGATAAAAACCCGCAAGCATTCAACCAGCATAATACCTGCCCAATGATTGATGATAGCGGTTTTGCCCATACGCTCATGCTCTGCTTCCAAGGTCAATAGTCGAATCTCGACATCAATCACCTCAAAACGACCATCAGACTCCTCATTAATCTCAGGCAATATCGGTGGCAGCACCGATAATAAAGGACGCATCATCTCTTTATCATACTTACACTCAATCAATATCAAAGACGATCGAGCATCGCCATCGCCCTGTATATCAAGCGAGTTTCCCGTACCATTGATAAGGAGCTCATCCAGCGCTTTAGCATTTTGTCCATGATAATTGAGTGCATAACTGAAATGATTCTGCGCGCTCGGAATCATAATAATATCGCCGGCATGTGCTTCTCTAATGCCATTACCCATATCAATACAAAAGCTACCGGACATCACCAAATAAAATAAAATCGTATCTTGTCTGGTCAGTGAATAAGACCAATTGCCTGTACCATTTAACCGATAGTATTTTGTATCGAACAAATGCACATTTTGTAGTAACACGCTCAATGCGTCCATCAACTATTTCCTCAATCACAGATACTTAATAACGTGCCACTGTCCTAAATTATAGCGATACTTAGATAATTTTTTTCATAATAAAATAAGCTGACCTTTAGGAAGCCTTTACTATCAAAGATGTATCATAAGAAAAATTGCTAAAAAACGCCAGTAGGCTATTAAATAATTAGCGCTCTAAACAGACGTAAATAATAGATCAAACAAGATAATACAAAAGTAACAGGCACAAAAAAATGCCAAAAATGGCAGCATATATTTCTAAGTGATTTTGATATAGCGCTAGAATATAAATAGAAGGGATAAAACTAAAAATATGGGGCGACTGATGGGACTCGAACCCACGACAACCGAGATCACAACCCGGGGCTCTACCAACTGAGCTACAACCGCCATAACTGTTGTCAAAATTCGACAAGATATGCAGGCTAAATGGTGCGCCTGGCAGGATTCGAACCTGCGGCCACCTCCTTAGAAGGGAGATGCTCTATCCAACTGAGCTACAGGCGCTCTTAGAGGACTTTTATATATTTTAGTCAGTTTATCATACAAGAAACCAAACCATTATACATAAAAAAAAGCCTGTAAGGCTCTTAAAATAGATGGTCGGAGTGATAGGATTCGAACCTACGACCCTCTGGTCCCAAACCAGATGCGCTACCAAACTGCGCCACACTCCGAAATTCTCTATTATCACGATAGTTTGTTGATTAACTGGTTGTTGGCAATGCCGCTAACTGGCTAACGTTCCTCGCTATCGAGGTGCACATATTAAGGGGAAACGTTGATAGTGTCAACACCTATTTTCAATTAATTTTAAAAAACTGCTAAATTATTTAAAAAAGGCTTATTTCTTATAAACTAAACGTCGACAACAGCCATTACTTAACATAGTGCTTAATAACCTAGGCGCTCATTATACTCTATCTTATACCAGAAGCAAGTCACTGTTTATGCAGCCGGTCATTACATTAAATGGCATTAGCCATAACTGTGCATTGGATGTCGTAGTATTGGGCTGCTGGTTATGCGACAAACTAGGCTGGCTGTGTTGTCTTAGCGCTTCTGCCTGCCTCTGATTATCTTGTACGGGATATACCAGCCATACTTGCTCGGCTTGATAAGCCTGCGCGTAGCTGCTCAATTGATAGGCATCGCTAGCAGCAATGTTGCTGGCATGCGCTAAATGCTTCCATTTAATATCAATCACATGACTATAGTGACCTACCTGTTTTTCTGCTGATTGATTTGTTTCCAAATGCTCTATTGGTAAATTATCATCATTCATTCCTGTACTTTCAGCATTCGAGCGTACCTGCCGATAAATCAATAAATCGGGACGAATAGATAAACACGCCTGCCCTTCTGCATCGTTTAGCCAAACACGCTGCGCTTGAAACAGCGGTTGATAATTCTTACTTTGTTGTTGAAAAAATAACGCGATGCGCTGACTTGCCCATTGCTCAAACGCTTGGTTCATATCAATCAATAAGCATAAGCGCGGCGGTATAGACTTATTATTAAATGGTTTTGGTGAATCAATGCTATGACCAGTTTCCATATTTGACTGATTAAGCAACCAATAAGCTAAATCCACTAACTGTAGGGCAGCTTGCAATTGCAGCGCATTCAGCGGTTGAATTTCAAGCTCACGCTTTGCTTGCTGAGCTATCGACTGCAACTTCTGCCTTTCATGTTTTTGCAATTCAGACACGTGCTGCCACGGCTGTAAATAATGAGAGATATTTGATTGGGATAGCAAAGGCATTAGCAGCTTTAATGCACTCTTAATCATTCTATTACCTAGCATCTCTTGGCTCAGCACACTGCGCTCACAAACAAATTTATGTGGTTGCATACTGTTATGGCGTAATTGCTCCTTTATGAGCAAGCGCCCCTGTAGTGCTGCTTGGTTATGAATTTGGGTTTGATATTGCTTGGTCGGTTGATAATGCACTAAGCACTGCAGGAATTGCTTAGCCAGCCAGTCTGACAAAGGTAATGCTGCCAGCGGTAGCGCTGCCAGTTTGTCACTAACCTGACCGAAATTTTTGCTATGAGGTAATTTGTGATCGTTACTATTTACCAAGTCTGACAGCATATTTTGTACCCAGTGACGAGTTTGCAAAATATCCGTATCTGCTAGCGACTTATTTAACTGAAATGGCTGCTTAATAGAATTGCTAGTAGTATGGGAGATAAGTTTTGGCAGTATCTCAAGAGTCATTCCACTGGGCAGCATAATGACGCCGATATAATGCCCAACTTTTAGCTGCCACTTTCCCTGCTTACGTTTAATGCTAAATACCGACAGCTCTTGGATTATCAGCCACTGAAAATCATTATCGTACAAAAAATCAGACAACGTTAAGTGCTGATGTTCAAATACCGTCATGATATTGGTTACAGAGTTTTGAGTTTGCCTATGCTTATTGATCACCGATTAGCATCCTCATGGATATAAGCGTTGATAGACGGCGGCATTAGCAAACTCGCCAGCTTTGGCGATAAGGTCGGTGTTTATTGCATAGCTACCTGCATTTATAGACTGAGTAAAATAGGATTGCTGTTCTGAGAACATTAGATTTTGGCTAAGTCTCTGCTTGGGTATCTGCTTATCTATTAACCCAAAGCTATCATGAATAAACTGCATCGATATTGGCTGCTGTTCATCTCTAAAAATATACTGCAAGACGGCGACTTGCCCGCCTGCAGCTTGGGCTAATTGCGGAATAATTTGTTCAACGAGTGCCATTTGCAGCTGCTCAAGACTCTGTACTGAGAATAAAAACGCATGACCCAATTGCGCCTCAATTCCTAGCGTTTGACTGATACGATGATTCAATCCAGTTAACACTTTGCCTAAATCGATAGACTCAGTTTCGTCGGTTACTTCTGACCCTTTATTCAAGTTGAGAATCGATAATAGCTCAGGCTTTGGTGGACAGTCAATAAAGCGAAAACGACGACGCAGCGCCATGTCTAATGGTGCTAAAGAATGATCTTGGGTATTCATGGTCGCATAGATATCAACATTAACAGGCACGCTAAATGCGCGCCCAGAATATGCCAAATTGACCGTCATCGCATTGGGCATGCTCGCTCGTTTATCAGGTTCAATAAGACTGAGCAATTCGCCAAAAACGCGTGAGACGTTGGCACGGTTAATCTCATCTATCAGCATCGCATAACGCTGCTGAGGGTCGTTTGCCGCACGCTGACAGAGCTTTAAAAAGGCGCCATCAGTAATCGCATAAGTCATTTGCGACGGGCTATTATTCGACTGATTAGAAGCTGCCATCACAGGTCGGATACCTTCGACAAACTCTTCATAGCCATATGCTTGATGAAAGCTGACCATACTAAAGCGCTGTTGCTGAAATTGTTTATTTTGGCTAGCCTGGCTTTGGTTGGATTGGGTTAAATTGGTACTGTTATCACGCTGTACTTGTTGAAACTCTGCTAATTGCTGTGACAAATCAGTCAACAACGCCATGCTATCAGGCAATAAATACCACGCGCCGCTAGGGTCTTTATCAAAATAGGATTGACCAGCTCTATTTTTATACATAACGGTTTGTGAGCTGGCTGGACTGTGCATTTGTAGCACAGACCATGCTGTATTGCTTAAATTTTTCTCTCTTTCATTTTGCGCTGCTTTGGCGACAAAAAATTCATGATTGACGACTTCAGGTACTTTGACCAAATCTTGTTGTTGCACTTGAAAATCTAAGAATATTAAACAGACCACCTCACGCCAGCTCAATTCTTGCAATAGCTGCTTAAGCAATTCGTCATCATTTATCTTAGGGATATAGTCGGTATATTCTTTTGCAATTTGTAGCAATCGATAGGTTTTACCCGTACCAGCAACGCCCGTATAAATAATATTAATTGGCTTGTCATTCGACCCATCAGGCATGGCATTATCCAACAAAAAGGGGTTTATATATTGTCATTATAGACATTGCATACATATGATATAAGCATTTGAATGACTAACATTCAGAGTATTAAGATGCGGTTACGTCACTGTTATTTTGTAAGCGCAGCAGTTCATGGTAATAATAGTAGCGACTGAGCAGTTAATGTACCATAACTACAATAGCTGCTAGGATAAAGGCGATTTGGCGACTCATCCAGCGTCCAAGCATTTTTACTTTAGCATCATAAGCATTGTAAATCCCACTCAATTGAGGAATGTTATATGTCAGGATTATTAAAAAAACGCCCTAGCAAGCTGAACAAAAAACTGCCAGCCAAAATAGCCGACATTGCAAAACCTACGGTCGACAAACCTAACAGCACGCTGAAACCAATCAATAATCAATTTAGCAAATTATTATCCGTTACCAAATACTTACCTGCTGGCGCGCGCTCAAGCATTTTATCAAAAGCCTTTGGTAAAGTCGTACCCTATGTTGGCACCACGGGCGTCTATTATGAAACCGTTGAGCCAAATCAAGTGGTAGTCAGCTTAAATAATAGCAAAGCCGTACAAAACCATATCGGCTCTATACATGCCGTTGCCATTACCTTATTGGCTGAAACGGCAACAGGCTTTATCTTAGGCTTAAATCTGCCATCTGATCGAGTATTATTAATTAAGTCTTACTCAGTGAATTTTTATCGTCCGATTAAAAAAGGACAGATGGCTGCCATCGCAAGCTTATCTGATGAGCAGCGTTTGGATATTTTAAATACCCCAAAAGGCGAGATGGTCATTCCGTGCGTCATTCATGACCGTGAGTCGGACAGCGAGCGCGACCCTATCGTCGTCGAGATGACGTGGGCGTGGATACCCAAGTCTGAGTTAGAAGCGCGTCGTCAAGGTAAAGCCAACGAAAAATCAGTAGAGGCTGATACTAAAGTAGAGTCAAAAGAAACCGAGCAAGACAGTCAGTCAGCGGCTAATGATGATGAAGCGGTTGTAAACAAGTAATTGATAAAAAATACGTCAAAACAGTGCGCTATCTAGATTAAAGTATTTTGATAGCGTATCTGGTATCGTAGTTATTTATAAAATGATAATAAGGAGACAATGATGTCCAAAACGATTGCTAAAGCAATTCATAAAGTAGCTTCTAAAACAAGGGCTACCAATTTATCCAAGGTACTCCTCGTCGCTGCTTGTACATTAGGATTTGCCGTTAGCGCCACGGCGGCACCTGAGAAAGCTGCGACCCAAAATGCTACTATTACCAAATCTAGCCCTGTATTCTTAGGTGATGGCGGCGACTACCCCTTTTCAGAAGCGGTACGTGTCGGCGATACTTTATATATGTCAGGTCAAATTGGTTTTAAAGATGGCAAGCTGGTCAAAGGTGGTGTCAAAGCCGAAGCCAAACAAGCACTAGATAATATCAATAGCACCTTATTAAAATATGGTTATCAAAAGTCAGATGTCGTTAAATGTATGGTAATGCTCACTGATATGGACGATTTTAATGACTTTAATAAAGTCTATAAAGCAGAATTGGCTAAGCCCTATCCTGTCCGTTCAGCTTTTGGTGTGGCTGAATTGGCAGCAGGTGCAAGTGTAGAAATTGAATGCATGGCTGCCAAATAAATATTGAAATTTTACTCTAAAACTCTTATTTAAACGATTAAAGCGTCCTCGGTTAGGGCGCTTTCTTTGGTCACTCGTAGCACCTCTTCTAACGTCGTACGTCCCGCTATGACCTTACGCAAACCATCAGCACGAATCGATGGCGTCTGTTGCCGTGCATATTCTTCTAGCTCGTACTCGGCGGTATTGCTATGAATCATACGGCGCAGCGCATCATCAACAGGCACCACTTCATATATCGCCGTGCGCCCTTTAAAGCCAGATTGATTACATTTATCACAGCCGACTGGTTTGGGAAGGTTAATGGGTGCAACATCGCTATTGAGCGTACTTAATCCCAAACCGATTTCAGTAAATAACTTGGCTTGTTCAGGGTCAGCTACCTGCCAGCCATGGCAATGCGTGCATAAGGTACGAACCAAACGCTGGGCGACGACACCTATCAATGATGACGATAATAAAAACGGCTCAACGCCCATATCTTGCAAGCGCGTCACAGCACTAATAGCCGTATTGGTGTGCAATGTCGATAATACCAAATGCCCCGTTAAGGACGCTTGTACAGCAATTTCTGCAGTTTCTAAATCACGAATCTCACCGACCATCACTACGTCCGGATCTTGACGCAACATCGCGCGCAAGCTTTTAGCAAAGGTCATATCAACCTTATTATTGACTTGCGTTTGCCCAATACCATCAAGCTGAAATTCAATGGGATCTTCAGCAGTTAAGATATTACGGGTCTGATCATTTAAATCCGTCAATGCTGAATACAGTGTCGTGGTCTTACCTGAGCCTGTAGGTCCTGTCACCAAAATAATGCCATGCGGGCGATGAATTAAGCGTTTAAGCTCGTTATAATCATTATCAGACAGCCCTAAGTAAGTCATATTTAATCGACCAGCTTGCTTATCTAACAGTCGCATGACTACGCGCTCACCAAAGCTTGATGGTAATGTCGATACACGCACGTCAACTTCTCGTCCTGCTAGCCGTAAACTAATTCGTCCATCTTGTGGCACGCGCTTTTCAGCGATATCTAATTTAGCCATTACTTTGATACGCGATACTAATAATGGTGCTAATTGACGTTTTGGCGTAATGATTTCTTTGAGCTCACCATCGACACGAAAGCGTACCACTAAACGTTTCTCAAAGGTTTCGATATGAATGTCTGATGCATTAAGACGGATGGCTTCGGACAATAACGCATTAATCAGCCGAATAATGGGCGCATCGTCTTGTTGGTCCATTAAGTCTTCAGTTTCAGGTACACTATCTGCCAAGCTATCTAAGTCAGGATGGTCTTCAAGCCCAGCAGCGATATGCTGTGATTCGCCAGTATTGCCCGCGTAAGCAGCGTTCATGCGCTTTTCAAAATCATCCGAGCTGGTGCTATCATAAACTGGCACACCGCGGACACCTTGCTGCTGCAAAAACCGCACTGCTTCATTAATCGCTGATAATGGCGTCGCCTTGGTTAGTACCAATGTCGGCGGCAATTCAGGATCGATAGCCAGTATGACCAAAATCTGATGGCGTTTTGCAAAACTGTACGGCAGTTGCATCATAAAGACGACCTAATAAATAACCCAATTAGAAACAGCTTGGAAAATAAACGGCAGCATAAAAGCTAGGAATTTAGACAACTTAAATCGTTAAACACGCTAAAGTTTGTCAGTAAGCTTGCATGAGTTTGTTATAATAACATTTTGCTTTGAGCAAGTAGCAAAGCTTTGATTAGATTTTGACTTTTGCTCAATCAGCGCTATTATCGTAGACTGCAAATAGAGATTTTTTGCTGACTTATATGATTGATACGAGCCTTTGTTTGTCACCTTTACTCGCCCGCTATTAGGATATCCTTATGTCACAAGCTGCAACTTCTATCATTAGTCCTACGCTACTTTCGCAAGATACTTTTACGGTCGGTAGTCGCACCTTTTCTTCTCGATTATTGGTCGGTACGGGTAAATATAAGGATATGGCTGAAACTGGCGCGGCAATCGGTGCGTCAGCAGCAGAAATCGTAACGGTCGCTATTCGTCGTACCAATATCGGTCAAAATCGTGACGAACCAAATTTGCTCGACGTAATTTCACCAGATAAATATACCATCTTACCCAATACAGCCGGTTGTTTCGATGCAGAAACGGCAATTCGCACTTGTAAGCTTGCTCGCGAGCTATTAGGCGGGCATAATCTGATTAAGCTTGAAGTATTAGGGGATGAGAAAACGCTCTACCCTAATGTAATGGAAACGTTAAAGGCGGCAAAGGTATTGATTGATGATGGTTTTGAGGTCATGGTTTATACCTCAGACGATCCTATCGTTGCTCAAGAGCTTGAAAGTATGGGCTGCGTAGCGATTATGCCATTAGGTAGCTTAATTGGCTCAGGTTTAGGTCTACTTAATCGCCATACGCTAAGCCTAATTGTTGAAAATGCCAAGGTACCAGTATTGGTTGACGCCGGTGTTGGTACGGCATCTGATGCGGCGATTGCGATGGAGCTTGGCTGTGATGGCGTGCTGATGAATTCAGCGATTGCCAACGCCCAAAACCCGGTGATGATGGCACATGCCATGAAACACGCCGTTTGGGCAGGACGTCAGGCATTCTTAGCCGGTCGTATGCCGATGCGAAAAATGGCCATTGCCAGCTCGCCGCAGACAGGATACTTTTTTCAGTAGTTTTTTGACTACTTTTGAAGAGCTTTTTTTAGTCAGTTCTTGACTGCAAGATTTTAGGTAAACTTTTAGTTGGAAATAGGTTATAAAGAGATAAGGCTGCATTTTTATACTGGCATATCTTATTAATTATTCTTTATAACCGCGTAAACCCTGATTCATTGAATATCTTCTCATCGTCATAAAAGGATTTATTATGCGGCTTCTCACAGCAGTCGACCAGTTGTTCTTACTTCTTGAGTCGCGTAAACAACCGATGCATGTTGGAGGTTTATTTTTATTCGAATTACCAGAAGATGCTGATATCAGTTTTGTTCATGAGCTTGTCAAACAGATGCAAGACTCCGATGTACCGCCCACCTTTCCTTTCAACCAAGTGCTTGAGCATATGGTATTTTGGAAAAAAGACAAGCACTTCGATGTCGAGCATCACTTGCATCATGTTGCCCTACCTAAGCCTGCCCGTGTACGCGAGCTATTGATGTATGTATCAAGAGAGCATGGTCGTCTACTAGACCGCGCTATGCCGCTTTGGGAGTGCCATGTGATTGAAGGCATTCAGCCAGATATTGAAGGCAGTCCAGAGCGCTTTGCTTTGTACTTTAAAATTCATCACTCACTTGTTGATGGCATCGCTGCTATGCGTCTGGTCAAAAAATCTTTGTCACAGTCGCCGAATGAGCCGGTTACTTTGCCTATTTGGTCTTTGATGGCACGATATCGCAATCAAGTTGATGCTATTTTGCCCAAAGAGCGCTCTGCTTTACGCATCTTGAAAGAACAAGTATCTACCATTAAGCCGGTATTCACAGAATTGCTGGATAATTTTAAAAATTATAATGATGACAGCTATGTCAGCACCTTTAATGCGCCGATGAGTATCCTAAACAGACGCATCTCAGCATCGAGGCGCATAGCCGCACAATCTTATGATATCAAGCGCTTTAATGACATTGCTGAACGTATCAATATTAGCAAAAACGATGTGGTACTTGCCGTTTGTGCTGGCGCTATTCGACGTTATCTAATTTCGATGGATGCGCTACCGAGCAAACCGTTGATTGCGTTTGTGCCCATGTCCTTACGTACTGATGATAGCGTAGCGGGCAATCAGCTGTCATTTGTCCTCGCTAATTTGGGTACTCATCTAGATGATCCATTAAGCAGAATCAAGCTCATTCATCGCAGTATGAATAATGGCAAACGCCGCTTCCGCCGTATGAACCAAGCACAAGTTATTAACTACAGTGTGGTTTCTTATGCATGGGAAGGGATTAACTTGGCAACAGGTTTGTTCCCTAAAAAACAAGCCTTTAATCTGATTATCTCAAACGTACCAGGCTCTGAAAAGCCGCTATATTGGAATGGCGCGCGCTTGCAGTCTCTATATCCTGCCTCGATTGTCTTTAATGGACAGGCGATGAATATCACACTGGCAAGCTATTTGGATAAGATTGAGTTTGGCATTACCGCCTGTAGCAAAGCTTTACCACGTATACAAGACATGCTGCTGCTGATAGAAGAAGAGTTGCAGCTGCTCGAAAAGGTCAGTAAAGAGCTTAAATTTAATGGCATCACGGTCGAAGATAAAAGCGACCATAAAGGTAATAGTAAATCAAAAAAGCTGGCTCCGTAACGGAACCAGCTTTTTTTTGTCATAATCAACTATCTAAAGATAGTGCGATTACAGCGCTTCGCCCCATGCTGGTACAACCACTTGCATTAAAGGTTTTAACAGTTTTATATTACAAGCAAAGATAGAACCTGATGTCATCGAGTTGTGCGCGCCGGTATGGTCAACGACCACGCCGCGTGCTTCTGTGACGATAAGCTCGCCTGCAGCGATATCCCAAGGCTTGATCGACATTTCAAAATAGCCATCAAAGCGACCCGCTGCCACATAACATAAATCAAGTGCTGCTGAGCCTAAACGACGAATTTGACCGCCTTCTTCAGTGACTTTTTGTAGACTTTCGAAATGCTCTTTGGCATAAGAGATAATTTCGCCATTGCGTTTACGCTCAAGCGGATGACCTGTGGTGAATAAGCCACCTTCAAGGGTTTTACGCTCGCTGACACTGATACGGCGCTGGTTTAAACGCGCGCCTTTACCGCGGCTAGCAGAGAACATCTCATCACGAACAGGATCATAAACAACACCGTGTTGAGTGACGCCTTTATGCTGTACAGCGATAGACACACAAAATTGCGGTACGCCATGAACGAAGTTTTTGGTGCCATCTAATGGATCAATAATCCAGCACCAGTCAGCATCTTCGCCGCGACCTTCTTGCATACCAAACTCTTCACCCAAATACGAGTGCGTTGGATAGCTGGCTTTTAGCGTCTCAATCGTCAGCTCTTCGCTAAAGCGATCAATACGAGTAACTAGACCATCTAATCCTTTTGACTCGATATCTAGCTCAATTTTGTGACGGTTTTGATGCGCGTACAAAATTTCTTTACCGACTTTTTCAGCAGCACGCGCTGCGATGACGACCATGGGTTCCATAGAATAACCTGCTTGTTTGATGAATGGATATTGCTGGATAAATATTAATTAACAAGCACTTATCACATAAGCGCTTATTATAAAATCAATGAAAAATAAAGCCACGAAGCAAACCACAATACATGGTTGCTATTAGTCGCACCGCTCAAGTTGTCAAATAATTCACACCTACGGCAAGCAGGCGATTTTTTGGCACAAAATACATGCTTTATTTTTTACACGGCTATTTTATCAATTTTTAACGGATTACGCTCATTTATTATTCTGATAATTTAGCAGATAGCTTTTAAGAAGACAGCCTTTAAGAACTTTTAAAACTCTGAGCTAAACTATTTATGATAACAATTGTTGCAGCTGATTAACCACACCTTCTACATCCAAACCACAATCCGCTAACTGCTCTAGCTGAGAGCCATGCGCGACAAAGCGATCAGGAATGCCTATATTAAAGATAGCTGGGCGATAGTTTTTGAAAGCAACCGATTCGTTTAATAAGTATTCATTGACCGCACTACCTGCGCCGCCCATGATCATATGCTCTTCTAACGTCGCGATATGAGTGACACCTTGCTTCACTAAGGTTTCAAGCAAGTTAGTATCTAAAGGCTTCACCCAGCGCATATTAACCACATGCAGCTGACAGCTTGATGCTAAAGGAGATTTTGCAATTATTTCTGCAGCTTGCTGAGCGGTTTCAACCATGGTACCAAACGCCAATAATACTAATTTTTTAGGTGCATTTTCTTCACCGATTACCGACTCTACCACTGCTTCACCAACGTTATAAATTTGCGCTGGTTGCGTAATAGTCGCGCCAGTGCCGACACCGCGCGGATAACGCACTGCGGTGCAGCCTTCGTATTCATAACAAGTATTGAGCAGATGATAGCATTCGCTTTCATCTTTTGGCGCCGCAATCAGCATGTTGGGCACGCAGCGTAAAAAGGCAAAATCAAATACCCCTGCATGAGTAGCGCCATCTTCGCCAACTAAGCCAGCGCGATCAATGGCGAACATCACATCAAGATTTTGCAAAGCAATATCATGAATAAGCTGGTCATAGCCGCGCTGTAAGAACGTCGAATAAATCGCTACAATCGGTTTTACGCCCTGTGTTGCCATACCACCAGCTAGGGTCACGGCATGTTGCTCAGCAATCGCCACATCGAAGAAACGCTCTGGGAATTGACGAGCAAACTCTATCATCCCCGAGCCTTCTTCCATCGCCGGAGTGATAGCGAGCAGTTTATTGTCATCTGCCGCTTTATCACATAAAAACTGTCCAAATACTTGCGAGTACTTTAATAAAGGCTCAGCTGCGACTGTGTCTGGTTTTTCAGTTTCTGGTGCACTATCTTCAGCAGGTAAACTGCTAATAGCGTGATAGCCTACTGGATCTAATTCAGCAGGCGCAAAGCCTTTACCTTTCGTAGTATAAATATGGACTAAAACTGGACCTTTAATCTGTTTGGCAATCGATAAGACACGTAGCAATTCAGGAATATTATGACCATCAAAGGGACCAAAATAGGTAAAACCAATCGCTTTAAATAGATTGTCTTCTAGCTGCGGTACTTCACGATGCTCTGTATGGCGTTTACGACGATCAAAATCCTTCATATCAGGACGTTTACACACCATCGGCTCGCCTGTATCAGAGATATCAACTTGATATCCCGATTCCCAAAGCATAGCTAGATGCCGTGAAAATCCACCAATAGAACAGGATATCGACATATCATTGTCGTTTAGAATCACCATCAAATCAGCGTTTTGTTGCACCGCGTCATTCATAGCTTCAAATGCCATACCGCCTGTCATTGCCCCATCACCGATAATACAAGCAACAGTCTGCGCGCGACCTTGATAGCGTAACGCTAAGCTCATTCCTAAACCAGCTGAGATAGACGTTGATGAATGACCAACTCCAAAGGTATCATAGACAGATTCGGCGCGTTCTGGAAAGGCGGTTAAACCAGTTTTAGAGCGGATAGTGCCAAGCTGATCACGACGACCTGTCAGTACTTTGTGCGCATAAGCTTGATGACCAACATCCCAAACGATTTGATCTTGCGGGGTATCTAGCAAATGATGCAGTACAATAGTCAACTCAACCACGCCTAAATTTGCACCGAAATGACCACCGCTTTGACCGGCTGAATATAACAAAAACAGCCGCAACTCATCTGCTAAAGTAATCAGCTCATTGATGCTAAAAGTATTGAGGTCGGCGGGACTATCTACCCTATCAAGCAATGGCGTTTGTGGACGCTCACGTGGAATCACTGCATACGTTTGTTGCAGGTTTGATAGCGGTACAGCAGAATCAACAGCTGACGCAGATAAAGACTGTGGGAAATGAGGTGACTGCTGCATAAAACGTACGATACCTACCAATCTGCTGACAAGATGCTAGCTTAGACAATGGCTAGCACTAGCACTAATCTAAGTGGCGTTAATAATAGTGATATCATCCTTCATCTCATTGATGATGCAATTGATGACATCGGCTATACAATTAGTGATACAGCTTTTAATGCTGCAAATAACCCAAAATACGCTATTTTATATAACGTCATATGACTATCCTAAAGCTTATCTTAAAAGCACTCTTTAGAATCATCTAAATAGCTATTATGCTTTATTATTTTGCAGCCATATCGGACGTTAATGACGACATAGTAATGTAAGGGCAAAGACTTGTCACTGTATCCGTCAAAATAGTATGGCATAATAGCATTTATTTCTAATTGTCGCTTTAATCATCGTGCGCCGTCTGTGAACTTTGTGTGTTTTTATAGTTGATGGGTTTTTATAATAAATATAATTAGCATAATATTTTATAAACCCACTAGCTTACAATAACTTAGCTTTTATTATAAAGCTATGTCAGACAGTTAGCGCCACGATAATCAGCTTATGCAGGGCATTAATGTCATATCAATTTATTACTAGCGCCAAATTGCCTACTCGTCACGGCGAGTTTGATATTCATATCTTTGAGAACGATGAAGGTCAAGAGCATGTGATGCTGACGGTGGGTCTAGCTGCGGTTGATCAAACGGATATTACCGACAGCCTGCCCTCGCCTGACGCTCTGTTAAACAAAGAAGAGAACACTTTATCAGAACACCCTATTCCTTTAATACGGATTCATTCTGAGTGCTTGACTGGTGACGCTTTTAGCTCTTTAAAATGTGATTGCGGTCCACAGCTAAATACGGCGATGGAGGCGATACAAAAAACGGGCTGCGGTGCAATTCTATATCTACGCCAAGAAGGTCGCGGTATTGGCTTAACCAATAAGATTCGAGCCTATGCTTTGCAAGACCAAGGGCACGATACCTTGGATGCGAACCTTATGTTGGGGCTCCCTGCGGATGCGCGCATTTATGATATGTGCGGACCGATGCTTGCTCATGTCGGCGTAGATGCTGTGCGTCTTATCACCAATAACCCTAATAAAGTCGCTTACTTAACCGAGCATGGTATTGATGTTATTGAGCGCGTGCCTTTGGTCGTCGGCGTGAACGATATGAATGCTGAATATCTAGCGACCAAGCGTGACCGCATGGGGCACTTATTAGACAAAGATTTCAATACCGCCTTACACCTTAATAAATAGCAACCTTAATAAATAGTAAATAATCAGATATTTTATGAATATTCCAAAGATAGATAACGACATCAATATATCGACAACCGATGACGCAGTGACACCAAGTCATCGTGACATCATGCGTGTGCGTGAGTTTTTAGTCGATTTACAAGCCCGTATCTGCCAAGCCTTAGAAGCACAAGAGCGTGACGGCAGTAGCAGCATTAACAATGAGTCAGCAACCTTTGTCCCTGACGATTGGGATCGCCCTGAAGGCGGCGGCGGTCGCTCCTGTGTGTTAGCAGATGGCGAGGTGATTGAAAAAGCCGGCGTTATGTTTAGCCATATTCACGTGCAAAACCTACCTGCTTCAGCAACTGCCCGTCATCCCGATATTGCTGGTCGTAAAGCACAAGCGATGGGCGTCTCTCTTGTTGTGCATCCAAAAAACCCTAACGTTCCAACCAGCCATGCCAATGTGCGTTTGTTTATTGCCGAGGCTGAAGGCAAAGACCCTATTTGGTGGTTTGGCGGCGGTTTTGATTTGACGCCATTTTATCCGGTGCTTGCTGACTGCGTACATTGGCATCAGACTTGCCATGATATCTGCGCGCCTTTTGGCGACAATATCTATCCTGATTTCAAACAGTGGTGCGATGAGTATTTCCATTTGCGTCATCGTGATGAGCAGCGCGGTATCGGCGGCTTATTCTATGATGACGTCAATACTGAAAGTCGCGGCTGGGATTTTGAAACCTGCTTTCAATTTATGCAAGCGGTTGGTAATGGCTACCTTGAAGGTATTCTGCCAATTTTTGAGCAGCGTAAAAATACGCCCTATACTGAAGCACAGCGCGAATTTCAGCTCTATCGCCGCGGGCGCTACGTAGAATATAACCTTGTCTATGACCGCGGCACCCTATTTGGATTACAAAGTAATGGGCGTATTGAGTCCATCTTGGTCAGTATGCCACCGCTTGCTAGCTGGCATTATCGCTTCGAGCCAGCTGAAGGTACAGCTGAGTTTGAATTGACTGACTTTTATCTAAAACCGCGTGATTGGTTGATTCTATAGTCTAAATTGGCATAATAACGGCCAGATATTTCTTAATTTTAATATAAAATATTTGCTCGCGATAAAGGTCAGCTAACCATGCTGACCTTTATCGTTTTAAAAAAATAGCGCTTCAATATAAGCTCTAAGCACTTTTAAGATATGTATTTATAACTTAACGTCTATGATTGCTTAGGATTAATTGATAGCGTAATTTAATCGAATTTACAAAAACTCACGCTATCGACCTATGCTACTTATACTTCTTGCTGTTTAATATAGGATAGTTAGTATTTTAGGCGTCTTACAAAACAGTGTTTAAAATGCGAGTAAAGAAAATATATTAAAAATATTGAACAAATTTATTTTAATAGTAGCGATTTAATCAGGTGACGAGCAGTTTATGCTACGCCACCTTTTTATTAGCCACGTAAAAAGGAGCACGACTCATGACTCAGGTATCGAATCAAAAATCATTAAAAACTATCTTTGCTGTCACTTTGATAGCAGCGACTTTAGGTCTAAGCGCTTGTAGTAAACCGGTTGACCCTGACGTCAAAGCCCGTCAGGACATCATGAAAAACTTCGGTGATGCGATGAAGGTGATGGGCGGCATGGCAAAAGAGCCAGATACCTTTGATGCGGCAGTATTTAAAGAGCAGGCAACATTCTTAGCAGAAGAGTCTAAAAATCCTTGGAGTCATTTTAATAATCCTGAAATGGTTGGTGGCGCTAAAGATGCAGTATGGTCAAATGCTGATGGTTTCAAAGCGGAAGCAGAGAATTTCCAAAAGGTAACGGCTGAGCTAGCGACGGCTGCACAGTCAGCGACCAGCATTGATGATGTGATGCCAGCGTTTAAACCTGTTGGTGACAGCTGTAAATCGTGCCATACCGATTTTCAAGTTAAGAAAGACGACTAAGCACTGTTTCTCTAGCAGCATTAAAAAAGCCACCCAATCAAAAGATTGGGTGGCTTTTTTAATCGCTTAATTTATGAGATAAGTCATGAATGCTTTAAGCCATCAAATCCGCTTGGACAATTTCAATCCAATAACCGTCAACATCTTTAATGAAGACGATATTTTTCATGCTACCTTCATCTGGACGTTTTTTGAATTCGACATTGTTTTTATCGAACCAAGTAACCGCTGCATTTAGGTCAGGGACACTAAAACAGATATGCCCAAAGCCTTGTGGCTCTTGGTTGCCATCATGGTAGCTAAAGTCAGCCTTTGTCTCGGTACCATAATTGTGGGTCAATTCTAAAATACCGCGTTGACGAAAAGCAAAAATCTCTAAATCATCGCCGGATGGCAAGTTTTCACGCTCGCTCTCAGTAAGCTTGGCTAAAAAATATAAATCAAAGCCCATCGCTGGGAACTTTTTGACTGCCAACAAGGTCATACCTAAGACACCAGTGTAAAACGCCAAGGATTTTACAGGGTCTTTGACACGCAGCATCGTATGGTTAAAGGTATAACCTGTCGTTTGTGCTGCGATAGGTTGTACGCCATCAGCTTTTACGCTGCTCTTAGGTTGGGCTAGCGATGATTGGTCATTATTCAAGGTATCAGGATTACTCATAATGCTTCCTATATTGACTTATTTTTTAATCGTTAATATTGATAACGCGCAGACTGTACAA
The DNA here is from genome assembly GCF_965118485.1 of Psychrobacter glacincola. GTDB lineage: Bacteria > Pseudomonadota > Gammaproteobacteria > Pseudomonadales > Moraxellaceae > Psychrobacter > Psychrobacter glacincola_D. The sequence goes on along the minus strand of NZ_CBCPJH010000006.1, from coordinate 114,203 downwards.
GACAGCCTTTACATCACTCAATTAAGCGTCCAAAAAACGCACCTTTCCAGTCTCTAAATTATACTCCGCGCCAACGATAAGTAACTGACCACTACTGGTCAAATCTTCTAAGGCACGCGAGCCATGCTTTAATTGGCTAACTGACATGCGCACATTGGCACGTATAGAGCGATCAACCAGCTCATCAGCATCGACATCTTGACCGTTAGCGGTTGCAAGCTCATGCAGGTTATAAACGCTTGGACGAATACGATCGACGATGGATTGTAAATTAGGCGAGTAGTTTTGTTCAGGATTGATTAATGCCTCTACGCAAGCGGTGACAGCGCCGCAATGCGAATGTCCCAGTACCACAACTAGTTTAGTACCGAATTTTTCAGCCGCAAATTCGACTGAACCAATTTGCGAGGGCGCAACCACGTTACCTGCCACTCGTATGACAAACAAATCACCCAATCCTTGATCAAACACAATCTCAACTGGGACGCGTGCGTCTGAACAACCCAAAATAATGGCAATAGGATCTTGATCACTGATGAGTTCTGGGCGCTTTTGCATGCAGGGATCAGTGCTTGTCAAACTATCAATGTAACGCACATTGCCTTCTTTGAGCAGTGCCAGTGCTTCTTGACCAGTTTTTGGACGTTTACTGTTAGGCATCATTAATCCTTAATCATTTGAATAATTAACATTTTAAGTCACTCTATAAACATCCTGTCCATAGAGCCTATTTTCCATAGAGCTTAGTTTTGCGTTAGCGCTTAGTTTTGCGTTAGCGCTTAGATTTTTAAGCAGAGTTTGGCGATAGCCTTAGCTCTGCCAATCATCTTGTATTCATCATACATAAACCGATTGTATAGGAATAAAGGCAAAAAAATAGTAAAAATTCTTTAATTCACCTTGCATTAATTACACCATCCAATAGCAAAACCATCCTTAAAAGCCACTTTGGCGCAACGACCTAACCGATAACGAACTCGCACTAATTTATGGCGAAGGTTTGTTATAATAGCCTGCAACTGGCCTCCATTTATATTCATCGCTTTAAAGTAGTGGACCACCCTATTTAGCATATACAGATTCAGACTGACACTGATATTTTGGTATTTATGTCGGTAATTTAGGAACCCTTATGACCGAATCACCTTTAACGCCGCCGACTACTCCTACATCAGTTAACGCTGATAAGGTGTTGCTGCAACTGACAGGTCTAAAAAAGACCTATGATAATACTGAGGTTCTAACAGACATTAATCTTGATATCAAGCATGGTGAGTTTATTACCTTACTCGGTCCTTCAGGTTGTGGTAAAACCACTTTACTGCGACTGATTGCGGGGTTTGAGCAGCCAAATGCAGGGGCGATTTATTTAGACGGCGTACAGATGGCAGGCTTACCAGCAGATAAACGTCCGGTCAATACTGTATTTCAACAATACGCGCTATTCCCGCATATGACCGTTGCCCAAAATGTGGCATATAGTCTTAAGCTGAAAAAAGTGCCTAAAGATGAGATTCAAACGCGGGTGCGTGAGATGCTGTCTATGGTGCAGCTTGAGCACCTTGCCAATCGGCGCCCGCAGGACTTATCCGGTGGGCAACAGCAGCGTGTTGCGATTGCACGCGCGGTTATCAATCGTCCTAAACTATTATTACTTGATGAGCCTTTATCGGCGCTCGATCATAAGCTGCGTTTGCAGATGCAATCTGAGCTTAAACGTCTACAACGTGAGCTTGGCATTACTTTTGTCTTTGTCACACATGATCAAGAAGAAGCATTGTCGATGTCTGATCGCATCGCGGTGATGAAAGACGGAAAATTTCAGCAAATTGGCACACCAATTGAGATATATGAAACTCCTGCCAATTTATTTACGGCCAAATTTATCGGTGAGACCAATTTATTTAAAGCCGAAGTCAAAGGTGTCTATCATCAGCAGCCCGATCGCGATGGTCGCGTGACCAATGGGCGTATCGAGGTTGAAGTCTGCGAAGCACAAGCACAAGACGGACCAACACCGGTGCGCAATCTGCGTCGACCCGATTTTGCCAATGGCATCCAAGTTGGTGATATCGTCAATTTATTACTACGTCCAGAAGACCTACGGATTTATGATCCTACTGACCAAACTCATGGCGGATTATTGGGACGAGTTATCGAAAGTAACTATAAAGGCAGCACTTTAGATTCAATTATCGAGCTGGCCAATGGTCATGTTATCAAAGCATCAGAGTTTTTTGATGAGGATGACCCAAGCTTTGACTATAAGCTTAATGAAGGCGTAAAAGTGTCATGGGTTGATGGTTGGGAATGGGTATTGCCAGAAGAGGATACACTTGATAGCAGCATTGATAATGGGATGAATAATGTTACTAGCAAGTTAGCTGGCGATTTATCTGCCCAAGAGGATATCCACTAATGGCACGTATGGGTATAAGCAATAAGAGCCCTTTTCGTACGGCAACGCTATGGCTGATTTGGGGCTGGCTGCTTATCTTTGCGTTATTACCTAATATACTGGTGATTGCCGTCAGCTTTTTGACCCGTGATAATACCGCTTTTATTAGTCTGCCGCTCAGCATCGACAGCTACGTGCGCATGATTGATCCGCTTTACTTTGATGTCTTTGTGCATTCGTTATGGATGGCGGGGATTACCACGGTTATTTGCTTATTACTCGGTTATCCTTTTGCATGGTTTGTGTCGCGCGTCAGCAAACGTTGGCAGCCACTCTTGATGCTCATGCTGATATTGCCATTTTGGACCAACTCTTTGGTGCGAACATACGCGCTTAAACTATTATTTGCCAATAATGGCTTGATTAATAAACTCTTACTCGCGATAGGCATTATCGATACTCCTATTGATATTTTATATACCCAAGGGGCAGTGATTGCAGGTTTAACCTATTTATTATTTCCATTTATGGTGCTGCCGCTGTATGCAGTCTTTAGCGATTTGCGCGATGATATGCTGCTTGCCTCGCAGGATTTGGGCGCCTCAAAAAAACAAACCTTTTGGCACGTGATACTACCACTGACCACGCCTGGAATCATATCAGGGGTGCTGTTGGTGCTATTGCCAGCAATGGGTATGTTTTACGTTGCCGATATTTTAGGCGGTTCACGCAATTTACTGTTCGGTAATATTATCAAAAATCAGTTTTTGGATGCGCGTGACTGGCCATTTGGGGCCGCAGCTAGCGTATTGTTAACGCTTGCGATGGCGGTATTGTTGCTCGCCTACCGCGCCAGTAGTCGCCGTATTGGCAAGACTGATTTTAATGAGGTGGCCTAATGTCTCATAACGCACTAAGTCGCTCACCGAATCATGCATCGACTAAAAACAAATGCCCTATCAAGCTTGGCAATATTGCTGCTAAAGGCTATTTAGGTCTGATTTATACGATGCTATATCTGCCCATCATTGTCTTGGTGGTCATGTCTTTTAATAAATCAAAAATTGGTTATAACTGGGGCGGCTTTAGTTTAAAGTGGTATGAATCCTTACTTAATAATCAGGCGATGCTTGATGCCTTTTGGCATTCTATTGTATTGGGTTTAGTGGCAGCCACAGTATCAACGATTATCGGCACCCTGACCGCGCTTGCCTTACATCGCTATGATTTTCGCGGTAAGGGTTTATTAAATGGATTACTATTTGTACTGATGATGTCGCCTGAGATTGTATTAGCCATATCGCTACTGGCGCTATTTTTATTAATTGGGCTGCAGTTAGGTTTTGTATCATTATTACTGGCGCATATTACCTTTTGCTTGCCATTTGTAGTCATTACGGTATTTGCAAGATTGAGTAGTTTAGATGAGCGCTTGATGGAAGCAGCGCGTGATTTGGGCGCCAGCGAATCAACGATGATACGCACCGTGCTGATTCCTGTTATCTTCCCAGCAGTGATGGCAGGCTGGCTACTAGCATTTACCTTATCGCTCGATGATGTAGTGGTGTCGACCTTTGTCACCGGTCCTAGCTATGAGATATTGCCGCTACGTATTTATTCTATGGTACGTGTGGGTCTTAAACCTGAGGTCAATGCCATTGGTACGATTTTGCTAGTCGCTTCATTAATTTTGGTGGTCATCTCACAGTTATTGCTGCGTCGACGTTAACTTTGATTTTTTGCTTATTTTAATCATTGAATGAGCCAAATATTGCTTACTTTTTATTCCTTTAACTTCGGTGGTTAGATTATTTTATGTTAGAGCTTCGTCATCTTAATACGCTAACTGCACTACGGGCACATGGCTCATTAGCCGCTGCTGCCGATGAGCTACATGTAACTGCGTCTGCAGTCTCACATCAGTTAAAAGAGCTAGAGAACTATTACGATATCAGTTTGGTAAATCGCCGGACACGTCCATTGACTTTCACACCAGCTGGCAAAACGGTACTGGCACTTGCTGATAGCATTATGCCACAAGTTACTCGTACTAAAGCTAACTTAAAGCGTTTAGCCCACGGTCAAGCAGGTAGGCTGCGCTTAGCGTCAGAATGTCATAGCTGCTTTGATTGGTTGATGCCCATTCTTAATCATTATCGCCGTGAATGGTCAGATGTTGAGCTGGACTTTGCTACAGGTTTTGAGCCTGAGCCGCATCACTTATTGATGGAAGGTGATATTGATCTGTTGATTACAACGAGTAATTTACCGATAGAGGGTATTAGTTATCAGCCATTGTTTGAATATGAGAGTCGTTTGGTGCTGTCGCCTACCCATGATTTAGCAGAGCAGAATATTATTCAACCAAACGATTTGACTGAAGAAACCTTGATTGCCTATCCAGTAGAAGCCAAGCGCCTCGATATCATTGCTAACTTTATGACTCCAGAGCAAGTTAGTTTTAAGCATATTCGTACCACTGAGCTGACCGCGATGCTCATACAACTCGTAGCGAGTGAGCGCGGTGTGGCAGCACTACCCGATTGGGTCGTTGCTGAATATGAGAAAAAAGGTTGGGTGGTGTCGCGCCCATTGGGTAAAGGTGTTTATTGTCAGCTATATGCGGCAACGCGTACATCGAGTCAAGATACCGCTTATATGCAGGGGTTTGCGAGCTTATTAGAAGGTATTGTTAAACCTTTGTAGGCAAATATTTATAAAATACCTCTGAATAAATAAAACCCAAGCGCCGTTGCGGCTAAGGTCAGTCCCACATGCAAACCAACCAATCCCAGACCGGCAAGCATACGTCCTGCATTTATCAAGCTAAATACTTCAACGCTAAAGGTGCTGAAGGTGGTCAATCCACCACAGAATCCAGTGATAATAAACATTTTTACATTGACTGATAGCACGCTGCCGGTACGCTGAAACCATACCACAGCAAGACCTATCAGCAGTCCTCCTAGAATATTGGCACTAAGCGTTCCTATCGGTATCCAACTGTGCAGCGGATTAAAGCGTCCCAGCCACGCCCGCAGACAAGCGCCGATTGCTGCCCCTAAGCCGATGGCAAGCCATTGCATGATGTAATCCTTATTCTCTTAATGAATGCCATACTAATAAGCAAAAAAATTATACTGCTGGCAGCTCTGTCATCGGCCAACGTGGCACGCAAGTGACCGCCAAATCATCGGCCTGACCAGCTTGCAAGCGCTCATAACCTGCATAAGCAATCATCGCGCCATTATCGGTACATAAGGCTGCTGGCGCATAATGAACAGTGGCATTTATTTTCGCTAGCTCACTCTCTAACGTCTCACGCAGATGACTGTTGGCACTGACTCCACCGGCAATCACCAATCGGCTCATATTCACTTGCTTAAGTGCTTTAACGCTTTTCTTGACTAAGGTATCGACCATCGCATGTTGGAAGCTGGCGGCTATATCAGCACGAACTTGCGGATCACTATTAGCACCATTTCCTGAGCCACCTGAGCCATCGGTATCTTTGATAAGGTTATGTACTGCTGTTTTCATACCGCTAAAAGAAAAATCTAAACCGCGATGTAACATTGGTCTCGGTAGACTATAAGCATTTTGATCGCCAGTTTCCGCCAATTTAGCAATATTAGGACCACCTGGATACTCTAAGCCTAGCATCTTCGCCGCTTTATCAAAGCACTCACCTGCTGCATCATCGATAGACTCACCGAGGATTTCATATTGCCCAATACCATGCGCGGCTATCAGTAAGGTATGACCACCCGACACCAGTAGCGACACAAACGGAAACGCCGGTGGATTTGCTCCCATCAGCGGTGCCAGTAAATGCCCTTCCATATGATGAACACCAATCGCTGGAATATCCAAACCATAAGCCAAGCTGCGACCAAACAATGCGCCCGTCATCAGGGCACCAATAAGCCCAGGACCTTTGGTATAAGCGACGGCATCAATCTCATTTTTAGTTATGTTACATTGCTGCAAAAGCTCATTAAATAAAGGCACTAGCTTACGAATATGATCACGGCTGGCAAGCTCAGGCACAACACCGCCATAAAGGGCATGCAACTCTATTTGTGAATACAGCACTTGCCCAAGCAAACCTTTATTGTCGCTATTTATCTGTTCGCTATCAAAAATCGCCAGACCGGTCTCATCACAAGAAGTCTCTAAACCCAATACTTTCATCTATCTGCCTTTATATTTTGCATCAAATCGTTGATTACTGCATATAATTTTGCGCATGATTTACTGCTGTGCTTTATGCTGAAAAAGCGCTTTTAAAATATGCTTTATATCTTTGTGTCGTTATTATAGCGTTAATAAAAAACCGCCACTGTAAATCTACAATGGCGGTCATTTTAGCAAATTTCAATCAATAATACTTAGCTAGCTGCAGCGACCATATAATCCACAGCAGCATGTACTTGTGCTTCACTAACCTCAGCATTCGCCTGCGCTGGCATTTTGTTAAAGCCTTTCGCAGAGTGCATATGTAGCGTATCGATACCTTTGGCAATTCGTGGTGTCCACGCTTCTTTATCACCGAATACTGGCGCAGCTAATAAACCCTTTTCGTGACAAACTTTACACTGTTTTTCATACAATACGGCACCGGCATCAGCAGCCAATACTTCAGGCTCAGCAGCAGCTTCAGTACTTACTTCTTCAGCTTCCACTTCTGGCACCTCAACCGTTTCTGCTTCAACGACAGGCTCAGCTTCAACAGGTACTTCTGGCTCTACAACCACCGTTTCAGGCTCATTTACTGCCGCCGGTTCTTCAGCCGCCTTATTGTCACCGCCGCTACAAGCACTCAGCATTAACAAGGCACTCAGACTTAAGCCTGACAGCGCTAATCTAACAACGGATTTTTTTTGCATTGTATATTGTTTCATAGCCATAGTTATTCCCTCATCTATAGATTATTAGTGACGGCGCACCTTATTGAATATTGCATTTCGGCATGATTAATTGGTTGCAGGTGGCGCGTCAGCAGCAGCGGCATCCGTCGCTGGCTGGTCAGCTGTCGCTACCGCTGTATCAGTACTATCGGCGCTCGCTGTTGCTGTCGCATCAGCAGTTGTTGGTTCTGCTGTCGCTACGCCTGCTTCAGTAGCAGCGGCATCTGTTGTCGCATCCACAGCTGGCATAGGCGCAGTTGCCGGAAAGTCCATATCCTCTGCTGCCGGTGCGTTTTTACGCGCAAGCGCTGCGGCATCATCGACACGATCAACGGCTAAGACATGATCTGATTCTGCACTCTCTTTTTCACTGCTACACGCACTGATACCAAAGCCAAGAGTAACGATAAATGCTGTGCTTAGCGCCGTATTTAGTACTGATTTTCTCATTACAACATCCTTAATAAAGTGCACATAAAACGATTGGTATTTTGCAAATTATCATAGCATAAACTCTGCCTAAACCGTTATAGACAGTAGGGTTTTTATTTATACCAATGCTATGCAGTAAAACATATGTTTATTTACCTTTAAAAATTCGTGTGTCTTAACAGTGCTATTATAAATAATATCGTACAACTTAATGATATTTATGGATTAATGCGCAAAAGCCTTTGACTTTACTGCTGTTTTTTATTATGATAGGCGCCCTTGTGCTACTGTGCAAGATTATCCTAGTTTGAGCTGATGCCAGTAATCTTGAGATATTATGGCTAAATACTAATATACAGCCAAACTAATGCCCTTATATCTCATCCTAATCGAGGAGTCTTCATGCCTGCAGTTAAGGTTAAAGAAAACGAACCAGTTGATATCGCTATCCGTCGTTTCAAACGTGCTTGTGAAAAAGCTGGCGTATTGTCAGATGTACGTAAGCGTGAATTTTATGAAAAACCAACGCAAGTACGCAAGCGCAAAGCAGCTGCTGCCGTAAAGCGTTATAAAAAGAAATTACAACGCGAAACTATTCGTACCACTCGTATGTACTAATCGATAAGTCGATTAGCTAAGTACCAGCGCTACACTAACGCCACTGTTATCCAATGATATCAGTGGCGTTTTTTATGCTACAATTTTTAGTATTAATGTTATTACTTAGCTTAAAGCTTTGTATTGTATGGCTTGTAAGCACTAGCAGGTTTTCACATAAACTTTTATCTATATTTATAAGGAATAATAACAATGAGTCAACTTAAACAGACGTTAACCGATACCATCATCGTCTCTATGAAAGCACGTGAAATTGAACGAGTCAAAGTCCTACGTAACGTACAAGCGGTTATCAAACAAATCGAGATTGACCGTCAAACAGTACTTAACGATGCTGAAGTACTGGAGATTTTACAAAAACAACTCAAGCAGCGCCATGAATCCTTGACTATTTTTACCGAAAACGGTCGCGATGATTTGGCAAACAAAGAGCAGTTTGAGATTGATATTATCAATGAGTATATGCCAAAACAGATGGATGATGCTGAATTAGCAGCTTTAGTCAACGCAGAAATTGCCGAACAAGGCGCGACCTCAATGCGTGATATGGGCAGTGTAATGGGTATATTGAAAACGAAAACTGCGGGTCGTGCTGACCCTGCCTTAATCTCAAAACTGGTTAAAGACGCTCTGCAAGGCTAATAGCTGTCTAATAAAATAGAGGTTGGTTTATGCCCTTATTGATATATTAACAAGCCGCTATCTATAAATAGTGATTACCTACACTACAACAATCAAATAACCGCCTAAGGTTTAAAATCTTTGGCGGTTTTTACGGCTTTGATTTCGGCATTAATATTAGCAAGAAGTGGACGAGCGCTACTAGCTTGAGCGGTATTTTGCAGTTTTTCGGTCAGCTGTTTAGCTTGCGTCAAAGAAGTCAGCGCGCGCTCATAACTTCCGCTCCAAAGTTGGTCATGACTGCGATAGCGCAGCGCATTAATAGTAGCGATACTTTTTAGCGCTGCGGAATCCGTGGTTTTTGCCATTTTCTCGTTTGCTAACTGCAAACTTTGCCATGCATAACGATCGCTTGGCTGCTGTTCAGTTAATGGCTTAAGCAATGCTTGCGCTTTGGTTGGCTGATTGCTGTTGGTCAAGGCTTCCGCCAAATAAAGTCGCAAGTCACGGCGCTCAGGGTAAAGCCGCTGCTGGCTCTCTAATATTTCAGCAGCCTGTTGCCATTTATTCTGTTCCGTTAAAATCTGGCTCTGAGTAATGGATAATAATGGCTCTAGTACTTGACGCTTTGCTGTCGGTAAGGCGGACAGCTCGACGAATAAATCATCTGCTTCTTTAAAGCGCTGCTGCTCGCCATACCAATACATCAGTGCCAGCTTTGCACCGACGCTATTTTTTGCCGCCGTCATTAATACGGTCTCAGAAGCATGATTACCGGTACTTTGCACACGCCAATATAACAAATCAAACAAAGCTTGATGACGCTGCTGCTGATTCAATGGTAGTGCATTATAACGTTGAGCGCGGCTTTGAGATTCACTTAAGCGCTCATTACTCAAAGGGTGTGAGCGGATAAAGCTTGGCAAAAATTGATTAGCAGTTTGGTTCATCTGGCTTTTTTGGTTCATGGTCGCAAAGAAGCGCGGCATCGCGCGTGGGTCGTAGCCAGCTTGATTCATAATTTGCATACCGACCCGATCCGCTTCACGCTCATTATTACGACTAAATGCCATGGTGCTATTCATCGTAGCAGTTTGGCTGCCCATCATCACTGCCGCCGCCGCATCACCATCGATGGTCGATGCCGCAATCGCAGCAAGCATGCCACCTATTTGCATCAACAAGGCTTTTTTACGCTCATCGGCACCACTCTCATAATGACGCTGACTGATGTGCGCGACTTCATGAGCCACAACGCTTGCCAGCTCATCCATACTGTTTGCTGCCAATATGGTTCCGGTATTGAGACCAATCACGCCACCTGGTGCCGCAAATGCATTGATACTTGGGTTATCAATAATGACCAGACCAAGCGGTGCTTGCTGACGCGCTTGAGCATTTAGCCGCCAAGTTAGCTCTTTGACAGTTTCTTGAATCCAAGGGTCATGCTCCATCTTTACGCGACCATTTATGTTTCTTAATGACCATTCACCAAGGAGTTTGTTTTGATACTGCTCATCAAAGCTTAGTCCTTGCCCGCGCAAACTTGGTAAATTTAACTCTTCTGTATCATTCTTCTGCCATGAGTCATAACTCAATGACGCAGCTTGGCTCTTACTATAAGACGCACTTGTACATGCCAACAATAGGGCTGATAACGTTAATTTTAGCGCAAGTAGTGGCGATAAATGATGGCTTATCTGCTTGGCTACTAAGCCTATCTTTACGCTTGAATCATGGAACAGCGCACACTCTGTCCGTGCATTTAGGCATGATTTTTTAAGCAGTAAGTGTCTTTTAAAATGATCCAAGTGCATACCCTATATCCCTAATCATGACGTCTTCCGACTATACGAGCTTGTCTATTGAAGGTCAATCGCCATATACCTGTCGCTACTAATGACTATGTAGGGCGTCACTATTGCGCAACATGATTATGCAAACTTACTGGATAAATCTAATCTGAAAATATAGAGATAAATGCTATTCAGTTATTCTGATTGATTAAACGCGATGATGATTATATTCAACTGCAATTGAATAGTGGCAGTTTGCTATAATGATTCCCTATAACACTGTCGGCGTCGCAACATAGTCGCTACGTTATATTGAAATAGTAATATCCATAAATATTATAATTCTAAGCATTAGACTGCAACACTAGGTTTAATGATAGATACGTTAAAGGTTTATTTTATGTCTGCTGCTAGCCCAACTATTATAGTACGCGCTTCTCATCCACTGTGTTTATCAGCAACTTTGTCTGAGAGCCAGCAGCATTCAATAGTACAGCTGTTAGATTTATTACCGGCAGATGTTATTGATTCAGACGACAAAACAGACTTAAGTAAACCAGCACTTATTATCAAAAATATGGTTGATGGTCGCGGAATTTCTTGCCCGATGCCGCTATTAAAAACCAAAGTAGCATTACGCAATGTGAATATTGGCGAATCTTTATATGTAGTGGCAACTGATCCAAACTCGCAAGCTGACATCATGGCGTTTTGTCAGCAAAGCTTGCAAACAGATAGCGCTAATCCATTAGCGCTGACCATAAATCAAGCAACTGTATCAGATAATAAGGCAGCAAGTGATAACCACTCTAAATATTCTGTTGATACAATATATCACTTCATCATTACCAAAACTGATAGCAACTAAGCGGCGCTATCCTTTACAATTACAACTATAAAGATTTTTATCTGACTGTTTGCTTAACTATTTAATCAAGGTCAAGAATATGGCTAATACTACTAACGCTGCAAATACCCGTAAAAAAGACAGCGCTGCTCCTGAAGTAAATGAAGCACGCGATGCGGCATTAAAAGCGGCGGCTGAACGTCCGCCTTACGATGCCAGTGCGTTTGAAGATACTAGTACGCGCGACTTGGTACCGGCTATGCCAACGCATCTGTCTGCACCAGGGGTAAACTTGGGCGCTTATATTAATACCGTGCATCAAATTCCAATCTTGACCCCAGTCCAAGAGCAAGAGCTTGCCCATCGCTATTATGATGAAGGTGATGTGGAAGCGGCGCGTCTGCTAGTTATGTCGCATCTGCGTTTTGTTATTCATATTGCCCGCAGCTATTCAGGTTATGGACTACCTCAAGCGGATTTGATTCAAGAAGGCAATTTAGGGCTGATGAAAGCAGTCAAACGTTTTGATCCAAATAAAGGTGTGCGTCTAGTATCGTTTGCCGTACATTGGATTAAAGCTGAGATTCATGAGTTTGTGATCCGTAATTGGCGAATTGTGAAAGTTGCGACTACTAAGGCGCATCGTAAGCTATTCTTTAACTTACGTAGTCTTAAGAAGACCAATAACCAGTTGACCCTTGAAGAAGCTGACGCGATTGCCAATGACTTAAATGTCACTCGTAAGCAAGTGCTTGAGATGGAGTCGCGCCTCACATCTTACGACGCCTCTTTTGAAGCGCAGTCGAGCGATGATGATGACGGACGTTATGCACCGCAGCTGTTTTTGGAAGATGGTATTGACCCTGCTGAGATTGTCGAAGAATCTGACTGGGAAGAGAATAACTCATCAGCATTAATTGCGGCGATGGATACCTTAGACGATCGCTCGCGCGATATCGTCGAGCAGCGCTGGTTGTCTGAGCAAAAATCTACTTTGCATGAATTGGCAGCGGTTTACTCTATCTCTGCTGAGCGCGTACGCCAAATCGAAAAAAATGCCATGGATAAAATTCGTGAAGCTATGACGATTGATAGCGTAATTTTGCCTGATGATATTCAATAAGCGGTCTATTAATCATACGGCTGTCTTTATCTAGTTAGGCTGCAGTTCACTCCACAATACGAGTACAACATGTTCAATTGGATAAGTATCGCGGCGATTAATATGGCAATCGCCGTTGCTTTGGGTGCGTTTGGCGCGCATGGTCTTAAAGCCATGGTGAGTACGCAGCAGCTCGAATGGTGGCAAACAGCAACTCTATATTGGTTTGTGCATTCACTTGGGTTGCTGCTTGTTGGCGTTCTTATTCGATTAAACATTGCAACTCAAACTGCAGCTTGGCTATTACAAATCGGCGTGATTATCTTCGCGGGTAGTTTATATGCTATGACGCTTGGTGCGCCACGGTGGTTTGGCGCGATTACACCGATTGGCGGATTACTTATGATTATTGGTTGGCTATGGCTTGCTGTCTCTGCAGCAAGCCATAGTAAACAACTGACTATCTAATATTAGTCATAAATAAGTCTAGCTGTCATTAGATATGTCATGAGAGCCATCAACAAAACAATATGGATGACAGTAAATCTTGGTGTATTAGGGAGCACAGAATATGAGCTATATTAATGTGAATGGCAGGAAGTTACAAACCACTCATCAAACCGTACAGTTGGTTATCAATGAGCTTGGACTTAGTGAAGGTCGTTATGCAGTCGAAGTCAATGGCGAGCTAATTCCAAAAAGTGAGCTTGATAAGATCCATATTACCGAAGGGATGGCTATTGAAGTGGTTCAAGCGGTAGGTGGCGGTTAAGATATTTCAAAATCAAAAAAAATAGAGCTAAAAAAAGCCAACAGTTCTAAAAGAAATTTCTCAGAATCTGGTATTTAAAATGACCAATAAAAAAGACCTCAACGATAATCCGTCTGAGGTCTTTTTTTTACTTAGCATCTCACGTTTACTCTTCGTTAAGCCTGTCATCTATCCGAATGTATTGCTATCCACATTAGTTTTGAATAACAATACATTTAATAGATATAACCATTTAACAAATCTACTATTTTTAACTTTGTTTATCTTTTATTTATTAACTAATCATTATTAAACGGTGACAGCACATGAAGCTATCACTTAAACGGCAGGTTCTACTTCAGCAGTTGAGGCATCTTCATAGCGTCCATCACGACCTGCACCCTGTGTCTTTTTGCTCTCTAATTTGGTTTTATATTTGCGTACTTGTCTATCAAGTTTGTCTGCCATCTCATTTATGGCTTTATACATATCATCATCAAGCGCTTGAACAAACATCTCTTTACCCGAGACTCGCATGATAGCTTCAGCCTTATGGCTCTTTTTAGCCCCACTGTTATCTAGCGATAGAATAACTTGAATACTCTGAATTTGATCAAAGTGACGCTCTACTTTTTCAAGTTTTTCACGAATAGCTAAATCCATGGCATCGGTAATACTGATATGGTGACCACTGATAGAAACATTCATATTATCGTCCTCTTATTATTACTTACAATCAACAGATGAGGTAGCATTGCTGCTGTTATCATCCTGCCTTACCACAAAAAAATCTTGTGCCTTTATGCTTAACGCCTCTAATAGCAGTGCTTTTCATAAAATATCGATATATTCCTTTATCGTTTTTTTATCTTATTCTTAATAACTAGCTACCTAAATTTGCTAAATCGACACTTAGATTTTGTTGTTGGTATGACTCTAATTTGTCATGAAAACCTAATAGTAGCAAGGCTCTATATTGTAAGTAAATGTAATAAAACTGCTTGTTTCTTCAATGTCTCTATATAATCAAAAAATTTTATTTTTAATGTCTGGTATAAAATATTTTAGTAGCTGATGCTATGTCTGGATAACTTATTGAATTTAGAGTATTAATATTTTTGCTTGCGCTGTGTTGATGAGCCAATATTCATTGCTTCACGGTATTTGGCTACTGTTCTTCTGGCAATATCGATACCCTCTGCTAATAGATAATCTTTTATTTTACTGTCAGAGAGTGGCTTTTTCGGCTCTTCATCAGCGATAAGCTGCTTAATCATCGCACTAATAGCCGTTGATGAGATATCGCCATCGCTACTACTGACATGCGATGAGAAGAAATGCTTGAGCGAAAACAGCCCTTGCGGTGTCAAAATCGTCTTACTAGTAGTCAGACGTGAGACCGTTGATTCATGCAAACCAACCTCGTCTGCAATCACCTTTAAAATAAGCGGCTGCATGGCAGTAGCACCATATTGCAAAAACTCTTGCTGATAGCGCACGATACTGGTCGCTACTTTTAATAGATTCTGATTACGCTCCTCGATACTGCGAATAAATAAGCGCGCATCAGTAAGGTTTTCACGCAAATATTTATTATCAGGACTATCATCACCGCGCTTAACTAGGTTAGCGTATTCTTGATTGATCCGCAGTTTTGGCAGGGTTTCAGGATTAAGACGCACCTGCCAGCCAGCATCTTCTGCCACTGAATCTGTATTTTTATCTAGCGCTCGTTGACGAATAGCTGTGACCAATACATCGGGAATATCGTAACTCTCTGGTGGCTGCGTATAATCAGGTTGGCGACTTTGAAACAGCAAGCCGGGAGATGGGTTTAACGTACGCAGCAATGTAAGCGCGGGCGTGATATCCGATGCGCTAAGTCCAGTACGTTCAGTTAAGGCTTTTATATTATTACTGACCAGATGCTCACTGGCCGACAATAGCGCTTGCGCTTGTTTTAAATGCGGCGTATTCGTCTCGAGCTTCGATAGCTGGATGCTCAAGCACTCGCTTAGATGACGAGCCCCAACACCAAGTGGATCGCAAGATTGAATCATACGTAGGACTGCCATCACCTCATCATGTTCGACACGCTCGTCCCATTGATAAAAGCTTGCCATGGTATCAAAGCTTTGGAGTAACTCATCAATATCAATGCGTATAAAGCCCATCTCATCCATAGAGTCCATCAAATACTCAGCGATAAGAGTGTCCGTTTCCGAGAGGCGTTTAAAGTTTAGCTGCCAACGTACATGGTCTTGAATCTTAGCATTGGTACTGCCTTGATAACTGTCAATATCATCGAAATCTTGCCGCGCTGCTGTATTTTCTGTACCGGTACTGGCGGTATTAAAACCATCGTAATCGATAATATCATTAAAGGCGTCTAACGTATCACTGTCGATAGCATCTGTATCAAAGCTGTCCTGCTCCAGTTTATCTAAGCTATCGATAATAACGCTATCGCCCATACTGTCATCATACTCAAACCCATCTTCTTTATTTGATGAAGATGCAGTAACGGTGTCAAAAGCCGTCTGTTGGTTCCAATTATCTAGTGTTAATGGCTCGCCAAAATTATCTAATACCTCTTTATCGGTAGTTTCATGGTCGTGGTCATCTTCGTCTTCGCTATCCTCAATACGCTCGAGCAAGGGATTACTATCCAATTTTGCTTGAACCTCCTGCGCAAGCTCAAGACTAGAGAGCTGCAGCAATTTGATGGCTTGCTGCATTTGTGGGGTAAGTTTTTGTGAGATGCTTAGCGTGGTCGACAATCCGAACGACATACTCATGGGTGACTTATTACACTCCGCTCGTGGTTAGATTTTATCTATTATGCTGATTAAAGCCTATCGTTATCGAACTTACACCCATTAAAAATGGTGCTTCAACTTGTCAGGTCATGAAGATAGCATTTTTTGCTACAATGTTGCTACGATAATTTATACCCCGTCGAGATAAGGTGTTTTAGGACCTTGAGAAGCTTATGAAGATATCGATATGGTGTGTAGAATAAAAAAAGAAATAATAGCAAAGCACTATAGAGCAAAACCATATAAAACCTAAAAATCGAGAAGAATACTATGAATGATATGAGAAATGGCGGACAACTAACCCTTGCTGCCGTTCAAATGAATAGCCAGCAAAATATCGACGATAATTTAGCCGATATAAAAGCGGCTATTATCGATGCTCGTGCCCAAGGTGCTCAATTAGTTGTGCTACCAGAGAACTGCTGTAGCATGGGAAGACAATTCGCTACCGCAGAGCGCTTTGATGCGCTATCAGCGACGATAGCCGACTATGCGCGTACTTATGGTATATACGTACTTGCAGGCTCATTACCCTGCCCTTATCGTCTTGATGGCGTTATCGTACCCGATGGAAGACTGCGCCAAGTGAGCCTACTGTTTGCGCCCGATGGTACGCAAGTGGCACGCTACGATAAGATTCACCTGTTCACTGCAACTGTCGCCGATAAGCAAGGAAGTTACAATGAAGCGGCGAGCTTTGAGCCTGGCACACAGACAGTGGTGACTACACTCGAAGCAAATAATGATGTTTATCAGCTTGGTATGATGGTCTGTTTTGATTTGCGCTTCCCAGCATTGGCACAGCGATTACGACAAGCAGGCGCGGAACTATTAAGTGCGCCTGCTGCTTTTACCTATCTTACCGGACAAGCGCACTGGTGGCTGTTACTACAGGCACGCGCTTTAGACAGCCAATGTATGGTCATTGGCGCAGCACAAGGCGGTGAACATCTTTATAAAGACGGTCATACACGGCAAACGTGGGGGCATGCGACTATCACTGCTTATGATGGCACTATTATTAACAGCTACAATGATAGTGAATTAAACAACTCTAAAGATAATAAAAACTATACTTTAGTGTTAGCAAATTTAGATAAACAGGCACAAATCCAAGGACGGCAAAAAATGCCAATTTTTGACTGCCATCGTTTGGCATAAGGTGATTTTTTGGAGAGTTGATTTTAAAAAATGGATTTTTATTTAAATACTTAATTTAGTAAATGAAATTTTTTAAATTAAGTATTTGGTTCGCTATCTTTGGGTGTATGATTCGCACGAGGGTGTGCACGGTCATATACTTGGGTTAATTTAGCAAAATCAACGTGAGTATAAATTTGCGTGGTACTTATATCGCTATGCCCAAGCATCTCTTGCACGGCACGTAGGTCACCACTACCAGATAACATGTGTGAAGCAAAACAATGGCGTAATAAATGCGGATACATATTTTGCGCGATACCTGCACGCGTGGCCGCAACTTTAAGACGTTGCTGCACTGCTCGCGTTGACAAGCGTGTACCGAGCTTCTCGCTAATAAATAACGCGCTATCCATCTGCTCTACCCACAGACTGCGATGTGGTAGATAACGACTAATAGCTTCTGCTGCTTTTGCGCCTAATGGTACCAAGCGCGTTTTATTACCTTTACCGGTTACGCGTACGCGTAAATCAGACAGGTCAACATCTGCCATATCTAGCGCCACCAACTCGCCTACGCGTAGACCGCTGCTATAAAGCAATTCAAACATAGCCTTATCGCGTAACCACAAACGCGCTTGTTCAGGCGTATCAGGAATCTCTTGATCAAGTAGCTGTGTGAGTAAATCTACATCAGCGATAGACGGTAACGGTCTAGGGCTACGCTTAAGCTGATAGCCCGTCGTTGGATTGATACGTGCCAAGCCTTCTTCAATGAGCCAACCATAAAAATGGCGGATGGCGGACAATTCTTGCTGGACGCTAGCAAGCGCAAGTTTGTCCTCATCAAGGCGCTGGCTAATATGCTGGGCTAATTGGCGTTTATCACAACGTGTCCACATCAGTCGCTTACCACGTAAGAATAGCGCCAATTGATTTAAGCCCGCAAAATAAGCCGTTAATGTGTGCGGTGAATGATTACGCACGGACAAGACATTTAGCCAACGATGCACAGGCGTTAGTAATTCTCGTAGCGCGCTATCAGCTTCGTGAGTTTTTGCCAATTCTGCTGATAGCCACGCTTTTGACTCAGAGTCTGATATAGGCGCTGTCGTCATTATCTATTAGCCTTCTGTATTAGGCTGCTTAATGCCCGCCTGCGCCATTAAGCCATCTGGGCTAAAGACACCTTCATAGACGAAAGCCGTTGGACCAGTCATCATTACTGAATAGCCTGGCTGCCATTTGATAATCATGCTGCCGCCATAAAGCTGCGCGCGCACATCTTCACCTTCATCAAGCCAGCCTTCACGGATACCGACCGCTACTGCCGCACAAGCGCCGGTACCACAAGCTTGGGTTTCACCGACACCGCGCTCATAGACACGCAGACGAATATGACGCTGATTCATCACTTGCATAAAGCCGACATTGACGCGATCTGGAAATGCCGGATGTGATTCGATGGCTTTACCCAAGGTTTCAACATCGGCATCAAGCACATTATCAACTTTGATAATGGCATGCGGATTGCCCATATTGGCGACATACAGCTGTACCGGCGTGCCATTAACGTCGAGATGGTATGCATTTTGAATTTTGGTCGTGGCTCTTGGGGTAAAAGGAATCTCGCTTGGCTCAAACTTAGGCTTACCCATATCAACTTCGACCCAGCCATAACGGTCAGTCGTCAATGAAATAATACCGCTTGCGGTCTCAACACGTAGACGCTGTTTAAATGACAACTTACGCGCTTGCACAAAACGCGCAAAACAGCGTGCACCATTACCGCACTGCTCAACTTCTGCACCGTCAGCGTTAAAAATGCGGTAACTAAAATCAACATCAGGGCGCATTGGTGGCTCGACGACGAGCAGTTGATCAAACCCTATGCCTAAATGACGGTCACCTAACAGTTGCACCAAATCCTTGGTCAAATCCAAACGTTGAGTCACCAAATCGATGACCATAAAATCATTGCCCAGCCCATGCATCTTAGTAAATTCTATTAGCATACCCTTGATATCCTATCCTATTTTTATGTATGGCTTATAGTAGCATGCTGTCCGTTACAATCATAACTATCGGCGCTATCAGAGACTAAGTTAACTTTATATATTTAAGCGACTGTCTTGCATTAAAGCTTGCCATAAAAAAACCCACTATCATCACGATAATGGGTTGTCTTTTTGAGGTGCTTTATATCACTTAATAGTTAACTCTGCCACAAGACTTCATTTGCATATAGCGCTTCAATACTTTCACGTTTGCGAATCAGCTGATGACGATCACCTGCTACCATCACCTCGCTGGCACGCGGACGTGAATTATAGTTACTACTCATAGCAAAACCATAGGCACCCGCACCGGTAATCGCTAAAATATCGCCTGTAGTAAGCGCTAATAAACGGTCTTTTGCTAAGAAGTCGCCTGTTTCACAAATGGCACCAACGATATCCCACGGCTGCGTACCATCAGTATCCAAACCATTTTTAGGTAATGCTGCAGGAATGACCGCCATTTCAGCTTGATATAAAGCAGGACGTATCAAATCATTCATTGCCGCATCAACAATGGCAAAGTTCTTGTGTTCGGTTGGTTTTAACACATCAACCTTAGTTAATAGCACGCCAGCATTTGCCACAATGCTGCGACCCGGTTCAAAGAATACCGTCAAGCCAAGCTCCGTTAGCTTTGGTAATAACGCTTGGGAAAATTCATCAATAGATACTGGCGTCTCGTCAATATAGCGCACGCCAAGACCACCACCCAAATCGATATGACGCAGCTCGATACCTTTATCACGCAGTTTATGTATCAGCTCAATAACTTTATCTAATGCGGCAACAAATGGCGCAACCTCGGTTAATTGTGAGCCAATGTGACAGTCGATACCGACGATATCGATATGAGACAGCTCAGTCGCTTGTTGGTAAACAGCGATAGCCTCTTCATGGGCGATACCGAACTTATTGTCTTTTAACCCTGTTGAGATATACGGGTGAGTCTTGGCATCGACATTGGGATTCACCCGTAATGAGATCGGTGCTGACTTATCTAGTGCCTGTGCGACATCATTGATTAAAGTCAGCTCACTAATCGACTCGACGTTAAAGCAGCCAATGCCTTGGTTAAGCGCATATTCAATGTCGCTATACGTCTTACCGACGCCTGAAAATACCACGCACGATGCCTCGCCACCGGCGGCTAATACGCGCATTAGCTCGCCGCGTGAAACGATATCAAACCCTGCGCCTGCTTGCGCTAATACGCCAAGTACCGCAAGGTTAGAGTTTGCCTTAACGGCATAACAAATTTGATGATTTAAGCTGGCAAAGCTATCGGTATAAGCTTGATAGACATCTAAAATGGCCTGTTTTGAATAAACGTAGCATGGCGTACCGTAGTGTTTAGCAACCTCACTCATGCTGACTTGCTCCATATGTAGCGCACTGTCGTGATAATCTAGCGCGGGTAAATGGGCAGTTAAGGCTTCAGGATTGATGTACAGTCCTTGCTTAGTGTGGGTGGTGACTGACTGACTCATATAAGCATCTCTAATATAATCAAATGTTCAAGGTAAATAGTATGTCGGATACGCTAAAAAACACTTTAGCGTTTACAGATTAATAAGCGATAAACAACTACTAATAATCGTTAGGATCACTGCTAGGTTCAGGCAGCTGAAAATCCTCTTTGTTCTGCTCGTTATTTTGATAATCGCCATCAATTTTAGCAAAAGCAGCATCTTGCGGATCACTTCCACTATCCAATATAGCGGTACTATCTCGTACTGCCTTACCAGAATCCACAAGATATAAGTCGCCTTTTTGTCCGCAACCTACCAATAATGCCGCAGACGCTATAGCGATAGACGTACCAAGCATTACGTTATAAATGCCATGGCGCGTGGCTCTCTCAGATACCTGAGAATACTCGGTTTTTGAAGTACATCGTGTCGTAAACATAGAGTAGATAACCTTTAATCTTGCAGTGTTTTGAATATGCTAGAAATTACTATTGTTGCATCACAAACAAGACGGCAATAGGGAAAATAGGATAATTTTTTAATCATAGCATTATTCGATAAAGCTGTGCGCTTCCATAATATAATTGCTGAGTAAATTTGCTGAATTATAGTTATAGTCCATACAACTTAATCATTAGAGCAAGTGGTTTCGCTAAAGATCGACAAACTTACTTACAATTTTTATAAATTGTCTTTTTATCTCGTGATAGCTGTCAAACGCTGACTCTACTCGGTGTACACTTGTATAAAACGCTCATTACATAGCAGATTAAAACCTTATGGTTATTGTGGTATAAGCTTCAAAATATGATACATTATAGTCAATCCTTGCAGCTATAACGCAGCGCTACTAGGCGCTTGCTCTATATTTAAAACACTTTATAAAAGTGATGGCTCAAGTATGACGAAAATCAGTATGATGAGGTTTATGCATCTTAATCGTTTAGTCTACATCAGCATTTATCTTGCTGGTTTTCGTTTATTCAATAGGTACTCGTCGATGATGATGTACCTTTTATAAAAAATAATCTAAGGATAGAGTATGAGTGCCAGCCTAACCACGACTTTTGATGATAAAAACTCTGAAACATCAGCCCTAACCAATCCAACTTTAGTACTCAATTGCGGCTCCTCTTCAATCAAGTATGCCTTAATTAGTGAGGATGAAAGCACTCGTATCACTGGTCTTGCTGAAAATTTAGGGCTCGATACAGCTCGCATCAAGCACACGACATTAAGTGGTGAAAAGTTAGAAATCGCCATTGCTGGTGGTCGTCATGAGCTTGCCTTACAAAAAATTCTTGAGCTATTAGAGCAGTATCACTTTATCGCTGTTGGTCATCGCGTGGTACATGGTGGTCGTGAATATTCAGAAGCCGTGCAAGTGGACGACCATGTTTTACAAGAAGTAAAACGTCTAAAAGTATTGGCACCTTTGCACAATCCTGCTAATGCTTTGGGTATCGAAGCGGTGCAAGCCATTTATCCTGATATTCCGCAAGTCGTGGTATTTGACACCGCTTTCCATCAAACCATGCCACCTGTCGCTTTCCGCTATCCGCTACCAAAAGCACTTTATTCAGAACATAAAATCCGTCGTTATGGCTTTCATGGTACCTCACATGCTTATGTTTCAGAACGCGCCAACGAAATTACCAGTGCCAAAAAACCACATGGTTGGTTAACGGCACATTTGGGTAACGGCTGTTCAGCAACTGCTGTTTATGAAGGTAAAAGCCTTGATACCAGTATGGGTCTTACCCCACTTGAAGGGCTCATGATGGGTACACGCAGCGGTGATGTCGACCCAAGCTTACACATTCATCTCAAGCGCCAACTTGGTATGAGCTTAGAAGAAATTGATAAAATGCTCAATAATGAGAGTGGTCTATTAGGTATCTCTGGCTTATCAAACGACTTACGTACCATTGAGCAAGCAGCAAACGAAGGTCATGAAGATGCAAAGCTTGCTATCGAAATGTTCTGCTATCGCGTCGCTAAATACCTTGCTAGCCTGAGCTGCGCCCTACCTAATTTTACCGGTATTGTCTTCACCGGTGGTATTGGCGAAAACTCTGTCACCACACGTACACGTATCCTAGAGATGATGCCGCATTTTGGTATCAAAATAGATGCTGACAAAAATGCTGGCTTATATGCTGGTAAAGAAGGCAGTTTCCACGCTGACGATAGCAGCATTGAGCTATGGGTGATACCAACTGACGAAGAGTGCCGTATCGCCCAAGAAACTCGTGCCGCCTTAGGTCTACAATAAGACTCATACCAGCATATAAGAAGCGCCAATGGCTTGTTATATGTACAAGGATGACCTTTTCTTAAAAAGAATAATAAACAGTAGGATATATTATGCAAACTATTTTACTTGTGCCAATCAGTCGCGGTATCGGTGTAACGTCAGCGGCTTTAGGCTTGATTCGTGCTTTTGATTATAACGGTATCAAAGCAGGCTTTATGAAGCCGTTTTTACAAGACGACACGCTAGATAAGCAAAACAGTTTAGACAGCTCAAGCGCGTTAGCCATGCATGCTTTTGGTCTTAATCCACCCCCATCTATCAGCCGTCAACGGGTCGAGCGTATGATTGGCGATGATAACCTTGATGACTTGATGGAAGAAGTGGTCGTCAACTATCATACCCTCGGCGATGACTACGATGTGGTGTTCTGCGAAGGCTTGGTGCCGACTACCGAAACCTCTTATGCTTCTCAAATCAACCGTGCCATTGCTCACGCTTTAGATGCCAAAATTATCTTTGTCAGTACTGCTGATACCAGTAAGCCCGCCTATTTAGCCGATAAGCTCGATGTTCATGCTCGTGAATTTGGCGGTATGGCAAGCGACCGTACGTTGGGCTGTATCTTAATGCGTATGCATGATTTGCCAAATACCACTGCCTTTGATAATAAGATTGTCGCTCCCGGTGAAGCTGTCATCAGTTTGGATACTGGCTTTATGCAAGAAGTTCAACGTCTGTCACCATCCTTCAATACCGAGCAGTTCCGTTTGATTGGTGTGGTGCCATTCAGTGACTCACTCTCCGTTCCTCGTACATGGGACATCGCCGCTGAACTTGATGCGACATGGCTCAATGTGGGTGAAGCAAAATCACGTCGTATCAATCGGATCAGTTTAACTGCCCGCTCGGTTGCACGCGTTGATGAAGTGTTTAAACGTGGCACGCTTATCGTTGTACCGGGTGACCGCGATGATTTATTATTAGCTGCTGGACTCGCCTGCATTAATGGTATTCCACTGGCTGGACTGGTCTTAACAGGCGGCGTGGTACCAAGCCCAACGGTGGCTGAGCTTTGGCAATCAGCATTAAAAACTGGTATCCCAGTCATGAGTGTCGAAGATGACAGCTACGAGACAGTACAAAGCCTTGTACATATGAGCTCTGAGATTCCAAGCGATGATACTGAACGCGCGGAAGAAGTGGCTCGTTATGTTGCAGCGCACTTAGATCTTGGCTGGATTAAAGAATATTTTAGTCAAAAGTATGAGACGCGTTTATCACCATCGGCATTTCGTCATCAAGTGGTCAAAAAAGCACAAAATGCCAAAAAACGTATCGTACTACCAGAAGGTTCTGAACCACGTACTGTCGAAGCTGCATGTATCTGTCAAAGTCGTGGTATCGCCAACTGCATATTGCTTGCAAAACGTGCTGATGTCGAACAAGTCGCTAAAAACCGCGACTTAGTGTTGCCAGAAGGTCTTGAAATTATAGATCCTGATAGCCTAGATATGAGCAAGTATATCGCCGCCGTAGTCGAGCGCCGCAAAGGTAAAACTAACGCTGAAGTGGCAGCCGAATACCTAAAAGATACCGTCTATTTAGGTACAACGATGCTTGAGATGAACGAAGTCGATGGCTTAGTTTCGGGTGCCATTCATACCACTGCCAACACTGTACGCCCAGCGTTCCAGTTGATTAAAACCGCACCGCAGTACTCGCTCGTATCATCAATCTTCTTTATGCTATTACCAGAGCAAGTGGTCGTCTATGGTGACTGTGCTATCAATCCAGACCCAACAGCTGAAGATCTTGCTGAGATTGCCATTCAATCGGCGCAGTCTGCTGCCGCTTTTGGTATCAACCCAAAAGTCGCCATGATTAGCTACTCAACGGGTGCATCAGGTACAGGCGCTGACGTCGAAAAAGTCATTCGTGCTACCGAAATCGTCCGCCAGCGTGCACCGCATCTCGCCGTTGATGGTCCACTGCAGTATGACGCTGCTTCTGTCATGAGCGTCGGCAAACAAAAAGCGCCTGACTCACCGGTAGCTGGACAAGCAAACGTCTTTATCTTCCCCGACCTCAATACCGGTAATACCACTTATAAAGCGGTGCAACGTAGCGCCAATGTGGTCAGTGTCGGTCCGATGTTGCAAGGCTTGAATAAGCCAGTTAATGATTTGTCACGTGGCGCGTTAGTCGATGATATTATCTATACCATCGCTCTCACTGCTATTCAAGCGCAAAGCGACGCGATTTAATCGCTTTAGATCTAATGGGTTTAATAGTTATTAAAGAAAGCTGTTTAAATGACCGACTATCAAAATGATGGTCGGTTTTTTATTGGCTGTTTTTTTATAATAACTTTTTTATAACTGTATTTACTTAAGTACTTTTTATAGCTCATTACTTTTATAACTTAAGCAATTTTAATCACATACAACTATTTGCCGCCTGCAATAATGTTATAGTTTAGGTAAAGTACATCCACTATAACATTATGCTTAGCCGCTTTTTTGCTCACTCATTTATGCTAAATACCGTTAATAATAGCCATAACGCCCATAAAACTCAGTCCACGCCAGCCATTCGTGCCTATTTAGGAGGCTCATTTGATCCTGTGCATCAGGGTCATTTACAAATGGCGATGACCGTTTATCGAAGTTTGCTACCAATAGCACAGCTGCAACAACGTGAGCTGCATGTCTCTTTATTGCCCAATGCGCGCTCACCTTTTAAAGACAAAAGCACCAAACCTGAGCATCGATTGGCAATGCTAAAACTGGCAACACAAAACACACCATTACAAATTAATGAGCTTGAGCTGTGGCAGATGCCGCCCGTTTATACTATCGATAGTGTGCAAACCTTACGCGCGCGCCATCCAAATGACCAGCTGATATTTATCATGGGCATGGACAGTGCGCGTAGTTTAGATAAATGGAAAGAGGGTTTACGACTCACAGATTACGTCAATCTATGGATTTTTGACCGTGACGATAACTTGAGTATTGATGAAAACCTTGTTGATAAAGAGATGATGACACAGGATAGATCTGTTTTGCACGCTCACTTGCAATCTCAATTACCCAAGTTACTGCAAAACTTAACTGTCCACTCTGCAAGCGAGTTATTAACGCCCTACCCTCAAGATTTAACAGAGAGTTATGGCTTAGAAAATGTTACTCAAGGTCACATTTATATAGACCCACGTCCTTTGATAGCGGTATCGAGCACACAAATACGTCAGCAGCTACAGCAAACGCCAAATTCATTAAATATAAAGCACGCTGCTGAAACGCAAATTGCATCTTTACAACCAATAAATGATATCATAGGCGATACTGCACCCAATTCATTCGCTAAATGGCTAAATCCTGCTGTTTATCAATATATTATTGCCCATCAGCTATATTCTGCTGCTCAATTCCGTTAAAATCATCTTATCATTGTCATTTTGCCCACTTTGTCCATTTCTCTCAAAAAACGTCTGCCTACCTACCTATATGTTAAGGGGCTCGTTAGAGAATGCATTGTGACGATTTACCATTTTATTTTTAATATTTACGATTCAAGAGATTACATTTTATGACCAACACTATGACTGAAGAACGCTTACAAGAATGCCTAACGGTAGTCGAAAGCGCGCTAGACGATATGAAAGCAAAAAACATCACCGTAATGGATGTCGCAACATTGACAGACGTGATGGAGCGCATCGTCATCGCTGACGGTACCTCTAAGCGCCATGTACGCGCGATGGCTGACAGTGTCGGCGCTGAAGCAAAGCAAGCAGGCTTTATGCCACTTGGCCGTGAAGGCGGTATCGACTCTGACTGGACGTTGATTGATTTAGGCGCTGTGGTCGTGCATATGATGACACCACAAGCCCGTGAGTTCTATGACTTAGAAGGTCTATGGTCATCACCTGATCAATTGGCTGAGCTGGTCGCTGTTCCGCGTGAAAAGAAAACCGCTGGTCGCCGCAACAAAAACAAATAAGACTGTTTGTTGCCATGATTGTTCAATACTAAAAACAGTAAAAATAAAAAGACCAGATGCAAATTCTGGTCTTTTTTTATTTAAGTTTTAAGGTGTCGATAAACTTTAAAATTCCGAAACCGTATAATCAGATGCATGATTAGGCTAAGATAATACGCATCATCAATACCAACAACGATATAGACAATCACCTAATAAATTCCTATAAATGAGGAAAACCAATGTGCATAGAACCGACAGAATCCTCTATCCCAGAAAATAAAACTGACTTTAACCAAGCACTGCCGCTGCATATCGCTAATCTAATATGCGTCCGTGCTGGCAAAGCTATGCCGTTCGCCCGTGAAGAGATGAGCGCCATTGATAAAGCACCAATCAAAGCACCTGTTGCAGTCAATTTCATGGGTCTAACGACTGATGAGCAAGCCGATAGACGTCATCATGGCGGTCCACTAAAAGCAGTTCATCAATTGCCAATCGTAACCTATAAAAAGATTAACGCTGAGTTTGGTTTAAAAGTACGCGTTGGCACATTAGGTGAAAACCTCACCACTGAAGCCGTAAACGGTTTGCCAGAGATGGACGAGTCTAACGTTTGTATTGGCGACGTTTTTAAATATGGTCAAGACAAAATAAATGGCACTGATAATGATAGCGATAGCGTGCAATTACGTATCGTCCAACCACGCCGCCCTTGCTATAAAATCAATGACCAAATCGGACAATTTAGCAAAGTGCCCAATATCGCTTCTTGGGTAACCAAACAAGGTATCGCTGATTGGTATTTTGAGGTTGTGCGTGATGGCATGATTGGCGCTGATTTACCCGTATATCTCATCGAACGTCCCCATCCTTTTGCGACACTTGAAAAGTTATGGCAGTTGTCGAACTCAAAAGAAAAATTTGATACAAAGGTGATTGAGCCATGGCTGGCGATTGAGTGTTTGGAAGAGAGCTGGAAAACGGTTTTGGCGAAGAAGATTGAGAAGGGTTAGCATTTCATGGTAAAAAATATCTTTTTAGCATTAGTATGTGGTTTAACGCTGCCTTTAATTGGTTGCGTGACGACTAATAGCACTCAAATAGTCACCCCTAAAAAATACATCGTAGACAGAGAAACCTATCAAGCCACTGGCAAGAGCGAGCGGATTAAATCCATCGTCCTGCACTACACCGTCTCAGATAATGCCAGATCTATCAACACATTGACCAATGGTCAAGTCAGCGCCCACTATCTGATTTTAGACCATGACGATAATAAGATTTATAACCTAGTGCCCGAAAGCCAACGCGCTTGGCATGCTGGTAATGGCGGCTTTGCAGGTAGAACAATACTCAACGATACCTCTATCGGCATCGAGATTGTTAATAGTGGCATTAAGCATGAATATCGTGATGCGCTAAAAAATGGCGAACTCGATTATCATCCTTACGAGCACTATGTCGAATTTGATGAATTGCAGATTAAAAAGGTCGGGCAACTGGTACAAGACTTAGCAAAGAGATATGACATCTCACCAAAGAATATTATCGGTCACGCAGATATGGCACCCTCACGCAAAATTGACCCTGGTGCAAAGTTCCCGTGGCAACAACTGTATTTCGATTACGGCATTGGCGCTTGGTATGATGAGTTTGATAAGCAATTCTCTATGCATCAAGATACTTTTGCGGCGGCAACGATAGCCGATATCAAGCAAGCGTTTCGCGATTATGGTTATCAAATTAATGACAGCGATGAGTGGGATAAAGCCAGTCGCAATGTTGTTTATGCCTTTCAATTGCATTTCAGACCGCAGCAGCCAACGGGCGTAATGGATTTGGAGACGTATGCGATTTTACAGGCGCTGAATAAGAAGTATGCGGATCGTGATGATTTTTATTGAGTTCACGGCTTAGGTGCTTGTTCTGGGTTTATACGTGATGACCACGCACTGCTTTTAATAGACACTGTTTCCAATATAAAGCTCTTTAATCGAAGGTATAAAATGACGCTACGCATCCACGCCCTATTCCATACAGATTATGAAGACCTGAGTTTCATCAAACAATGGGTAAATAGCCAGCATCATATGATGAGTATCAGTCGCTCTGACGATGACTGTCCCTTGCCAGAGCAAGACAGCTTTGATTGGCTCATCGTGATGGGTGGACCAATGAGCATCCATGATGAGGAAGAATATCCTTGGTTGATCAATGAAAAACGTTTGATTAAACAAAGTATCGATAATGGAAAAACAGTTATTGGCGTTTGTTTAGGGGCACAGCTTATCGCCCATTGTTTGGGTGCTACCGTGCAGCCAGCTAACGTAAAAGAGATCGGTTGGTTGCCCATTCGATTGACGCCCGCAGGTCAGATGCACCCTTTATTACAAGATTTACCTAAGCAAGCTTTTACGGTATTTCATTGGCACGGTGATGGTTTTGACTGTCCACAAGGCGCAACTGCCATTGCCACTTCGCAAGCATGGGTTAATCAAGGATTTATCTATCAAACACCGCTGCATAAAGCGCTTGGCACTTGGGTAATGGGTTGGCAGTGTCATTTTGAAGTGACCAAAGACAGTCTCGTCAAGATGGTGACGAATGGAGCTGATTACATAAAGGATGGGCTTAGCAACTACCCTGAAACGGTACAATCAGCTGATGAGATAATCGCGCGTGGTGATCAATATATTGAAGAGAATAACGCAAGATTAGCCGCTATGCTAAATCGACTAGCGACTAGCGACTAGCGACTAGCGGATAATTAAACAGTAAGGAGAATAAATCATGAGTCACTCACAATATAACGAACAAGATGAGCTGCAAAAATATCTAGAAGAAAAAGCAAAGCAAGCGCAAGAAAAAGAACAAGCAGCTGAGCCTCTCTCTGCGTATGAGACTTGTGTGCTAAAAGAAAGTGCGAAGATTCATGAGTTGATCGCTGAGGCGAAGAAAGGAGGTAAAAAGTATTTAGAGGATGAATAGTTAAGTGAGCATATGTTTTAGACGAAGATTCAATTTTAAGCTTTTTATTAAACAGCTACATGCGCAATAACTTAGCAGCGCTTAATATGCAGCCTTATTCGTAAGGGTGCTTCACATTGGAGGTGATAACTTGAAAAATATGCTGATTGCTATATTGTCACTTGTCCTCTTAACAGGTTGTGAAGCAGTTGATTTTTTGAAGTTACTAACTGATATCGCTTCTGAAGAATTTGAGAATAACCGAAACGCGAATAAACAATGCCCAGACCCTCAGTTTTGGTTTACTACAGGATATAAGATAGGAGCAATAGGTGATTATGCGGATACCGCAATTGATCAACGATCTAGTTGTGA
The DNA here is from genome assembly GCF_965118485.1 of Psychrobacter glacincola. GTDB lineage: Bacteria > Pseudomonadota > Gammaproteobacteria > Pseudomonadales > Moraxellaceae > Psychrobacter > Psychrobacter glacincola_D. The sequence goes on along the minus strand of NZ_CBCPJH010000006.1, from coordinate 83,654 downwards.
ATATTATCAGGTCAAAATAGTCGATAATTTCGAACAACAAGGGGAAGCGGGTTATAAAAAAGCTATGTTAGAAAAAGTTTGTTTCTCTAATAAGCTGTATCAGTTTGGGGTTGAAGATGTCTCGTCATATACTGATAATGAAGTAAGCTCTCCTGATAGATACCACCTACTAATTAACGTTGAGAAATACTGCCTGCCCGAGCAAAGAAAAGATTTATTAATATCTTTTTATCAAGGAAAAGTGGATAAAACTAAAAAAAATATTGAGTACGATATAAAAGAAATCGCAAACTTGAAAACATCGTTACCTCAACAAGAAGAAAATCATGCTGCTATTCAGCGTATTGAAGAATATATCGTTTATTGTAGAAGTGAGATTCAGAATTGGGAACAAATGATAGAGGAACTTTCCAAACCATAGGTGGTTATTAAACAAAAAAGGTGAGCCAAAGCTCACCTTTTTTTATATCTAAAACAATGTTCTAAAGAAACTTAGCCTATATCTTAACGCAACCAAGCACGCGCATTACGGAACATACGCATCCACGCGCCGTCCTCATCCCACGCTTCTGGCTTCCAGCTATGATTGTAAGCACGTAGAGTACGCTCAGGGTGCGGCATCATGATGGTAACGCGACCGTCAGTGCTACACAGACCCGTGACACCGCCGATCGAACCGTTTGGATTGAGCGGATAAGTCTCAGTTGACTGACCTTGGCTATCGACGAAGCGCATGGCAAGCTGACCGTGTTTTTCCATACCGTCGATTTCGGTAGCATTTAGCGTGGCATAACCTTCGCCGTGTGCAACAGCGATGGGCAAGATGCTGTCTTGCATACCTTTAAACAAGATAGACTTAGTGCGCTCGACTTTGACATTGACCGTACGCGCTTCAAAGCGAGCCGATTTATTGGCGATAAAGCGTGGGAAGTTTTCCGCGCCTGGGATCAAGTCTTTTAACTGCGCCATCATCTGGCAACCGTTACAGACACCGAGTGAGAAGGTATCAGGGCGGGCAAAGAAGCGCACAAACTGCATGCGCAATTCGTCATGGAACAAGATAGAATTTGCCCAGCCAGAGCCTGCGCCCAATACGTCACCGTAGCTAAAGCCACCACAAGCGACCAAACCATCGAAGTCACGTAGATTGATACGACCACTGAGTAAATCGCTCATGTGGACATCGACCGCTTCAAAGCCTGCTTGGGTAAATCCTGCTGCCATTTCCGTCTGACCGTTGACGCCTTGCTCACGGAGGATAGCAACTCTTGGCTTAGTGTCGCGGCTATTTAAGTACGGTTCTTCAACTTTTTGATTAAGGTTAAAGTTTGGCGCAGCGATAAGACCTTTATGATTGACGTCGCTAATCAAGTCATACTCTTGTTGGACGCAAGCGGGATTGTCACGGCGGCGCGCGATTTGATAGCTGACCTGACTCCACTCGCACTGCAACTCGCTACGGCTAAAGCGTAAGGTATCATCACCCATATGCAAAGGCGTTTGAATGATTAAGCTGTCTTCTTCAGTGCTTTGACCAACAAGGCTTAGCATGTCGCTGACATTAAATTCTTCTGCCATTTGCATTAAAGCGGCGACATTTTCTGGCAATACCTGAATGACTGCGCCAAGCTCTTCACTGAACAATTGACCGAGTAAGTTGTCATCAGTCAACGACAGTTTAACGCCTTGACGGCTGGTAAACTGCATCTCAGCGATAGTTGCTAGCAGACCGCCATCACCGATATCGTGATAAGCGCTGATGACGCCTTGGGCGTTACCGGCTTGGATAAAGTTAAAGAAGTCGACCAAGTCGCTCGGCTGCGTTAAATCTGGGCAGTCATTACCTAATTGGCTTAAGGTTTGCGCAAGGATTGAACCGCCTAGACGTAGCTTGCCTTTAGACAAGTCAATACGGTAGAACGCGCTGTCGCCATTGATTAACTCAGGCGTTAAGGTTTTTGCTACGTCTACGACAGGCGCAAAAGCCGTAATCACAAGACTCATTGGTGAGACCACTGATTTATCTTGGCTGCCGTTCTCGTCTTCATCTGTCCAATTGGCACGCATTGATAGCGAGTCTTTACCGACTGGAATAGCGATACCTAGTGCTGGACATAACTCTTCACCAACGGCATAGACCGCATCAAACAATGCAGCGTCCTCATTATCATCGCCACATGCTGCCATCCAGTTTGCTGACATCGTGATATCAGATAGCTGATTAATACGCGCACCAGCGATATTGGTAATCGCTTCACCAACTGCCAAACGTGCAGAAGCTTTTGGGCTAATAAGTGCAACAGGCGTGCGTTCGCCAACACTCATCGCCTCACCGCTCATTGGCTGACCATCTAGCGCAATCAAGCCTGATGCAGTAACGGCGCAATCGGCAACGGGCACTTGATAACGACCAACATACTGATCACGCACGACCATACCAGTAATAGAACGATCACCAATGCTAATGAGGAACGACTTGCTAGCGACCGTTGGATGACGTAGCACATCTTTGATGGATTCAGCTAGATTAACCTTGCCTAGCTCTAATGCTGGTAAGCTAGTCTTTTGACGCTCAAAGCTACGCTTCATCTGCGGCGTACCACCAAGCAATACTTGCATTGGCATATCAACTGGCTGTTCCGCTAATAATTCATCATCAACGATCAGCTGACGAATATCCGTTGCTGTACCCAAAATCGCATACGGGCAGCGCTCACGTGCGCAAATGGCATCGAACTGGGCTTCACTTTCAGGGCGAATCGCCAATACGTAACGCTCTTGCGCTTCGTTTGACCAAATCGCCATTGGTGACATGCCAGCTTCTAGCGATGGAATTTTACGTAGATTAAGTATTGCGCCCATTTCGTGGTCATTGACCAGCTCAGGCATGGCATTTGATAAGCCACCAGCACCGACATCATGGAGAGAAACAATTGGGTTGCCATCTTTGCCATTGTTACTCGCATCAACGTCATTACCCGCTAATGCCCAGCAGCGATCCATCACTTCTTGACAGCGACGCTCCATCTCAGCGTTGTCACGCTGTACAGAGGCAAAGTCTAAGCCTTCATCTAATGAACCACTATCAACAGAAGATGCTGCACCGCCACCTAGTCCAATTTGCATCGCAGGGCCACCAAGAACGATTAATAAGTCACCTTGCTGAATAGAATTCTTTTCAATGAGGTTACGTTTGATATTACCATAACCACCTGCCAGCATAATCGGCTTATGATAGCCGCGCATTTGGCTGCCATCTTTTGCCGCTGAAGTATCTAACTGAAAGCTGCGGAAATAACCACATAGGTTTGGACGACCAAATTCATTTGAGAAATTAGCTGAGCCTAAGGGCGCTTCCGTCATAATCTCAAGACTGGTTGCCATGCGATCAGGTGTACCATAACCTTGCGTACTTAATTGACCTGATTGCTCCCATTTTTCGGCAAGCTCTGGAATATGTAGATGCGATACGTGGAAACCTGTTAAACCAGCTTTTGGCTTACCACCGCGACCAGTTGCGCCTTCATCACGAATCTCACCGCCCGCACCGGTCGCTGCACCCGCATAAGGAGCGATCGCCGTTGGATGGTTATGAGTTTCGACTTTCATTAAGATATCGATTTCTTCTTGATGGAAATCGTAAGGATGAGCAGCATTTACGTCGGTTGCGTCAGTAGGAACGGGATAAAAGCGCCAGCCCTCAGAACCTGCCATTACCGCAGCGTTGTCTTTATAAGCCGACAAGATACCTTGCGGATTCGCTTTATAAGTATTCTTAATCATCTGGAACAGTGACTTTGGCTGTACTGCGCCATCAACCGTCCATTCAGCGTTGAAAATCTTATGACGGCAATGCTCAGAGTTGGCCTGCGCAAACATCATCAGCTCAACGTCAGTCGGATTGCGCTTTAGCTCATTGACATAAGCATTCATTAGATAGTCGATATCTTCGCTTGATAACGCAAAACCAAATTCTTTATTGGCAGATTCAAGCGCTGACTGACCTTGTCCAATCACATCAATATGATTTAGTGATGCTGGTTGTCCATCGTCGAACAATTTATTCACGTCGTTCAAATCGTAAACCAAGCTCTGAGTCATGCGATCAAATAATAACTGCTCAGCGACTTTAGGCAGAGTTGCGCTCAGCTGACTTTCACTAACGTCGCCGTCAATCGTTAGGGTATAAACAATGACGCGCTCAACACGCTTAATCGCAATTTCACAATTATTAAAAATATCGGTCGCTTTACTTGCCCATGGCGAAATCGTACCAAAACGCGGACCAACAATGACTTGTAGTTGATTGTCTTGCGGGGCTTCAAGTATAGTCGTGCTGTCAACCGCAAGTAAATCCAACGCTTTTTTATGCTCATCACCTTTGAGTTCGTGTGATAACACATACACTTGCTGGGTATGAATGTGGCTGACATTTAGCGCGGTTTTTTGCTGAAACTGACTGATGAGTTGCTGCGTCTGAAAATCGGTAAGAAACGGTTGTCCGGCGATGGTCATCATAAAGGCATATTCCATAGGATATAGGCAATAACAGGCATCTCTGCCATGCTAAGTAAATGGTTCGCGTATTATAACAAGAAGCCCTGTAATAAGCAGTTCTAAACCAAGATAAATTACTGATAACTTCAGTAATAATCCTACTAAATAACGACTATCCATTGAGCAACTATTAAGCAAATAACTATTCGGCATGGATAATTAAGTATCAGACAGTTAGACAAGAGACTGTCAAAAACAGCAAGCTTTGTCGTATGGCGTCACAATTTTTACCTAAAACTTATAGTCCTTACAAACACTCACATCGCCTTACTGGCAGCCTATATAAATAGAGTGATAGTAATCGCTATTCTAGTTAGCAGTAGTTAATAGGTTGCTGCTCATAAATATAAATACGAGCACAAGCTTATTCAAACTGACTAAGTTAAGAGATACATAGCTATAAACGCAATTTTTATAATAAAAAGGGAAATCACCATGAGTAATATGACTAAACAAGAGCAAATTGATAAGATTCAAGACGTTATCAAAGACGTTAAATTTTCTATGATGAGCACAACCAATAAAAAAGGCGATATTCATGCCTGGCCAATGACAACTAATGAAGTTAACCTGAATAATAAAGAAATTTGGTTTATTGGCGACAAGTCATCGGACGTAGTAAAAGACATCAAAGACGATGCAAGAATTGGTCTCAGCTATGCCACTCAAGATGAGAAAAACTATGTCTCGGTTAGTGCTAATGCAGAGTTACCAGAAGACAAAGCTAAGTTAGACGAACTATGGTCGCCTGTCTATGATGCATTTTTTGCCAATGGTAAAGAAGATGAGAACGTGCAGTTAATTAAAGTCGTACCTCATGGTGCAGAGTGCTGGATTAGCGGCAGTACTGTCGTGAATATGTTTAAAATGGCTGCAGCTGCATTACAAGACGGTAAAACTGCAGAAGATATGGGTGAAACTTTTTCAGTGACTTTATAAATTCAGTAACTTTATAAATTCAATGACTTTATAAAGTAGTCTATATAGTCAATTCTAAATAAAACAGATACATGATATTTTTACGCGAAACTGGAATAAATTTCTCTGGCTTGCTGTGCCTGCGCCGACAGAGGCTGCGAAAAATCCATTTCAGTTCCACTGTATCGTTTTTATAATGGACTCATTATAGGCTAAAACATAAGTCAGAATATATTAGTCCGTTGAAAGTGGCGTACGGTTATTAAGAATGAGAGTCTTTATAAATATAAGCATAATAAATATAAGCTCACTCTAATAATAGTACATCACATCATGATCAATATTTATAGCAATATTTCATAACGCATTCATAACCACAAGGATAAATATTATGAGTAAACAAGGACAAATGGATAAAATCCAAGCGCTGGTGAAAGATGTTAAATACACCATGATAACTACTCGTACCAGCGACGATCATTTACATTCTTGCCCGATGAATACCACCGAAACTAGTATTGGTGCTAAAGAGATTTGGTTCATTGGTCATACACCATCTGAGACTGTTGAAAATATTAAAAAGCATCCTGAAGTAAACCTTGCCTACGCAACCCAAGATAACAAAGACTATCTGTCTATCGCAGGTAAAGCCGAATTGGTTGACGATAAAGACAAGCTCGATGAATTGTGGTCAACTATTTATAATGCTTACTTCGAGCATGGCAAAGAAGATCCAAAAGTGCAGTTGATAAAGGTAGTACCGCACGGTGCAGAGTATTGGGCTAATGGTAATTCATTTGCTAATGTATTTAAAATTTCTGCGGCGGCGGTAACAGATACGGCTGTTGGTGATAGTTTGGGCGAAAATTTCTCAATAACGCTATAGTCTTTATCTTTCGCTAAAGTTTAATCTTTATTAGCCATGAAAATAATTTACTAAAAGAGTTATTTTATAGCAGGATAAAACAATAAAAAACGCCAGTAGCGATATGCTTACTGGCGTTTTCTATTATTCATTTAGTCAGGTATTAATCATGCATTCATCACGGTTATTGAGGAGGTTTTGCATAGCCATTATCTGCTGGATAAGCTTGTGGCTGTTTTGATTTAGGCTGAGGCTTATATTTAGGTTTAGCAGGATCATATAGCTCATAAATAACGGTACCAATAATTCCTGTATTCTCTATAGAACCGCTATCGGTGTTAGCGGCATAAGCATTGTTTGGTTTGCTAAAAATAAAGGAGGCAACCGCACTTTCACTTTTTCGGAAGCCCTCAATCACCAACTCATCATTGGGTCTTAACACATAACCACCATCATAACGACTCGCCGTACTGCCATCAACGACATTTAAGCCGTCGACACTGGCAACAATTTCATACGTATTGGCGCTATTATTATGATAAACCAAACGATAAGCCTGACCTGCCTTTCCTTGTAGATAGTAGTTACTACCATCACGATAAAGGGGTAATTTGCCGTTGTCAGTGGCAGCTGAAAACTCAACTTTCCCAGCCAGCAACGACATACTATTTACCGCACGCCCCTTATAATTCTTGTCTGCATAAGAGACCTGCATTTGTGCAATGGGCTCCTCACTGACACGGCTTAGATCCACGGTGGTCACTCTTGAGTCAACATCATCGCCCCACTGAGTACCTAAACGTTCTGATTCAGCAGCATCCTGTACTGACTCCGCTTGTATCGAATCGGCTTGCTTTGACTGCGATTGCGTACTTTGCGCTGCTTCTGCGGTTTCTTTTTGCATGGTTGGCGATGACGAACAACCTGCAAGTAGTGCCAGCAATAAAATGGCAGCGCCGGACTGTTTCTTATGCAATATCATATCCATATCCTTATTTGAATGATTTTACGTCATAGCTATACAATGCATTTAAAATGCTTAATTTTTTAAGTATATCTTAAGCCTAACTATAATCACAGAATAATCAATCAGCCTATAAGACAAAAACAATCAAATATAGTTAACTAATAAATACAGACAATAAAAAACGCCAGTAGCTTATACGACTGGCGTTTTTTATTGTCTGTATTTATAATTTTAGTATTAAGAATTTACCATTAACCGCTCTGTTTTAAATACGGCCAAGCAGCTCTTAGATAGATCATCATTGACCATAAGGTTAAAATCACCGCAGCAACCATCAACACATAACCTATCATTTCAAGTGATTGCCAGTTTAATAGTAGAACAGTGATGGCGATCATCTGAAAAGTTGTTTTTAGCTTACCAACATAAGACACTGCTACACTAGTGCTTTTACCCAATTCTGCCATCCATTCACGCAATGCCGATACGGCAATCTCACGTGAGATAATCACAATGGCTGCAATCGCCATAATGATATTCGGATGCCACTGCACCAATATAATCAGCGCTGCTGCAACCATAAGCTTATCAGCAACGGGATCCAAAAAGCGACCAAAGGCTGATACCACATTGAGCTTGCGGGCAAAATAGCCATCAAGCCAATCAGTAATAGCGGCAAGAATAAAGACACCCGTTAATAATAAGTGACGCAATAGACTATCGCTAAAGTCGCTCATTCCGACTTTTGCAATCACGTTATCCGAAATTGCCGGCATGCCAATCCCCATAGCAGGCGGCCAATAGGCAATAGCAACGAATAGCGGAATCATCAAGATACGCGCAATCGTTAGGTTATTGGGCAAATTAAAAATACTTTTGTTATTCTGCGTACTTGACGGCTCCTGCGGATGCAAATTCGTGCTCTCAGTCATGGCAAACCCAGTTTAATATCGACCTAATAATGACAGATAGCTTAACATTTTTCGCTCAAGTCGTCATGCCATCTGTGTAGGTATCATTTATACTGCATAGACATTACTAGAATCGAGTGTTTTTTAGGATTGATTGCGTATATTTATAGCATTCACTAGCAGATATTCAGCTTTTTATAGGTGCTCTATTATAAAGATACTTTAATAACAATGAGGATATAGATAGCGCTAATATTAGAATCGATCAAAACGTAATGACATGTAAGCAAGCTTAGGCAAATAGCTGAATTTGGGTTACTATAGGCGCAATACAGTTGTACACTGAAATTTGTAAGTAGATGTAAGACTGTCTTGAAATATTGCTTTTTAAGCATATATTAATGATAAGAGCAGTCGCATAATAATAAAAATTTATAATAATTTACTTGTGGCTTATGTTTTTTATTAAGCAACATGATAAGTTTTCCTCAGTCCACGGTATCTCCTCCGTGGGCTTTTTTTTGCCTGCCTTTTACCCTATTAATCAAAAATAATAGCTCACTCTATAGTCCATAAAATCACATAATTTCTTTAGAAGATTGGTATAAAATCCGCTGATTAATAATAAGGAATAACAAGTGTCTAAATTAAAATACCATCTATTAATTGCTGCTGCTCTTGTAGTTGCTTTAACCGTTGCCGCTATGACTATCATTATTATGAATATTGGCGAAATCTCTGACCCTTATGTAAATGAAGGTCTTATAGATAAAGAAAGCTTTGAAGGTGAATGGCCATTCACCGTAGAGAAAGGCGTGCTTAGATGCGACAGTGCTGGACAAGATAAAGCTGTCTCATTCAATACTGCAGATGGATTAATTTACGCCCTTAACGATGCTGCAGAAACGTATTCAAGTAAGAATAGTTTAGGCTGGCAGCCTATCAATACTGCCAGTATTAAAAGCACTGATAGCAATATAGACGATGTTATTAAATCAGGCTTAACACTTTGTATCGAGTAATATTTCGGACAATAAATAACCCACTAATTCAATGGGTTCTTGATGCTCATTCATAAAACTGCACTCTAACTGCAAACTTCCTTAGACTGACTGATCTTACCATTAACACGAACAAATTTACTATTTCGACAATGCGATACACTATCTATGCATTATATCGATATCAATATTAATATCAAATCCAAACATAGCTTACCTTCTTTTATTTCTTATCACTGCTTATTTTTATCATATTGATTTAGCTTAGAGTGCATTGTCAATCGTCTCGACTGTTTGCTTAGCTGCCTGATAGCAGCTTTCGATATTACCTTTTCCACACCAATCACCACTGACAATCCATTGCTTCTCGTTATCAACCAATATGCCCAATTCTGCTTTATTGCTATTTGTAATAGTCGCAGCATAACGCCAACGATGACAGTCTACTTGGCTAGGTATACTGCCCGCATTCCAATTTAAAGCTTGCTTGGCGGCTGCAAGCAATTGCGCTTTTATGGTTTCCATATCGTCATCGACGTGCTGCTCTGACCAATCATTACGAGCATGAATAGTCACACTAGGCAATAGCTCGTCATGCGCAGGCTTTTGATGTTCAATAAAAATACGATCGATTATAGAATCTTGCACATAGGCCACATCCCAGCAATTTTCTTGAGTATTTAAGCTAGCTGGCAATATTCGACTTTCATCCCAACCTAGCATCAAGGTATAGCAGGCTTGCATCTGTGCTTCGGTAATTTTCGCTTGCTCACTAAAACCACTATGTGCCATTAATTCCACCGCCTGAGCATTTGGTGCCGTACAAATCACCCAATCAAAGTAGCCAAGACTGTTGCCATCTTCATCGAACAGCTGCGTTTCGTTATTAGTATCATTTTTTTCTATAGAGTGCTCTTTGCTTAATGGCGCCACACGGGTTTTAAAGTTTATGCTCGTATGCTCTAGTCCATCAGCTAAGGCACGACCCCAACTGGTCATCTTTGGTGTACTGATATAACGAGCTTGGGTGCTATTCCATTGTTCTTTTTTTTGTGTATCAGCAGTCTGCACGGCGTCATGCGAAGGTGTTAAATCTACTACATTGGCACACCACGGCTGCAATAAATCACTCTGTAGCCAAGGCTTAATAAACTGCTGAAAATCGGCACTTTTAGCGGTAAAAAACTGCGCACCAAATGCCCATTGCCAATTTTTAGCAGTAGCACTGTCCGTGCGGTAACGGGTGGCTAAACGACCGACGCTGCGGGATTTTTCAAAAATAACAATATTTGGTACGACCGAGTTGCGGTTATCACCAGTAAAAGCGCGCTCCAATAAAGTGGCCGTAAATAAACCGGTTAGACCACCGCCAATAATGGCAATTTTCGGCATTGATTGTTCAGTAGTATGCAAAGCAGAATCAGTCATGATGACAGTAAACCTTATGAATTATTGGGCAATATAATAAAAGAGTACAACACTACTGGGATTAATTATTCGTAGCCTCTATTTGCGTAGGCACAATAAGCAAGAAAAACCAATCCCAGTAGTGCTTGATAACATTTGTATTTTTTTATTTAGGACGGATGACAATATACCAGTAAAAAGCCATGCTATAAAAATAGCATGGCTTTTTATAATTTTTATATCTTAACGTACAGTCACTTTCAAACACTACTTATATGTAAAGCGCATTCATAAAGCGCATTCATATTGCACCATTAATACTACTTTGCTCGTTCGGTTTTGACTACTTCGACCAACTCATTAATCACTGAACTATCCGCTAAGGTCGATAAATCGCCCAGTCCGACATATTGCCCTGCTGCAAGGTTACGCAGAATACGGCGCATAATCTTGCCAGAGCGGGTTTTGGGTAAAACATTGACCATATAAATAGTGTCCAAGTTGGCAATCGGACCAATCTCAGAACGCACATGGCGGTTCAATTCTGCCTTGAGTGAATCCGTTGATGTTTCACTAGACTTGAGTATGATAAAGGCGCAAAGACCGGTGCCGCGAATATCATGCGGCATCCCTACTACTGCTGCCTCTGCCGTCGCTGGATGCGCAACTATCGCGCTTTCAATCTCTGCTGTGCCTAAACGATGCCCTGAAACGTTAAGTACATCGTCGACACGTCCAGTAATCCAATAATGACCATCTTCATCACGCTGTACCCCATCGCCGGTAAAGTAATAGCCAGGATATTCAGTAAAGTAGGTTTTTAAGAAGCGTTTATGGTCATTATAAATAGTGCGCATCTGACCGGGCCAGCTACTATTAATAACCAAATTACCTTCAGCAGCACCTTCAAGTGCTGTACCATCAGTATCAATGACTTCAGGTCTGATGCCATATAGCGGATTCATCGCCGCGCCTGGTTTAAGCGCTGCTGACCCCGGTATCGGTGAAAGCATAATACCGCCTGTTTCGGTCTGCCACCAAGTATCGACAATTGGACACTTACCACCACCGACGAGATGATAGTACCAATCCCACGCTTCAGGATTAATCGGCTCGCCAACTGTACCCAATAAACGCAGACTTGAGCGATCCGACTCACGGACAAAGGTGTCACCCTCTTTCATCATAGCTCTGATAGCTGTCGGCGCGGTATACAAAATGGTAATTTGATGTTTATCAATGATATGCCCAATACGTGCCCAAGTCGGATACTCTGGCACGCCCTCAAACATCACTGTCGTAGTGCCATTGGCAAGTGGCGCATAAGTCGCATAGGTATGACCGGTTACCCAACCGACGTCGGCAGTACACCAATACACATCATCGTCTTTGATATCAAAAACATCACGAAACGTGGACAGTGCATAGGTGAGATAGCCACCTGTGGTATGTACAACACCTTTAGGCTTGCCTGTTGAACCAGAGGTATATAATAAAAATAGCGGGTCTTCAGCATTCATGACTTCAGGCTCGCAGTGCTGCGATTCACCGTCGATTAAACTGTGATACCAGATATCGCGGCGACCACTCATCGGCACTGAGTTGCCTGTACGATGGACGACAATGACATTAGTCACGCTGTCCGTACCATCCATGTCTAAAGCACGGTCGACATTGGCTTTGAGTGGCGTCCGCTTATTTCCACGGATACCTTCATCAGCGGTAATGACCAGCTTAGACTGGCTATCAATAATACGATTACCCAAACTCTCAGCAGAGAAGCCACCAAAGACCACTGAGTGCACTGCACCAATACGCGTACACGCCAGCATCGCCACCACCGCCTCTGGTATCATCGGCATATATAAAGTGACGCGGTTACCCTTTTTAACCCCAAGCTTACGCATAGCATTACCTAAGCGGCAAACGGCTTCATGCAGCTCTTTAAAGGAGATGATTTTATGGAGCGATGGATGATCACCTTCCCAAATAATGGCAGGCTTGTAAGGGTTGTTTTTGAGGTGACGATCGAGACAGTTAACAGAAATATTCAGCTCGCCGTCTTCGAACCACTTGATATGAAAATCCTCTAAATCATAGCTGACGTCACTAATTTTGGTGGGCTTTTTTATCCAATCAATCAGCTCAGCACGCTTTGCCCAAAAGGCATCCGTGGCCTCAGATGACGCAATCGATTGCTTATATTGTTCAGTATACTGTTTGTCTGTGATATTGGCCGCGGCGAGGAATTCAGCGGCAATTGGGAATGATTTTTGGGTCATTATCTTTATCCTTTTTTAATTATTATGACCTGTAATAACCGGCGCTGATTACGAAGGCTTGCACAGGTGATAAGGGTCATCTTCCATAATTCTCACACTCAAAGACAGTTTGACAAATATGCCGAATGGTTGCAAGACATCAACCACCAATCACAACAATTGCATAGCACACCCGCCTACTTGACTAAACAGGTTATATTTAAACTTTTCTGACTTGCTGTTTGCTTTGCACTACAGAGTACTACGAAAAACTTATCCCAGCAGCGCTGTATTATTTTAAAGTGATTGCACTACAACAGTTTTATTTGCGATGACAGTGCTATTTAATCCTTGTAACCTGATATAAAACGTGGACAATAGCAACCTGATATCAAGTGCTGCCAATGGCATCATCCAAGCTCTATTCTTTATATGAAAACAGGCTTTATAAGTCTTATTCCCCCTTTTTTAAATCAGGAACCACCGACCATGGACAATCACCATACTGCATCGCAACACCCTCATTATGATGTCATTATCATTGGCGCTGGTGCGTCAGGGTTGTACTGTGCGCTGACAGCAGGTCGCCGTGGTCGCCGCGTATTGGTGCTCGACCACGCTAATAAAGCAGGCAAGAAAATCCTGATGTCAGGTGGCGGGCGCTGCAACTTTACCAATTACTTCGTTGAGCCTGAGCATTTTATCGGTAGTAATCAACATTTTTGTAAATCAGCACTCAGTCGTTATCCTAGCTGGGAATTTATTGGCATGGTTGAACAGCATAAAATCCCCTATCACGAGCGCGAACACGGTCAGCTATTTTGTGATGATTCGGCGCAAGATATCTTGACCATGCTACTTGATGAGTGTGCAGCGGTTGGCGTACAAGTAAGGCTTAATACTCAGATTGAAAGTGTACAAGTGCTCGAAAATAATAAAAAGGCACGCTTTCAATTATTGACCAGTAAAGCGCTCAGTAAAAAAGACAAGCAAGCGCAGAAAGACTCGGCAAACCCGACCAAACTTCCGCAAACGGGCTTTCGCTGCGAATCATTAGTAGTAGCAACGGGCGGCTTATCCATTCCAACCATGGGTGCGAGTAGTTTGGGCTATGAATTAGCGCAGCAATTTGGTCATACCCTTATCACAACTGATGCCAGCTTAGTTCCCTTTACCTTTACCGATAAAACTGGCGAGCTGATTCGTACACTTGCTGGTATCAGTCTGCCAGTCATTGCCAGTAATGAGCGCATATCATTCAAACTACCGCTGCTATTTACTCATCGCGGACTCTCTGGTCCTGCCATGTTGCAACTATCAAACTATTGGCATACAGGCGAAACTATCAGTATTAACCTATTACCTGACATAGATATGACCGCGCTATTGCTTGCTCATAAAAAATCACACCCTAGACAACTTATCCGTACGGTTTTTGCAGATTATACGGATAGCGCATTGCCTAAAAAGCTATTGGCAGCGTTACAGACGCATTTATGGGAAGATATCAAAGAGACTGAGCTTGCCAATATTAAAGATGAGCGCTTGATAGAACTTGGCGCAACGCTCAACGGCTGGCAGCTTAAACCTTCTGGCACCGAAGGCTACCGTACCGCTGAGGTCACACGTGGCGGCATTAAAACCGATGAAGTCTCATCAAAGACTATGCAGAGCAATTATCAAAATGGCTTATATTTTATCGGTGAGGTGCTCGATGTCACAGGCTGGCTTGGTGGCTACAACTTTCAATGGGCATGGGCCAGTGGCTTTGTCTGCGGTGAGGTTGTTTAACACTTAATATGATTTTAACCGATTTTATGAATCGAGCGTCATCAAATCAATGCTTATGAGCAAAGCTATCTCAGGTATATTTATTCTATATTTAACAGTCTATATTTTTGGTTTGATACTTGATAATTGTAAATATAAACGCAATATAAACCTAAATAGATTTAGAATTACTTAATAGTAGCCACTTCATTATTATCAAAAAATGATTGATAGTAAATAACAGGCTTAAGCTTACGAGGTGCGATATGCGTTCAATCAAAAATATTCATAGTGATAAAGAATCACATTGGGTTGGTGACGGTTTTTATGTAAAAACCTTGGTTAATCACCTTGAGGATAATCCTGATTTTAATTATCGTCATACTGATCCGTTTTTATTATTAGATTATTCCAAACCAACCCATTTTAAGCCAAATCCGAATTATGATTCGCAGCCGCACGGTGTCGGACAGCATCCGCACAAGGGCTTTGAGACGGTCACTATCGCCTATGCTGGTGAAATCAGCCATGCCGACTCTACAGGTGGCTATGGGGTTATTCAAGAAGGCGATGTGCAATGGATGACCGCAGGTCGCGGCATTATGCACGAAGAATTCCATTCGCCAGATTTTGGACGACGTGGTGGCGACTTTAGCATGGTGCAATTGTGGGTCAATTTGCCAAGCGCGCACAAGCTAACTGATCCTAAATACCAAGCTCTTAAACGCGCTGACCTACCTATGATTGATTTAACGGCCAATGAGAGTGGACGTGCTATTGGCAAAGTCGCAATTATTGCCGGCGAATGGCAAAGCACATCAGGCGCGGCAAGCACTTTTACCGCTATCAATATGTGGGATATTGCCTTGCATAGCGCAGGGTCAACGACGCTGCAAGTACCAAGCACCCATAATGTTATGTTATTGGTACAAGAAGGTGAGCTGCTTATTAACAATACGCCTGTGGCAGCGGGTAGCCTAATCCAATTTGCAGCGCCTACTCAAATTGAGCACGAACCTACACCGTCCCATGATACGATTGAACTCAATTTTCCTACTACTGCCACTGACGGACAAGCGTCAAACCCCGCTAAATTACTGCTGTTAAGTGGCGAGCCTATCGGTGAAACGGTAGCAGGCTACGGACCATTTGTAATGAATACCCAAGCGGAGCTAAAACAAACGTTTCGTGATTATCAAACTGGTAACTTCGGTAAATAGTCAAAGCAAATAGTTAAGATTTACCCATTAAAAAAGCCACCTGACTAAAATAGTTAGATGGCTTTTTTAATGGGTAAATACTCACTCTATAAGATAGAGTAGTAACTGCTAAATACTTACGCTTGGTTTAAAAATGGATAATCGGTATAGCCTTCTGTGCCGCCACCATAAAAAGTTTGCGGATGCTGTTCATTAAGCGGTGCGCCTGCGCGGATACGCTCAGCCAAATCAGGATTGGCAATATAGTCACGACCAAAAGCAACCGCATCAATGTAACCCGCCTTGATATTTTTCTCCGCTTTTTCAGCCGTATAACCACCGGCAGCGATAATCATCTGACCAAAAGCATCACGCACGCGCTGACGGAAAGCATCGCTATACGGTGTACCACCTGCCCAATCAGGCTCAGAGAGATGCAAATACATCAGACCGCGCTTATTGATTTGCTCAATCAGCCAAATATTTTCATCTTCATGATAACCAGCTTCAACGTTATTAAAGGTACCAAGTGGTGAAATACGAATACCAACATGGTCAGCATCCCACGCATCGACACAAGCATCAATCACAGCCAGCATTAAGCGCGCACGGTTCTCACGGCTACTGCCATATTCATCATCACGCTTATTGGTATGCTCAGCCCAAAACTGATGTAACAAATAACCATGCGCGCCATGAATCTCTACCCCATCAAAACCCGCAGCTTTGGCGTTTTTGGTGGCAAGACCGAAGTCAGCAATCACTTGCTGCACTTCCTCAAGTGATGCTGCTCGTGGTGGAGTGGCTTCAACGCGAATCGCTTGGTTATTACTATCACGCAATGATGTACGCACACCAACATCGATATCAGAAGCTGAAATAGGCGCTTTACCATCAGGCTGAACACTTTCATGGGCAACCAAACCCGTGTGCCATAGCTGTACGACAATTTTGCCACCTTTTACATGGACATTATCGACGATGGTTTTCCATGCTGTCGTTTGGTCTTCGGTATGGATACCGGGCGCGCCAGCATAACCTTTTGCCTGAAAAGATACCTGCGTTGCTTCGGTAATCACAAGCCCTGAACCGCTACGCTGCGAATAATATTCGCTGGCAAGCACAGTTGGGATATCACCTGGCTCGACTGAACGTAAGCGGGTCAAGGGTGCCATAATAATACGGTTTTTTAATGTTTGAACGCCCATTTTAACGGGTTCGAATAAGTTATCGTGTGCCATAAAAAGCCCTGTTTATTGTTATGAAGCGGTTGTTATAAAATCCTAGGGATAGGTTTATTAAAATAAGTAAATAGCGCTTGGGATTGTCAATATACGCTACTCTAATTTGCTCAGCTGCTATCAGCTAGTATTGGTAAGTCGTGTTCTTTATAGGGGACTGATTAAGTATTTCCAAGTAAAACTTACAAACAAAAACACCCCTAACGCTATCGCTTTAATTTTTAAAGCGCTATTATTTATGCAGTCTTATAAGCTTATTAAGCTATTAGAATGAGTGATATTAATTTTATTTTTTATTGTTAATTTTTAACTTATCTAAAGGACATGACCTATGCAAAAATCCCTGTTGTCACTCGCCGTTGGGATAAGCCTGCTATTGACGCTCAGTGCTTGCCAGCCAAAATCAGCAGTAGTGCCTGAAGTAGAGGCAAAAGACAGTACCGACCAAATCAGTCAATCATCCGTAGACAAGTCGACTAAGCCTGCGATTGCTAATAACTCAGCGGTAGATGCCAAGACCTGCTTAGCACTCAGTGACGCCATGCAAAAAGTAGATAACACTAGTAAAATTGAAGCCATTTATGCCATTCAAAAACCGCTTAAATCCTGCTTGCCAACCGCTAGTAATGCCGAAGTATTAAATTTACTAAAAGACTATCAAGCGATGTATAACCGTTTTTTATGGGATGATAGTGATATTAATGACGAAAAATTTAATAACGATTTTTTTGACGTGATGAATGCCTTAGAGGAAGGTAAAAAAGCGCCGGAAGAAAAACTAAAAAATCTAAGCCCACGCGTACAATACTTGATTGGACTCATCCAAAATGACGCTGATGTCAGAACTCGTAACTTAGGTGAAGGGTTCTACGCTTTCGATCATGATTTGAAAGCCATGGCAGATATATTTACCCCTTATCTACGCCAAGACCAAAAAGTATTTATCCAGCAGATGGCAATAGAGAATCAAGATATCTTTTTGAGTGATGCCGCCATTACTACCTCTTTTGAAGAGTTGGTTGAGCGGGCGGTGTTTTGGGAAGATTATATAACGCGCTATCCAAATGGCTACGCGGTAAAAGATGCCAAAACCATACTAGACTCGTATCGCTATTTCTTATTTTTTGGCACAGACAATACCCAATGGACGGATGATGATATCCGTGGGTTTCTGGAACCAGAGTATAAGCAGACGATGGTTGCACTCAGCAAACGTCCCGATAGTGTCTTGGCAAAAGATGCAACAAACTATCTTAACTTTATGGCGTTATCCGATAGCAAACGTCAACAGCACTATCCAGCGCCTAGTACCGATGAAGATGGTTACGAGATGCATGAAAGGACAATGACCTACTATCGATTAAATCAAGCAATGCAGATACCATCTTTTTGGAATACTAATGGTGATAATAGAGATTGCTCAAACGGGGTGATTTGCCAAGATGAGCGTCTTGACTAACAATGCGGTAGAAAAATATATTTTGGCGAGCTCAGAACCACAAAAATGTGCCAACAATCATTCGCTACTGTTTTTAGCCTTTATTTAAAGGATGGTTCGCATGCAAAACACCCTATTCTCTCTCACCATAGTAATGAGCTTGCTGGTTGCCTTAAGTGGTTGTCAACCTAATGTAGAAATGCCTGCTGAATCAAATGACAGGCAAAAATTAGAGCAAAACAATCAACAACCCTTAAGCATAGAACAATCTAAATCAGCAGTGGTCACAGAGCCAGCGATAGACGCAAAAACTTGCTTGGCGTTGAGTAAATCTATGGAAAAGATAGATGACACGAGCAAGATTGAAGCTATTTATGGTATTCAAGAACTATTAAAAGCCTGCCTACCCACAGCCAGTAATACTGAGGTTTTGAGCTTATTAGAGAATTACCAAGCGATGTATGAGCGTTTTTTACTCACAAATGAGACGATAGAGGATAAGAATTTTAATATCGTTATGGAAATAGCAGACGAAGGCAAAAAGGTGCCCGAGCCTCTATTGAAGACTCTAAACCCAAAACTGCAATATCTCATTAGATTGGTAGAGGACGACGCTGATGTACGTGTCATATATCAAGGTGAAGGCTATTACGAATTCACTCATGACCTACAGGCAATGGCAGATATATTTACCCCTTATCTGCGCCAAGATCAAAAAGCGTTTATTGAGCGACTGGCAATGGATAATCAGAAAATATTTTGGTTTGACGCGGCGATTGCCTTTTCTTTGCAAGAGTTGATTGAACGCGCACAGTTTTGGGAAAATTATCTGGCGCTTTATCCAAAAGGCTACGCACATCAAGACGCCAAACATTTATTTGAGATATATCGTTATTTACTAGTGTTTGGTTCGGAAAATACGCAATGGACAGATGACAGCATTCATGAGTTTTTAGATCCAGAATATCGACCGTTAATGCTCAAATTAGCCAGACGTCCCAATAGTGTTTTAGCTAGAGACGCTCAAGCTCTGTTAGACTTTATAGCGCTAAGCGATAGTCAGCGTCAGGAGAAATACCCTACCCCCGATATGGATGAAAATAGTGATGAGATGAGTGAGTGGGCAATCGCTAGTTACCAAAAAGCAGAAGCGTTATCGCTTCAATCACCGTGGGAAACAGGTGCCAAGAATTGCATGAATGGCGTTTTTTGCGTAGAAAAAGACGCTGAGGAATAATACTAAGTGAGTATTGGCGGTATTAATACAACCTAATCAAACGCTTTTAATATAAAAAAACCTACTTAAAAGAGTAGGTTTTTTTATATTAAAAGCGTTACTTAACTTCTATTATTTTTACGACTTTAGCTTTTATGACTTTAACATCTTTTTAAAAGACAGCTCTAGCGACAAATAAGTACCAAACAATATCACCATTGAGCCAATAATCGCAGGCGTATCTAACGCTTCACCCAGCAATAAATAACCCAAGATAATGGCAAAAATAGGAATCACTAAAGTAATACTGGTCGCCCGCACAGGACCAATACTTTTAATTAATTGATTCATAAAAATCAGCGCAATAGCCGTTGAAAATACCCCGATACAAATCACAGCAACCCAAGCCGTAAAGCTGATACTTTTGCCATAAGGGAACTCATAAACTGCCACAGGCAGCATAATCACACTGGCGATAATGAGCGAGCCTGCGGTAATTGCTACTGGCGAGACTTTTTCTAAGTAATTTCTGGTGATATTTGCTCCAGCCGCATAGCCAACACAGGCTAATAAAGCATAAGCCATTGGTAATAACGCAGAAGCCGAGGAAGCACTCTGTCCGCCAAACAAGCTTTCACTCATCAAGATGATGACACCGATAACACCAATGACCAGACCAAGTATCTGTTTTCTTGACAATTTATCTTTAAAAAAGGTGCTGGAGATAAAACCACTCATCATCGGCACAGAGGCATTGAGTACCGCTAAGACGCCAGCATTTACTGAACGCGCCGAAAAGGCAAATAGGATAAAGGGGATAGCTGCGGAAAACATCCCGACAAGCGTCAGTGCTTTCCAATTTTCACGGATACCTTGCCGATTTTTCTTTTTTAATAACACAAAAACCAGCATAGTGAGCCCAGCCAATACCACACGTAGGCTAGCAAATGCCAACGAGCCAAATTCAGGCACGCCGATACGGTAAAAAATAAAAGACAGCGACCACATAAAGGACAGTGTCACAAAGATAATGAGGTCGCGGTTGGACATGAGTAAACCTTATCAAGCGTTAGACGGCACGAGCTTCTTTATAAAAAACGTATCTTTATAAAGAAGCTCAGTCGTTAAAAGTATCTTGTCGTAAAAAAAACCACGATGATAACTTTTTAATCGCTTCATAGGTATTGTTTTTTACACTGCTCGCAGATTTTTCTATAGTTTTACTTTGTCCAAAATAAAATCAATATCTTTATCGCCGCGCCCTGATAAGTTAACCAAAATCGTCTCATCTGCTGACATATCTTTCGCTACTTTCATCGCATAAGCGATGGCATGTGCTGACTCTAAAGCAGGGATAATACCTTCAAGGCGCGACAACGCCATAAATGCCTCTAAACACTCTGCATCCGTTGCTGACTCATAACTGGCTAACTGCAAATCTCTTAGATGCGAATGCTGCGGTCCAACCCCCGGATAATCAAGCCCCGAAGCAATCGAATGCACGGGTGCTGGCTCACCTTTTTCATCGAGTAATACATAGCATTTAAAACCATGAATTTCGCCCTTCACCCCTAGCGACATGGTGGCAGCATGATTGGGCGTATCCAAACCTTCACCTGCGGGCTCGACGCCTATCTTTTGTACATCGGCATCATCAAAAAAGCCGCTAAACATACCAATGGCATTAGAGCCACCGCCTATACAAGCGACGACCTTGTTGGGCAGCTTGCCAGTTGTGGCTAAGAACTGCGCTCGTGCTTCATGACCAACAACCGATTGAAAATAGCTGACCATTTCAGGATATGGCGCCGGTCCCAATGCCGAGCCAATCGCAAACATACTGCTATCAAGCTCATTTAGATAGGTCTCAAAAGCACTGTCGACCGCTTCTTTTAGCGTTCCTGCGCCGCGTGACACTGGCACGATATTGGCACCCAAAATCTTCATCCGACTAACGTTTGGGTGTTCTTTTTTAATATCAACCACGCCCATGTGTATTTCACACTCGATACCCATCAAGGCTGCTGCGGTTGCCAACGCCACCCCGTGCTGCCCTGCACCGGTTTCGGCAATGACTTTAGTTTTGCCTAATTTCTTGGCTAATAACACTTCACCCAAACAGTGATTAATCTTATGCGCGCCGGTATGATTCAAATCTTCGCGCTTAAAATAAATCTGCGCGCCGCCGCAATGCTCGGTCAAACGCTGCGCATGATAAATAGGACTTGGGCGACCAACATAGGTCTCACGTAAGCGCTTCATCTCAGCGATAAAGTCTTCATCTTTAATAATTTCACGAAAGCCTGTTTCGATTTCTGCCATGGCTTTCGCCAGCTCAGGATGACCAATTTTGCCACCGAACTCACCATAGAAACCATCGTCATTAGGCAAGATTGACTGATGTAATCCGTAGCCAGCTGCTGTATTTTGCGTTGTCATATTCAAACCTTTTTATGTTTAGTTATCTTTTAATAAATTATTTTTGAGTGATAAAAACTTTATGATGAAACAGCTTTATTGTATTTGCGTTCTAGTACGTTGAAACAGATATTAAGGTAAGTTTTCTATCAGGTCAAGGCTAATATTAAATATAAGCAGGTTAAATAATTGCGATTAGGCAATGGCAATCAACAAATGAATACAACGTTTTTGTTTGTCTTACCAGCAGTAAATCAGTCGATTAAGCGACATAATAAAGAAACATATGTTTGCTAAAGTAGCGTCTACTAAAATTGACCGTATCAAACTGAGCATCATCTTATTTATTATGATTAAATACAGATTTTTAGCTTAAATAACACCTATCTAGGAACTACCATGCAACGACGTCAACTGATTAAAGCCATGGGTTTAAGCTTAGGCGCTATCAGCACCTCCGCTGCGGTAAGTGGTTGTCAAACGCTTGCCAAGCAACCAAAATTACCTAGCACAGTAACCCAAGCTGGTCACTTTCCTAATATTATCGTTGGTAGTGGCTATGGTGGTGCGGTATCGGCGCTACGATTGAGCGAAAAAGGTCATAAAGTGTTGATACTTGAGATGGGTATGCGCTGGGATAGAAGTCCCAAGCATGATACTTTTTGCAAGATGATTGGCGCCGATAAACGCTCAAGCTGGTTTAGTAATTGGCCAAACGCGCCGATCACCATTCCTATTCCGATTAAAAAATATCCGGGAGTTTTGGATTTAGTCGAATATGACGAGATGAAAGTCTTCGCTGGGCGTGCCTATGGTGGCGGTTCTATCGTTAATGGCGCGATTGCCATTCAGCCTAGACGTTCGCACTTTGAATCTGTCTTTCCGTGGATTGATGCTGATGGGATGTATGATACTTACTTTCCTCGCGCCATGAAGGAACTCAAAGTCAGCCAAATTCCTGAGTCGTTTTTTAATGAGTCCGAGCATTACGAATTCACCCGCGCCGCTGAACGCCAAGCTTCAAAGGCAGGACTAAAGACTGAATTCTTTGGTAATAGCTATGACTTTGACTATATGCAAAAAGAAGCGAAGGGCGAAGTCTATGCTTCAGGACTGGGCGGTGAAGTCATTTATGGCAACAATTCGGGCAAGTTTTCATTGGATTTAACCTACCTAAAAGACGCTGAAGCCACGGGCAATGTCATCGTTAAAACCCTACGCAAAGTCAATAGTATTCAAGCACTGGATAATAACCAGCTGCGCTTAGAAGTTCATGTTATCAATATAACGGGCGGCATCGATAAAATTGAGCATTATACTTGCGATAAACTGTTTCTCAATGCGGGTAGTACCGGCACCTCAGAGCTTCTACTCAAAAGCCAAGCCGAAGGGAAACTAAACAACCTAAACGAACACATCGGCAAATACTGGGGACCCAATGGCAACATCATGACTGGACGTAATTTCGTCCATGCGGCTGGCGCCACCCAATCCACCATTCCGGTCAAAGGTATCAATATGTGGGATGGTGATAGAGGTGGCTCAAAGTATAAAATCTTTGCCGAACTTGCGCCATTACCGCTAGGACTTGAGACGTGGACGACGCTCTATCTCGCCATCACCGACAACCCAGAACGTGGCAATTATTATTATGATAAAGCCACCAAAACCGTCAAGCTTAACTGGAAACGTAAGCAAAATGAGTATTCGGTAAATGCAGCTAAAGGGCTGTTAGATAAGCTCGCCAAAGCCAATGGTGGCTCTACCTCAAGCTTACTATTCACCAAAGGCTTCGGTGACGACTTTTGCTATCACCCGCTCGGTGGCTGCGTACTTGGTAAAGCGACTGATGAGGTTGGTCGCGTCAAAGGGCACGAAAATATCTACGTGCAAGATGGCGCGTTAATCCCCGGTAGTGCTGGCGTCAATCCGTATGTGTTTATTACCGGACTTGCCGAGCGTAATATGGCGGCTATTTTGAAGGAAGATTTTTCAAATTAAGACAAGGGTAATTGAGCTACATTCAGTATATAATGCTATTAATTAGACCAATAATAATCATTACCTCTAGGAGCATTTTACTGTGAAGATAGCTATGGCTTTTGCGGCGATAAGTACCTGTCTTATTAGTGGTTGTGCAACGATAAATACTAGAACATCTGCTGATATCAGTAAGACCCAGTATTACGATACCGATGGAAAATCAAAAATTATTTCATTCAATAAGTATGTGCCCGCAAATGGTAAAGAACTTAGAGAAAATGACATAGCTGGCTACTTCCAAGATATGACCACAGGCGATGAGATCACTATTTTTAAATATAGTGATGAAAAGACCTTTAGCCTCATCAACTTAGATACTGTTCAGCCCATAAAGATAATAAATAAAGAAACGTTCCATACTTTAGGTAATACTAAATCATTCAAGTTTTATGAGTTTGGTAAAGGCATTATTGAACCTGCTATTTTTCAATCCCAGAATAGTATTTGTAAAGACTTTAATAACGCACAAGGAATTAAAGTAAACTTCGCGACAAACTATTATCCTAATATCATTAAAACTCCAAATGAATTCTTTACGACTTATGCAACTGCAAAACTGGGTGAAAAAGGCGAAAATAAGTTACTAAGTACGAATTTTACCGTTACTTCTAACGACCCTAAAGTACGTGAACAAATGAATACCATGTGGAAAAAGGATAAAGATCAATTACTACAAACAGATGTATCTAAACTTCGCAGCTTCATTAAATATCTTTGTAGTAAGTAATAACTAGTAGCCCAGCAACAACCAAATAGAGCTCTGCTAAGTTTATTACAATTACATAATAGTGCTAGGCATCTTGCCTAGCTTTTTTTGCTTGACCCCTTCTTTGATTTGCAGCTTCTACTCGCCCTACTATAGAATAATTGAGTTTCACCTTCGCATCAGTAACAATAGCGCTAGCCAATCCTCTATCTTATTTAAACCATACCTATAAAAAATATTCTGCAATAAAATTAATAAGGAAGAAAAATGAAACTGCGCATCTTAAAATCTGCTGTGACCAACCCTTGGTTTAACCTCGCGACCGAAGATTGGATATTTAATACCCTCAATCCCGACTCGCACACACTTTTTTTATGGCGCAATAGCGAGACCGTGGTCATTGGGCGCTCGCAAAATCCATGGGTAGAATGCAAAATCGATAAGATGGAAGCCGACGAGGTGTTTTTGGCACGGCGTCAGAGTGGCGGCGGCGCAGTGTTTCATGATTTGGGCAATACCAACTTTACTTTTTTATCACCCAAAGCCGACTACGATCAAGAAGCAAACTTTACCATCATCATTAATGCACTAAAAAAGTTAGGCATAGACTCAGATTTATCTGGTCGTAATGATATGCAAGTCGGCGATAAGAAAATATCGGGCAGCGCCTTCAAACATGCCGCCGATCGCAGCTTTCATCACGGGACATTACTGGTGAATGCCAACATGCAAAAGCTGGGCGATTATCTCAATCCGCATCCGCTTAAGCTCAAAGCCAAAGGTATCAAATCTGTCCGTGCGCGCGTAGCAAACTTGGTTGAGTTCAACGAGGATATCAATCACGAAATCTTATCTGCTGCGATTATCGAGGCGTTTTGTGAATATTATGGTGACACCGCGCCAGTAGAAGAATTGGATGAAGCCAGTCTCGCCAAGCAGCCCACATTGAACAACTACTATCAGCAAATGGCCGATTGGGATTGGCGCTTTGGTAAAACTCCTGAATTCACTCATCACATTGAAACGCGTTTTGATTGGGGCATTATTGATTGTCACCTTGATGTGAAGCAAGCACTGATTAGCGAGGTCGTAATTTTCTCTGACGCGTTAAATGTCGAGCTGATTGAGCTATTAAAAGAGTCGCTGACTGGTATTAAATATGATAAAGAAGCTATTAAAAACAAGCTCGATGACTTAGGCAGAGCGCATCTTGAGTTAGCTGCACACATTGAAGATGTTGGTTCGTGGATGGTTAGAGAGTTGGAGGATGTAGAGCTCGATGAGCTTTAGTAGCTTATTGTTTGGCGGATGACGCTGTCGCTAATCTTACGCTTGCTAGACAGTTCGGCTTATTTTTTAAACTAAAAAACGCTGCTGAATAAGCTATTCAGCAGTACGCTTACACAGAGTGTCAATATCTAGATTATCCAACCATTCTACGATTATCATAAAGAGTGTGGCTATGAATAAAAAAAATGAGTTTTCTCAATGCCTTGTCTGCGGCAAAAGTTATCCTATCAAAAACCTGACCCCGATAGGCTCAGTACGTAAAGCCATTACAGAAGAAATTTCACATGATTTCCCTGAATGTTTACCACAAAACTATATTTGCCAAACAGACTTGGGTAAATACCGAATGCAGTATGTGCACTCGTCACTAAAATCTGAAAAAGGCGAGGTGTCAGATCTAGAATGTGAATTGATTAAAAGTATGCAACAGCACGAACTCATCACCAAAGATGTTGATACGACCCTCGAGCAAGAATGGACATTTGGTGAACGCTTAGCAGATAAAATTGCCACGTTTGGCGGCAGTTGGACGTTTCTTATTTGTTTTGCTATTTTTCTAGCCATTTGGATTATCATCAATACCGTGGTGATGGTCGCCCGTCCTGCTGATCCTTACCCGTTTATTCTATTAAATTTGATCTTGTCCTGTATCGCTGCGATTCAAGCCCCTATGATTATGATGAGCCAAAATAGACAGGAAACCAAAGACCGATTGCGCTCAGAGAATGACTATCAAATTAACTTAAAAGCCGAGCTTGAAATTCAGCATTTGCATGAAAAAATTGATCATCTTTTATTGCATCAATGGGATAGGCTGGCTGAAATACAAGAAATGCAACTCGATTTATTATCTGAAATGAGCAAAAAGCGTTAGGATAATACTCCTACTATTCCTACCCTAGCTTTATTAAAGTACAGTCAATATTTAAAAACGAGAATAATATGAATAAACTAACCTTGGCGGCAGTAAGCATGGCAAGTATTTGCATATTATCTACTCATGCAAATTCAGCCAGTTTTAATTGTAAAAAAGCCACTACTTGGGTAGAAAAAACCATTTGCGAAAGTCCTAAGCTATCTAAGCTTGATGAAGCAATGGCAAAAAAATATAAAAAAGATATTACTAACACAGCTAATGACGAAGACAGCGAAATCTATAAAAACAATGCAATTATAGATCAGAAATTATGGCTTAAATTTCAGCGCAATACCTGTAAAGAAGAAGCTTGTTTATTACGCGAGTATAAAGAGCGTATTGAAGATAAAAATCATTATGGTGTAGCTTGGAACTTCCCAGACGAGCTAAGTAATTCTGATCTACCTAGCAAAAACTCGTTTGGTGATTTTTCTCAAAATTTTAAAATTTCAATATATAATTCAGAAACTGGTAGACATGATACGCAAGAAGGGAAAAACACTTTATCAATTCATAGTGTCGCTAATAAACCTTATCTTTCAATGATTGAAGGCGTTTTCATTTTTACTAATGCGCATACCTGTGAGATTGAAACGAGCAAGGCAACATGGTCACAGAATCACTGGGTTATAAACGAGAGTCAGCAAGATAAAACCCTTGAGCTTCGCTTATACCCTGCGCCTTATCAAGGTAAGAATCAGTTACTACTAAGAGATATGGATAACAAATATAGAGAGTTACATTGTGGTATGCGAGGGTATTTTGACGGTATTGTATTAGAGCGTGAGTAAGTAAGCCGAGTCTCTTATTTTTATTGAAGCGATCATACGCTGAATTGAAGCTTTATTATAAGAAGCCAAATTTGCTAAACCAAAAAAACGGCAGGAGATATTATATTCTCCTTGCCGTTTCTTAATTTGCTAATTTAAATTACTCTTTAAATACTTGCCGCAACCTCAGCCCCATCACGAATCGCGCGTTTAGCATCTAGCTCAGCAGCTAGCTTTGCACCACCGATGAGATGATATTGCGCGTCTGGTGCGTCACCGACATTTGGCATCAGCTCAACGACTGACTCTTGACCGGCACAGACAACGACACTATCAACACGTAGCAACTGGCTTTGACCTTGATTATTGGTGATCCAAATACCTTCGTTGGTGATTTTATCATACTGCGCGCCTGATACTTGGATGACGCCATGTGATTTGATGTGCGCGCGATGTACCCAGCCCGAGGTTTTATTCAAACCACTGCCCAAACGCCCTTTGGTGCGTTGCATCAGATACACTTGGCGGATAGGTTTGATGGCTTCAGGTTTAATCAGCCCACCTTCAGTTTGATATTCTGTGTCACTAGTCACGCCCCATTCTTCACGCCATTCGCTAATAGACTGGGCTTTTGGACGATAGCTTGGGTCTTTTAACAACTCAGGACCTAGCTCATCTAATGGCTGACCGTGCTTGGCAGTTAGATATTCACTAACATCAAAGCCAATACCGCCTGCACCGATGACGGCAACCGTGTCACCGACTGATTTTTCACCAGAGAGCAGTTCAGCATAGCTCATCACTTGTGGCAAATCAGCGCCTTCAAGCTTACCTGCTAGGCTTCTAGGGACAACACCGGTTGCAACAATAACGTGATGAAATTTGGCTTTTTCTAACATCGCTTTATCAACTTTGGTATTGAGCTTAATCTCAACGCCTAAGTGCTCAAGCTCATTGATATAATAGCGAATGGTTTCAAAGAACTCTTCTTTACCAGGGATGACCTTGGCATAGTTAAACTGACCGCCCAAGATATCTTTGGCTTCAAATAGTGTCACATCATGACCACGCAAGGCTGCAACGTGCGCCGCTGACATGCCAGCAACACCGCCACCGATAACGGCGACTTTTTTAGGTTTTTTAGTTTTCTTATAAACCAATTCAGTCTCGTAGCAGGCTTGTGGATTGACCAGACAAGTTGAGCGTTTATTGGCAAAAGTATGATCGAGGCAAGCTTGGTTACAGGCGATACAGGTATTGATGCGATCGGCTTGACCGTTTTTGGCTTTATTCACCCAATGGGCATCGGCTAAAAATGGACGCGCCATTTGAATCATATCTGCTTGCCCACTAGCGACAATCTCTTCAGCGGTTTCTGGCATATTGACACGGTTGGCCGCCATCATTGGAATGTTGATATGCTTTTTAATCTCAGCGGTAAAATCAACAAACGCCGCACGCGGTACGCTGGTTACAATCGTTGGAATGCGCGCTTCATGCCAGCCGATACCAGTGTTCATAATCGTCACGCCCGCTGCTTCTAAGGCCTTGGCGACGGTGATGACTTCATCCATGACGTTACCGTCTTTGACCAAATCAATGACTGATAAGCGGAATAAAATAATAAAATCTTCACCGGCAGCTTCTCGCACCGCTTTGACCACATCGACGGCAAACTTCATGCGATTTTGAATATCACCGCCATACTCGTCCGTGCGTTTATTAACATGGCGCGATAAAAACTGATTCAGCAAATACCCTTCTGAGCCCATAATTTCAACACCGTCATAACCCGCCTGCTTAGCCAGTTTTGCACAGCGCGCGTAGTCTTTTACTGTTTGCTCGATGTTTTTTATGCTCATCTTACGCGGTTTAAATGGCGAGATTGGTGATTTTATCGGACTTGATGACACCACAAATGGTTGATAGCCATAGCGACCACTGTGCAAGATTTGCATGATGATTTTGCTGTCATATTTATGTGCTGCACGGGTCACACGCTGATGATTAATCACATCAGCTTTGCTGTTCATCGTGCCACCAACAGGCGATAACCAGCCTTCGCGATTGGGCGCAATACCACCGGTAATCATCATCGCCACGCCGCCTTTAGCACGCTCTGCAAAATACGCTGCCAGCTTACCATAATTATAAAAACGGTCTTCAAGCCCAGTATGCATCGAGCCCATGACCATGCGGTTTTTAAGCGTCGTAAAGCCCAAATCTAGCGGCTCAAATAAATGCGGGTAATGTTCGTTGGTGCTAGCGGTCTCAATGGTATTGGCAGTACGGCTGGCGGACATATCATTTTCCTTATGAATGGTTTACGGGAATGCTTAGTGAGAATAGTGATGCTTTACAATTTAGGAATTTAGCGTTACCGCTATCGTACCACACCGCTATTATTATCAGCTACGCAGACAAGCGACTGACGAGTGAACACTATGTTCATCCTAACTATTAATAACATCTACTGACGGCGTTTCTTTATAGTATTTGTTTAAATAAGCACCAAAAAATCCACCCAATTTTTGCTTATGACTGTCTATAATTAACAGTTACTGCTACAGTAGTTTCAATACATATTGCCTCACTGCATACTAGAACGACGATAAAGGATTATCAACATGACCGACTTCCATACGGGTCTTGGCAAAAATGCTGCCAATCATCAACCACTTACCCCTATTGATTTTATCATTCGTAGCGCGCAAGTTTATCCTCATAAGACTGCTATCATCTATGATGATCTAGAACATAATAATTTGAGCCAAACTTGGCAACAGACTTACGATCGTTGTCGAAAACTGGCGGATGGTTTACGTAAATTGGGCATTGATAAAAACGACACGGTTGCGGTCATGCTACCGAACACGCCAGCGATGGTTGAGTGTGCCTTTGGTGTACCGATGTCAGGCGGCGTACTCTGTACCTTAAACACGCGACTCGATATCAACGCGCTTACCTTTTGCTTGCAGCACTCAGAAGCCAAAGTATTAATTTTGGATAGCGAATTTGCTGAGCACGCTGAGATTATTGATGAAGCCTTCCCCAGCTTAATCGTCATTCATGCAACCGATGCTGCCGTCGATATCGAGCGTTTTGGGCAAATGACTTATGGCGAACTGCTTGCCAGCTCCGACAGTTTAGACAATTGGGAAAAACCATTGGATGAATGGGACGCCATTGCCCTCAATTATACCTCTGGTACGACTGGCAAACCCAAGGGCGTGGTTTACCATCATCGCGGTGCTACGCTCAATGCCATCTCCAACATTTTAGACTGGGACATGCCCAAGCATCCGATGTATCTATGGACGCTACCATTATTTCATTGCAATGGCTGGTGTTTCCCGTGGACGATTGCTGAGCGCGCTGGCGTCAACGTTTGCTTGCGTCAGATAAATGCTGATTTGATTTTGCAGCTGATTGCCAAGTATAAAGTGAGCCATTATTGCTCAGCGCCAGTAGTACATAATATGATTGCTGGTGGTAAGCCTGAATACAAAGACGCCATCACTCACGAAGTCAAAGGCTGGGTTGCCGGTGCCCCGCCGTCTGAAACGATGCTTGCTGCCATGGAAGCTATGGGCTTTCATATCTCGCACGTTTATGGTCTTACCGAAGTTTATGGACCCGTCACAGTTTGTGCTGAGCAAGAGGAGTGGAATGAGCTTGATATTGCAGAACGGTCACAAAAGAAGTCTCGCCAAGGGGTGACCTCGCATTTGATGACCGGATTTGAAGTATTTAAACAAGGGACGACTGAGCCAGTCGCCGCTGATGGTGAGGAGATGGGCGAGCTGGCACTACGCGGTAACATGGTGATGAAAGGCTATCTAAAAAGCCGAAAAGCCACCGAAGCCGCCTTTGCTGATGGCTGGTTTCGCACGGGTGACTTGGGCGTTAAATATCACGACGGCTATATCAAAATTATGGACAGGCTCAAAGATATTATCATCTCAGGTGGTGAGAATATCTCTAGTATCGAAGTCGAAAACGTCTTATATAAAATGCCTGAAATCCAAAGCTGTGCTGTCGTCGCCGCGCCACATGACAAGTGGGGCGAAGTACCCGTCGCCTTTATCGAGATTTATGAAGGCAGTACCTTACAGCGCGACCATGTAATGGAACATTGCAAGCAGCATCTTGGTGGCTTTAAAGTACCTAAATATATCATCTTTGCTGAAGTACCAAAAACCAGTACCGGAAAAGTACAGAAATTTGAGCTACGCCAAGCCGCTAAATCCCTTGCCCATGAAACGCCAAAAGTAACGACAAGCGCAAAATAACTCATCAATTACTCACTAATACGTTTCTCAGATATTAGTGATTAAGCACAAAAAAGGTCAGACTATAAATTTAGTCTGACCTTTTTTATTTAGACTTAAGCTTTTAAATTCACTATTTATTAGCCAAGTTTAGGCTCAAACCATTGATAGACCAACATGCCCACTATCATCGCTGGGATAAAAACATAGGCCTGCCACTGCCCTGTCCCAAGCAACACGATACCTGGTCCTGGGCAAATACCAACGAGCCCCCAACCGACACCAAATAACATCGCGCCAATAAGCAGTTTTTTATTAACACTGGTTTTACTTGGCAGCTCTATTAATATGCCAATCCAGCTGCTCTGTTGGCGCTTAGCCAATTGCACTCCGATAATTGCCACTATTAAGCCACCACCCATTACCAACGCAAGAGAAATATCCCATGCGCCAAAGACGTCTAGAAACCCTTGTACTTTGGTAGGATTAGTCATCCCAGATATGAGTAGCCCGATACCGAATAGCAGCCCTGCCAGCAATCCAATTATATTTTTTAGCATTATTATTTCTCGCACTTAATATATTAATCCAAGCTTTTATAAATCCAAGCTTTTATAAATAGTACCCAACGCTGTCTTAGCAACGTGCCGCCTATGTGCTATCTAAATCACACCTAAGACATGCCGACCCAAATAAACGGTCACAATACCAAAGAGCATAAAGGTCACTGTCGCCGCTATCGAACGTGGCGATAGTCGAGCGTTTCCGCAGATACCATGCCCACTGGTGCAACCTGAACCCAAACGTGTACCAAAGCCAACCAATAATCCTGCACCGATAAGCAATGGCAAAGAGGTACTGATTTCTATATCAGATAACGGTTTGACCAGACTATAAAATAATGGCGAAACCACAAGACCCAGAATGAATAGCACCTGCCACATCTCCACACGCTTGGGCTTTAACATGCTTGAGAAAATACCACTAATCCCAGCAATACGACCGATACCCAGTAGCAATATGACGGTTGCAAAGCCTAATAGCAGACCACCGACTAAAGAGAGTGGCGTAAAGGCTTGCCAGTCTATTTGTATATTCATCATAGTTACCTAAGCTTCTTTTTATCGAAACTAACATTAAAATCATTTTATATAAAAACATTATATTATAAAATATAATAAATAGGTAAAAAAATACTGAACCTTGCGTAATGCAATGCTCAGTATCTCTTAATTTGGTTGCTGACTGCTTAAAAAAAGGTATTGTTTAATAAACGAGTCAACTGCTCAAATTATTTTGCTAACACTTCATCAAGTGCTTTTTCAAAACGCGCTACTGCACCGTCAACGTCCGTTAATTTATCTAAACCAAATAGACCTAAACGGAACGTTTTAAAGTTATCCGGCTCACCAACTTTTAGCGGTACACCAGCGGCGATTTGTAAGCCAGCTTCAGCAAAAGCACTGCCTTTATGGATGTCATCACGTTCAGTATAAGCAACCACCACACCTGGGGCTTCAAAACCTTCAGCGGCAACGCTCTCAAAACCTTTGTCAGCTAATACTTTACGGACACGCTTGCCAAGCTCCCACTGTGCATCACGCAATTTATCGAAGCCAATTTCTTTCGCTTCTAAGACAGTATCGCGGAATTGACGCAAACTATCGGTTGGCATGGTTGCATGGTAAGCATGACCGCCGTTTTCATAGGCACGCATGATGGTTAGCCATTGTTTCAAATCTAGACTAAAGCAATTAGATTCCGTATTTTCTACTTTTTTGATGGCAGCGTCGCTGAGCATGACAAGACCTGCGCATGGCGTGCTACTCCAGCCTTTTTGCGGCGCACTGATAAGTACGTCAATGCCCAAATCTTTCATATCCAACCACACGCAACCCGAGGCGATACAGTCAATAACCAATAAGCCGCCAACGCTATGTACCGCTTCACTTAATGCTTTGATATAGTCTGCTGATAAAATAATGCCCGATGAGGTTTCAACGTGCGGTGCATAAACAATAGCAGGTTTGTCTGCTTTAATTTTGGCAACTGCAGTTTCGATATTAACGGGTGCAAATGGTTTTGGCGCTTCAGTGTCTTCCGTACGCTCAGCCGTTAAGACCGTAGATGACTTGGCAAATTTACCTTTTTCTAAAATTTGCGTCCAGCGATAGCTAAACCAGCCATTACGGATAATTAGGCAATCTTCATCAATGGTCAGTTGGCGGGCGACCGCTTCCATGCCATAAGTACCAGAACCTGGAATGATAACTGCTGCTTCAGCGTTATAAACTGTCTTTAGGTTGCTGAGCAAATCATTCATCACCTCTTGAAAGGCCTTTGACATATGATTGAGGGCGCGGTCGGTATAAACCACTGAGTATTCTAATAAACCGTTTGGATCAATATCTTGACGTAATGCAGTCATGTGACGCTCCTGTCTGTTGTAATGTTTTTTAACTATGAGTTTTAACAAAATCTAGATATTATCTTAGCCAATATAGGCCAACTATTATTTTGATTAAACGTTTTTTTGACCAAAAAATAGGACAGCCAAATACTACTATAGATAGTATGAACTAAGTAATAATATCGAGTAATAATCGAGAGTTTGACGCAGGGTTGACGATATAGCACTTTATCCTAGCGCTATTGCCGTTGATGCTTGTATCTTTTACGTCGTTGGTGTTCTTAACGTTAAACGAAAACGCACATAATATGCGCACCATGATTATTGCTACACAGAGGTAGGAGGATAATAATGGTCATTGATAACTAATGAAATGAGCAGATATTAAGTGAGAATAAATGTGGTAGGTTTTTTAAAGCATAGTAGTCAGCAAGGAACTACCAAACCATAACAACAAATTATCACTACTTAATATATTCATAACAGCTTGATATTAGCACTGATAATGCAGGTTGACAACGCTATATTTGCATAATAATTTTGCATGAGAATAGCGCTTAAACGACTTTAAATTTATCGATAAGTAGGCAGTAACTAGTGGCGACCACGATGGGCGTCTTGTAATCCTGATACTACAAAGTCGAGCAGTTCATTATCACCTTCGCGAGCCGCCTTGCGCATCAGCTTTGAGGGCGCATGGCTCAAGGTTTGAGTCAAGCGTCGTGATAGCTCAGTGATAATATCCTCGGGATCAGCGTTGTGACGTTGCAGCTTAGCAATGGACTCATGCAAGAGTTTTTCTACTTGATCATGAGTACGAGCGCGATATTGCTGAATATCCTTGCCAACTTGCCGTACTTGAAAACGACGATCCATTTCAACGACTAATTGACTAACTAGCAGCTCAGCGTCGACTGCGGCTTGCCGACGTTGTTCAATATTACCAGCAATCACATGCTGCAAATCATCAACAGAATAGAGATAAACATCGTCTATGCGGCTAACGGTTGAGTCAATATCACGCGGCACCGCCAAATCAATCATCAACATCGGCTGATAACGACGACTCTTTAGCGCCCGCAGCGTCATAGTTTTATCAATCAATATATCCATACTACCGCTACAGCTGCTCACAATATCGGCTTCTGCCAATACTTGCCCGAGCTCATGTAAAGGTCGTACATCGATGATCCGATTAGGCTGACGTAGCTCGGCGGCTAACGCTTCTGCACGCTCAGGATTACGGTTACAAATAATAACGCGCCCA
The DNA here is from genome assembly GCF_965118485.1 of Psychrobacter glacincola. GTDB lineage: Bacteria > Pseudomonadota > Gammaproteobacteria > Pseudomonadales > Moraxellaceae > Psychrobacter > Psychrobacter glacincola_D. Next base: position 47,812 of record NZ_CBCPJH010000006.1, on the reverse strand, counting down.
ACCCCAAGACCTGCAATATGGGTCGCCACCAAGCGATTCATCTCTCCTGCCGCCACTACCAATAACGTGCGACTGGGCAAATCATCAAATATCTGCGTAACTAATTTGGCGGCAGCATAGCTAAGCGATACCGCCTGTGCGCCGACTTGGGTCTCATTACGTACCCGTTTTGCCGCCGCAAATACCTGATCAACAATCCAGCCTAGCTGATTACTAAGGGTTTTTTGATCTTGCGCCAGATGGACAGCCCGCTTGATTTGCCCGAGTATCTGCGGCTCGCCGAGTATCATAGAATCAAGCCCTGATGCAACTCGCAGCCAGTGGGTTAAAGCGTGGGTATCACGATGGACGTAAAGATAAGTGTCAATCTCGCTAAGTGACAACTGCTTAAAATCAGCAAGCCACGTTTTTATTCTTAGGATATGAGCGCTGATGACCGCAGCAGAGAGATTAATGCTATTAGTCAAGGTGTTGCTACTGTCAACAACTGACGAAGATAGGTTTTGTGTTGACGCACTTTGAGGTGTTAAGTTTTGAGCTATCGAATTTTGAGGAACTAGCGCGTAAATCTCAGTACGGTTGCAAGTTGAGACAATCACGCTACCATCATTAAAGACTTGCAGCTGCTCAAGTGCAATATTGACATCGTCACCCACAAGCGCCAAGCGCTCTCGTAGAGCGACTGGTGCAGTTTTGTGATTAACGCCAATGACCACTAATCTCATTATCGATAGACCATAAATATAATATTCACTCGCCAACCAGGTGCGCTTAGCGGTTTTCATTTAAAAGGTTAAAATCCCATTTTTCAAAGATAACTCATGATGAGAAAGCTTTGAAAAATAGCTTTTAACAAATAAGGTTATAAGTAAAATACTAAAAAGCGCTTATTATATCATTATTGGCAGCTTTATTTAACACTCACCTCTATCCGCTAGCACTTTATCAACCAACACTTTGTCTGTATCTGGGCGCCGTGCTGACAAATCAACTGTAATTTCGGGCTTAATAGGCAAACGCTTTAGTATAAATCCATCTTATTACTGCCCAAGTAACACGGCTGCTATTGTTTATATTCTCACTCTGCTCTTATAATGTTTGGCATTACTATTCATCACAGTTATATGTTTTTAAAACGATTATGATAAAATCAGCCTTTTATATAGCAAATCATTTTATGCCATACAAAAATAGGTGAATACTCTACGCTATGGTTTTTTTTGGCTTATCCTTTAGACAGCAATCCATGCATAATGCTCAATCTAAGCTTCGAGCATTAATGCATAGCCTTATCGAGCGTCTATGCCAACGCTATAAGCTAGCGTTTTCGTTGGCTATTTTTTTGTGTCTGGGATTACCTGCTCATGCCAGCAATGCAAGCGTCGCATCCAACACAAATTTACCTAAAACCTCTCTTACTAGCACCAGTAATGCCACCGTTACCACAACTATTAAGCCATCTAACAAAGCTACTAGCAGTCAAATACCAATTAGCAGTCAAATACCAATTAGCAGTCAAATACCAATTAGCAGTCAAATACCAATTAGCAGTCAAATACCAATAAATGAAAATATAGCTGATAGAGGTTTGATAGCTGCTACTTCCGTAACAGAAAGCAATCCATTACCTGACTTTAATAAAACAAGCAATGAGCCAAGCCTTCGATCAAACAACGAACCAAGCTTGTATGCGTTATTAGATGCAGAGTTTTCCGCCAATCGTGATGATACCGAGCGCGCCCTAACTATCTATAAGCAGCAATCCTTTAAACAAGATGCGACAGCCGTTTTTGAGCGAGCACTAAGCTTATCGTTACGCAATGATCGGGTTGAAGAATCGTTACAATTTGCCAAAGCATGGCAAGATGACAACCCAGACCATGTGCCCGCTTGGTTTTATGTCGCCCATTTGGCACTACGCGCGCACGATTATGAGTTGGCAGGCGAAACCCTAAACCGTATTTTAAGCTATGACCCCCGCGCCGATCTCAGTGAAATCCTGATTGGCATTTATCCGAATAGTGATGAAGATAAGCGCGAGCTACTCGCCGCTCTGCAACCTATCGACAGTGAGCAGAACGCCTCGCTATCGGTCTTAAAAGCTGGTTTGCTTTATCAATTTGATGAGCCTGAGATAGCTATCGTCCATATCAATCGAGCGCTTGAGCGCCAGCCAGATTATGTGCCTTTTATTACTTTAAAAGCAGATATCCTGCGCAAAATCGAGCCGTCAACCACAGTCATTGATTATCTTAGCCAAGCGCGCTTACGCAATGCGGATAGCAAAAACTTATACTTATATGAGATTCGCTATTTACTGGATTTAAAACAAAACGAGCAAGCGTGGCAACTGTTGTTAGAGGCTCACGAACGCTTTGCCGATGATGCTGAAATAACTTTGTTAGCCGCACTGGTTAGCTTAGATATCGAAAAATACGCGAGCGCCGATAAGCTACTTAACGCCTTAGCTAAAGACCCCGCTTACCTTGATCAATCCTATTATTATCTAGGTATCAGTGCCGAGCGCCAGCAAGACTTTGAGCAAGCCAAATACTACCTCAATGCAGTCATGCAAGAGGATTTGGTACTAGAAGCGCGACAAAAAGTGGTGGCATTGGAGTTGCTTAACGATAATGTCGATGCCGCCATCGCTACGTTAGAAAAAATGCGTAAAGATTTTAATATATTTGCGCCTGATAGCTTTGTCTTGCAAGCCGATATCTTATGGCAGCAAAATGAATCTGCTGAAGCCTTACGCTTATTGAGTAAAGCCGCTCGTAAGTACCCTGATAATGAGACACTGCTCTTTGCCCGCGCCCAGCTTCTTGATGATAAAAACGATTATATCGTCAAGCGTACCTTGCTCAATCATCTGCAAGCGCTCGACCCTACCAACCCTGCTTATCAGCTGAGTTATGCCCAGCTGCTGCTTGCTAATGAGCGCGGCTCTGAGCAAGGATTGGCGTTAGCAACGGCTATTATACAAATCCGCTATGATGACCCTCGTTACGACAATGAGCTGCACCTACAGGCGCTCAATGTGCTAGCAAGCAATGCGCTAGCAAACGAGAATTATCAACAAGTCATCGACTATCTACAAACCCCTTATGATGTGCTCCCTACTCTGCGCTCGGGAACGCTACTATTACGCGCTTATCAAGGCTTGGGTGATAATGAAAAAGTTGAGATATTACTGGCTGATTTGCAGAAACGTTTCTCATTTGGACAGCGTAATATCAATGACCGCGTACAACTTTATTAATAAGCAACGGTGTAATTGATAAGTAACGTTTAAGCTTTTAAGTATGCTGTTCATTATTACAAGTCACTTATAAGAAGCTAACAGCCACGCATACCCGAGTAACAAATAACACTTAAGCTAACTTACTTTTGAAACAACACTTTTGATTTCGAAATAACAATTGTGTAAATTTGTCCATTTTTGAGGAAACGCCATGTCGACCCTAATACCTAATTATAAACCTAATAAACTGGCTTTATTCACCGCCATGACAGCAGCAGCTCTAATCACCTCTGGTTGCCAATCAATGAAAACTGCCAACGCGACCAACCAGCCTAGCACTACCATTCAAGGTCAAAATGCCGAGCAACCAAAGAAACTAGATAACTTTAACATTACAGGTAAGATTGGTGTCACAACGCCTGCTAGTGATACAACAGGCGCTCAAGGTGGCAGTGCATTTTATGCGTGGGGACAACAGAATGATCGCTTTGCCATTGAGCTAATAGGTGCGCTAGGCATTGGCAAAACCAATATTGAATATAACGGTCAATCAGCGACTTTGGTGAGCGAAAAAACGGGCACCTTAACTGCTGCTGACCCTGAAACACTACTCAAAAAAGCGACAGGTTGGCAAGCGCCTATCTCACAAATGCCATATTGGATTTCTGGTCGCTCAGCACCATCAGACAGCGCGCCGCAGCTCGATGCCCAAAATCGTTTAGTCAGCTCAGTCAATGGCGAATGGCAAGCAAGCTTTAGCTATAAAGGCAATGATAAATTACCAAATAAAATTAGCGCTATGCAGTCGCAAGGTAATAAAGTCGTCATGACAATTGACCATCAAAAATAATAGTGCCAAGTACACTAAGTGGATTTGATTGCTGTTTATAATAGTGATTTATAGAAACGGTTGTTTGAAACTGTATCTGAGAATTGTGATGATGATTTATGACTAAGAACGCTACTAACGAATCGCTTATCACGCGCTTATCACCAGCAAAGATTAATTTATTTCTGCATATTACCGGTAAGCGTGCTGATGGTTATCATGATTTGCAGACTGTTTTTCGTCTGCTCGATTGGGGCGATTATCTGCATTTTTCGATAGCAGATAAATTAATATCTACTATTGATAACTCAGCAAATAACAGTCGACTAGATATTAATAGCCTGTGTGGTCAGCTGCTAACGTTGGCTGGGGCAGAGGCTATAACCAGCAGCATAGAAGATAATTTAATCTTTAAAGCTGCTAGTACCTTACTGGCAGCTGCCATAGACTCAAATAAGCTGCCTGAGTACCTACCTCAAGTAGAAGTGACTTTAGATAAACACTTGCCAATGGGTGCCGGCTTAGGTGGTGGCTCATCCAATGCCGCAACCACATTGATTGCTCTTAATCAGATTTGGCAGCTTAATTTTACTCAAAGCGAGCTGATAAAAATTGGTGCTAAAGTAGGCGCGGATGTGCCAATATTTATCTTTGGTCAAGATGCTATTGCCATGGGTATTGGCGAAGAGCTGACCGCCATTGATTTGCCAGAGCAGCAGTATTTAATATTGACGCCAGCTGCACACGTCGATACTGCTGAGCTTTTCACACATCCCAAACTACAGCGCGATATCGCGCCGTTATCGATTGAGGCGATTAAAAACCAGTCCAATGATTATGTACAACATTTAAACACGCCTTATCAAAATATCTTTACACCAGTCGTAACCAGCTTTGCTCCTGCCGTCGATGAAGCATTACGTTATTTACAAGGGTTAGAAAAAGTAGCATTAAGCACAGCAAGAATGACCGGCTCTGGTAGCGCAGTATTTTTACCATTGGATTCAAGTGTTATTGATGATAAGACGCTTTTGACAAAGTGGATTAACAATGCGCCTTGTACAGGGTACGTGGCGGGGAGTTTTTAACTATCCATTTTTCACAATTCAGAGGTTGGTTTCGATAATACGACCATCACTTACTGAAGCTCAAGCTTTAGGGAAAAGAATTTGATAATGCTTGGAAATACAGAAACCATTGCTTTCAATGTGCATGAGATAAAAGAAAAATTTGTCGTGATGGATATTATTGTGAACTCAATAAACATTAGTTATCAAGATAATAGCTATTATATTTTCCCACTGATTAACAATCTAAAGAAAAGTGACTTTTTGACCATATTGCTTGAGCTACTGGATACAGTTGAGTCTCATGCCATTCCTTTGGATAAGTAAAACACATCTCTTAGAATGCTAAACCAGATGCAATCCACCCAAACCCACTTATAGAACCCTACACTAAAATGTAATTAACGCGTCAATTTTTATGGTCGATTTCTGCCACTCACCTATCAAAACCACCTCAACATCAACTCATTGTTAATAAAAGCCATAAAAACACCTAAAGACCTTGCAAAATCTGAAAACTTATTTATAATAGGTCGCCTCAATAGGGGTATAGCCAAGTTGGTAAGGCATCAGGTTTTGATCCTGACATCCGTTGGTTCGAGTCCAGCTACCCCTACCATTTTTAAGCGCAAAGCATTTGATATGTGCTTAAGATAAACAGTTTATAAATAGCTGCTTATCTTATTGACATTGACAATGTTATCCCAGTTTCGGTATAGTTCGCAATGAACACCGTTAGGGAAAAGTTATGTTGTAGACGGTTTATGCGTTTATAAGATAACCAACAGGTCGTGACGCTATTTTAATAATGACTGTCAATAAAGTTATAATTAGATATCGACGTACACAGCCTAGACATTATAGGGGTATAGCCAAGTTGGTAAGGCATCAGGTTTTGATCCTGACATCCGTTGGTTCGAGTCCAGCTACCCCTACCATTTTTTACTGTAATAGTAGTCATCAATAGTTTCCAATACTCTTTTCTGAATTTGAGCAGTTTGACACTGCTTAGCGGTCGCTGCTTGAGTCAATCAATAGGACTTCTGTCATGCCTTATTTGGCGATTTTTACGGGCAATGCCCACCCAGAATTAGCAAAAACCGTAGCCGATCATCTCCATATACCTCTTGGTAAAGCTGATATCACGCGTTTTTCTGATGGCGAAATTGCCGTAGAAATCAAAGAACACGTGCGCGGTAAAGACGTGTTTATCATGCAGCCTACTTGTGCACCGACCAACGACAATTTGATGGAAATCATGATGATGGCAGACGCTTTGCGTCGCTCTAGTGCTGGTCGTATCACAGCAGTCATGCCGTATTTTGGTTATGCCCGTCAAGACCGTCGTCCTCGTTCAGCTCGTGTGCCTATTTCTGCTAAAGTTGTCGCTGACATGCTGAACATCGTTAGTATCGATCGCGTGATGACGGTTGATTTGCACTCAGATCAGATTCAGGGTTTCTTTGACATCCCTGTCGATAATATCTACGGTACGCCTGTACTATTAAACGATCTACAAAAACAAGATTACGACAATATTATGGTGGTCTCTCCTGATGTCGGCGGCGTCGTACGTGCACGCGCAATGGCTAAGCAGTTGGGCGATACAGATATGGCGATTATTGATAAGCGCCGTGCCCGTGCCAATGAGTCACAAGTCATGCACATCATCGGTGATGTCCGTGACCGTGATTGCGTCATCGTTGATGATATGGTCGATACCGCAGGGACGTTATGCAAAGCTGCGGAAGCACTCAAAGCAAATGGCGCGCGCCGCGTAGTGGCTTATATCACTCACCCTGTTTTATCTGGTAATGCACTGCAAAACATCAGCGAGTCGGCATTGGATGAAATTGTGGTTACTGATACCATTCCATTGACTGACGCAGCGAAGGCTTGTAGCAAAATTCGTCAAGTCAGTATAGCGCCAATGCTTGCTGAGAGCTTACGCCGTATTAATAACGAAGAATCTATCAGTGCTATGTTTGATGCTTAAGCATTCTGCTAGATTAAAAAAAGCGCTAAGTTTAGATACTTGGCGCTTTTTTTATGTAATGGTTTTACGCTGTTATTCACATAGCCATTTTACGTAGGTCTTTATTATTGTTAAAGAATCACGTATAATGCGCGCCTGTATTCGTCATTAGTTAACATCTAGCATTTTTAGATATTTTTATACTTAGCGACATGATTGGTACATTCTAAAGTATTGATTATCCAGTGCTAGACTGGTCGCAAGTCTATTATTACTGGTAGATACTTCACATACTCTCTATAGGATTATATCCATGGCTATTGATCATTTTGCAATCAACGCGGTTGACCGCTCTGCTGAACAACAAGGTAAAGGTGCGAGCCGCCGCCTACGTAAGCAGAATCTAGTTCCTGCTATCATTTATGGTGGTGGTGAAGAACCAACTGCTATCTCAATCAAAATCAACGAGCTAGTAAAGTCGCTTGAATATGAAGCCTTCTTCTCACAAATTTTGACCATCACCACCGATAAAGGTGAAGAGTCTCAAGTTGTTATTAAAGCGCTACAACGCCATCCAGCTAAAGGCTTCCCAATGCATGCTGATTTTCAGCGCGTTGTGAAAGGTCAAAAAATCAACATGAATGTTCCTCTACATTTCCTTGGTGCTGAAAATGCGCCAGGTACGAAAGCGGGTGGTATTCTATCTACAGTAGTAACTGATGTTGAAATCGTTTGCATACCATCACAGTTACCTGAATACTTACAAATCGACGTATCTGCTATGGAAATCGGCGATTTGTTCCGTCTATCAGACATCAAACTCCCTGAAGGCGTTATCATCTTTGATCTTGATATGGAAGATGCACACGACCGTACGATCGTGAACATGCAAGCGCCAACCGTTGAAGAAGTTGACGAAGTTGCTGAAGTTGCTGCCGCTGAAGTACCTGCGACTGCACAAGCTGCTGATGACAAAAAAGACAGCTAATAATAAACAGCCTATATGTAGCAACCTATTGTTCGCTATGTAATACAAGGTTTGTTTAGTCAAAAAAATAGCAGGTGATGAATATCTCCTGCTGTTTTTGTAAGTAAGGTTTGAGAAAATAGATATACGCTATTCAATGAATGGCATTATTATCTCAAACCTTACCCCTCATTTATTATATTCAAGCAGAGTGTTTTTATGGCCATAAAGCTTATTGTCGGTCTTGGTAATCCGGGTCAGGAGTATATGTTTACGCGCCATAATGCAGGATTTTGGTTCGTTCATCATTTGGCGCAGCAGTTTAATATCACCCTTACTCCCGACAAAAAATTCCACGGGGTGACAGGACGTGGGCAAATTCATGGCTCTGATGTACGTTTATTGATGCCGCTGACCTTTATGAATAAATCGGGTCAATCGGTTGTGCCTATGGTTAACTTCTACAATATTGATAATAATGACATGTTAATCGCCCATGATGAGCTTGATATTCCCGCTGGCAGCATCAAACTCAAAACCGACGGTGGTCATGGCGGTCATAATGGTCTGCGTGACATTACTCCGCATATTGGCAGCGACTTTCATCGTTTGCGTGTGGGTATTGGTCATCCGGGTCACAAATCTAAAGTCAGTGGTCATGTGCTCTCAAAAGCAGCGCCAGATGAGCAAATTGCCATTGATAGCGCATTGTCGGCAGCATTTGACGCTTTGCCTTTATTATTGGGCGGTGATATCGAAAAAGCACGTTCACAAATTAATGGCTTTAAATTACCTGAATAAATCGCCTTTCTATTATAATAGCCTTTTATTCTCGTCCAATTATCCCCATTAACATTTTGATTTAACTCATTTATATCCGTTACACTAAGGAAGCAATCCATGCTACTTAATATGCTCAAGTGCAAATTACATCGCGCCCGTGTTACTCATGCTGAGCTACATTACGAAGGCTCATGCGGTATCGACGGTGATTTATTAGACCTTGCGGGTCTGCGTGAAAACGAATCTATCGACATCTACAATGTCACCAACGGTAAGCGCTTTCGTACCTACGCTATTCGTGCTGAAGCCGGCTCTGGTATTATCTCATTAAACGGTGCGGCTGCTCATATGGCAGACTTAGGTGACATCGTTATTATCTGTGCTTACGCGCATTTTGATGAAGTTGAAGCGTCAACGTATCAGCCAAGATTGGTTTATTGCAACGAAGACAATACTGTGAAAGACACGGCGAATATTATCCCAGTACAAGTAGCTTAATCGGCACAGTTATAACAGCATGTGTCATACATACCTCGTTTGACTATATATTGATTGTTAGTTAATAAAAAAAGCTGAATCCTATTTAGATTCAGCTTTTTTTATATTCTTTATTACGAACGCAGAAAGCTTACTATTTAGCGGTTCTTTTTACGATTTTTAAAGCCGCTCCATAAACCTTCATGTTCGACTTTTGGCATTTTTAAAGTAATGGTATTCGATATCATATCTTGTACCGCTAAGCCGCGACGGTTAAATAAGCAGAACGCATAGTTAAATGTGAGTCCCAAAAACGCGCTGGTTAATAATATGGCGCGCGAGCCACCGATGACACTACCGATCAAGCCAAATATAAGCGGCATCAAAGACGCTGCAAAAATACGTTGGAAGGATTGTCCCCATGTCAGTAGATGACCGTTGTTATTTACCGTTTTAAGCCGCCACGTCTGCATCCCTAGTGTTTGCCCACCACGACGCCAAAACAGCCCGTAAAAGCCCACTAGCGTTAGTATAAAGGATGGTGTCATAATAAAGTTCTGATACCAAGTCGGTAGCGACTGCGCTTGTGAAGATTCCGAGCCTGTCTCCATCGTAAGTAGTGTGCCAATTACCGTCAGCACCGTCCCTACCAAAAACAGCAATGCCAAAATCAGCATACCATCATAGAGAATTGCCACGACACGAGCCATCGGCTTAGCAATCGTTGGCTCTTCACTCTCAAAGTTTTGATGCGCTGATCTTTTAGATGCTACGTTTGATGATTGGGCGTTAGCAGCAGATTTAGACGGACGTTTAGATAAACTCTTTGACATGGTACCAGCTCATAGCAAGCAGTGAATAATAGCGCTATTGTACCGTAATTGCGGCAGTTAGCGTACATTATCCTAAGATGCTACTTAGTCACATATTAAGCCACATAAGGATGATCTAAACAAAAATTACAGACATAAAAAAACCGCCAAATTGTCATAAGACAGGCGATTGATTTAGTATAAAAGCGATGATGTAAAATGGTGCGCTTGGAGAGATTCGAACTCCCGACCCCTTAGTTCGTAGCCAAGTGCTCTATCCAACTGAGCTACAAGCGCTTACTTTACACATCATTCACTACGCGGTAAATAACTTTGTAGTAAATTAGGTTGGTAATTATATAGATTATATTGCTCGTGTCAAGCATTTTTAATAATTAAATATGATATTTTTATATTAACAATTAAAGACGTTCAACAATTTTAAATTGCATTATAACTCTAATAATAAACCGAATATAATGGCGGTGAAGGAGGGATTCGAACCCTCGATACGCTTACACGTATGGTTCCTTAGCAGGGAACTGGTTTCAGCCACTCACCCACTTCACCGAACGATTTAAGACGCTTATCAAAGTATTTTCAATAAATATACTTCTTTAAACATAGTATCGATGCTAATGATACGTCTTATGCCGTGGGCGGTATTATAACAAAGCTCAAACGAATTGCAAGCATTCTATTAGCTTTAAATCGTGATTTTCGTATAATCATCAATTTAATGGTCTTTATGGCTTTTTTACTAGCGGATGGCTATAGTATTTGCTACTTATTATAAAGCTATCAAAGGATATGTTATGCGACCAGTCGTATTGTGCTTTTCAGGCTTAGATCCCTCCGGCGGAGCGGGATTACAAGCGGATATTGAAGCTATCGGGCAAGCAGGCGCTCATGCTGCTATTGCCTGTACTGCGATTACCATACAAAGCTCGCAGCAGGTCATTGGTTTCGAAGCATGTGCAGCAAGTTTGGTCAAAGACCAAGCGACAGCGGTACTCGATGACTTGCCTGTCAGTGTCATCAAATCAGGCATGCTAGGTACGACTGATAATATCGCCATGCTAACCCAGTTATTTGCTGAACAAATTATTGCTGATGGCACCCCTTTTGTATTAGACCCTGTCTTAGTTGCTAATAGTGGTGGGAGTTTGGGCGATGAGCAGACGCTGGTTGCCGCATTTAGACAGCTACTTCCCTATGCCACATTGATCACACCAAACACCCATGAGCTACGTGCCTTAAGTGGCGAGCAGGATTTGCATATAGGTGCGCAAAAATTATGTGCACAAGGTACTCATGCAGTATTGGTTAAAACCTCACATGATTTTGATAGTGGAGATATCGAGCAGTATTTATATATTAAAGGCGAGATGGTACATAAAAGCATCTTGCCGCGTTTAGAGGGTGAGTTTCATGGCTCTGGCTGCTCGCTAGCCAGCTTTATCGCTGGACGTTTGGCAATGGGTGATGCACTTATGGATGGCGTCAAGGCAGCCGATAGCTGGATTACGCAAACGCTGCGCGTTGCTGATGCACCGCACCCTGATGATACTAAAGCACAACTGATACCCAATCGCTTTGTACGCTTTTAGCACTTATTACTTAGTATTTAGCTTTATATAAACGACGGATATAAAAAAGGCGCTCTATCTTGTATAGAGCGTCTTTTTATTTAAAATTTTATTATCCCAAAAATCTTTTTAACCTAACTGGCTTAGCCCAACATTGGCATAAAGCTTGATGCTAAACCACCGATAAAAATCTCAAGTAGATAAAAGGCAAAGAAAGCAATCATGGGTGATAAATCAATCATCCCTAAGTTTGGCGTAATACGGCGAAACGGTGCCAAAATAGGCTCTGCCAAATTAACAATAATACCGATAATCGGATGCTGAGACTGTGTAAATACAACAATCCAGCTAACGATGATAGAGCCGATGACTAAGTAACGGCACATACGTAAAAAGTCTAAAACCAAGCTGATAGTACCAGTAAAGAATAACGGTACAGGCCCAATACCTTTATGCGTTAATGCCGCCTTGCCTGCAATATCAATCAGGCGAATCAAAAACATCAGCACAATAGCAGCAATGCTGATACGACCTTGTCCGACGGTTGGGAAGATACGTCCGAAAACATCGACGATATGGGTGGCTTTATAAGCAGGCGCAATCATAGGATTGCTGGCGTCCATACCAGCGAACTGTAGCATAAAGCGAATAAACACCAACATCATGGCGAAGGTAGTGACCAAATCAAAAATTTGCAATAACATGTTGTTCATGAAGCGCTACTCAATGTGACATTATTAACAGGTTTTAGGATGACGAATGTCATTATTAGGTATTTATTATTATCAGTCAGATGCAGCATTTTAAAAATACCGCCTCTGATATTAAGATGATTACTTGCTCATCTCTTCACTTAACGCTTGGCTGCGATCATAACACGCTTGCATAGCTTCACCAATTTGACGACCAATATCATTGGCTTGCATCGATTCAATCGCCGCTTGGGTGGTGCCGTTTGGTGAGGTCACTTTACGACGTAGCTCACTTGGCGCATCTTCGCTACCCATTGCCATTTTTGCCGCGCCTAGCATCGTTTGCATGGCAAGCGCGGAGGCTTGCGCTTTATCCAAGCCTAAGGCAACTGCGCCATCAACCATCGCTTCGATGATATAGAACATATAAGCGGGTGCTGAGCCTGATACTGCCGTCACTGCATGCATATGCGCCTCATCTTCGACCCACATCACAAGCCCTGACGCTTCCATAACAGCGGTTGCCAATTGCTTTTGCTCAGCAGAGATATCATCAGTACCATAAAGACCGGTAGCGCCCATCTGAATCATCGCCGGCGTATTTGGCATCGCACGTACGATATTGCCATAGCCACCAAGCATGTCAGATAAAATCTCGGTAGATAACCCTGCTGCTACCGAAATCACCAACTGCTTATCCAAAACATCCGCAAAATCACTAACTACCACTTTCATCACTTGCGGCTTCACTGCTAGCACCACAATATCAGCATCGATAACAGCTGCTTTGGCATCCGTCGTTGGATCAACGGTATTCAACCCTTTAGCAGCAAGTTGCGCGCGTGCTTCGCTGTTAGGATCTGCGACCGTAATCAGACTCGGCTTGATGCCGCAGCTCATAAGCCCGCTAATCAAAGCCTGCGCCATATTTCCGCCACCGATAAAGCTGATTTTCTTATTATCTAATACCGACATACTGATCTCCAACTGAACAAATTCAAAGGCATTCAAACTAACATAATGATAGATAAAATGACACTCAGTTTACCATACTGCCACTAGCACCGTTTAGGAAATTCGGCTAGGGAACCGTCGGGTTCAGCTTATGCTAATGGCGATATCTCGCACCACTTAACTATTATTTAAAGTAGTTTATTTAGTATTAATTGGCAGTCGATAAATAGATAGTTTATTTTCAACACTCAATTCAGCATTTACTATGTCTGAATTTAGCGCCCAATATTCAAAAGGCGATAGTAATAACAAAGGTAGCTCTATCGTTAATTGGTCTTCTGCATTTATAAATGTAGCAGATACTACCGCCAAACTCTCACGCATCCATGACGGAATGCCTAAGGTTTGATAGAGCTTTTTGCCTGCCTGCGGGCGCGTTGCTAGGGCGGTTTGGATACGCGTGTTGCGATCTAATGGCATTATTTTTAATATCGGTGTTAATGCTGGCTGCACTGCTATATCGCCTAATAGCAGTAATATCTCATTTGGTATCATCTGCACTTGCCAACTAACCTTTTTATCGCTACATAAAATGATGGATATAGACTGATGCTCAGGTAAATTGTTAGCCAGTGACAGAGAATCATATAACGGTAGTATTTGCTCAGTAAGCGGCAACTCAAGCCATTTGAGCCAGTCATTACTAATCCGATAAAGCTGCTGACGGTAGCGACGAATGGTATAAGACTGCTTGCGACCTTGCCAAAAAATTTCCGTTTGATGGTCGTGGTCAACGCGTTGGCTAAGACCTAATACATCATCGACAAACTGCTTAGCGGGTGGTAATGGCTCATCTTGACCTAACCAATAATGCAGTAATTGGCGTTGGCGATACAGCGGTAGCTGTTGTAGTTCATCAATATTTAGCACGCGCTGAGCAGGCAACAGCTGTAATGATGCTACCTCTGTCTGCTGTAAATCCTCTATCGCTTGTGCATTAATCGTTAATTGCGCATCGCTTAATAATTGCGCACTACGAGCCATGTTATCAATAACATTGGGATTGTATTTCGCCAATAGCGGCATAATGTCACGGCGCAAGCCGCTACGGACATTATCACCGCCGTCATTGGTTGGATCATCGATATAGGGTAGTTTTAGACGATTGGCATAACTGGTAATATCGCTCCTACGTACAGTGAGCCAAGGTCGCCATAAGACAATGCGATGCGTGCCCTGTGTTTGTACACGCCACGGCTGCATACCGGATAAGCCAGTAGCACCTGCGCCTTGAATCAGACGCATCAACACCGTTTCCGCTTGGTCATCAGCATGATGCGCTAACAATAAAATATCGTCTTGATTGAGCTGCACGCGCATCACGTCATAGCGTGCTTGTCGTGCTGCTTGCTCATCATGTCCATTAACTTGCGCCTGCAAAATAGTGCAAGGTAATTTTTGAGCGGCTGCCCAATCAGCCACATGCTGTGCCCAGATATCGCTATTTGCTTGTAAGCCATGGTTAACATGCAGCAGCTGTGGTAAAAATGGCAATTTACCTTGTTCATATAACTGCACACACAATGCTGCCAATACCAATGAATCACGCCCACCACTACAGGCCATCCAAACTCGTCGACTCTGTAGTTGCGTGCCATATTCAAGCAAGCTGTTTAACAAGGCTTCTGCCAGCTTGTTGTCTATCGGCAATTTAGCTATTGGCTTAATAGGATATGGAAGGATTGCGCTATTATTCATAATTATTCTTATTTATTTAGATGATATATAAGTTTACTGGCAGATAAATTGATTGAAAGATAAATTAATTGTTATAAAAAAACGCGCCATCAAATGACACGTTTTTATTTTAACATTAAGAACAAGCATCCACTGCTAAAAGCTGCTCACTAGCTATTTACAATAAAACCTACTAGCAAGGTAACATCACTTCTGAGTTAAAAGATTTGAACTTCTGATAACGTAGCTCACAACGCTCGTGCGCATCCAAATCTTTAAGCTCATTCACTTGCTCAATAAGTAATGCCTTTAACGCATTCATCACTGGCTGTGGCTGCAGATGGGCACCCTCGCCTTCGTCGATAACGGCATCAATCAAGCCCATTTGATAGAGATTAATGGCATTTAATTTTAAGGCTTCACTGGCGTCTTGCGCTTTTTCAGCGGTTTTCCAGAGGATAGAAGCACAGCCTTCAGGTGAGATAACGGAATAAATACTGTTTTGTAGCATATTTACTTTATCACCAACACCAATGGCCAATGCACCACCTGAACCACCTTCACCAATGATAGTGACGATGATAGGGACTTTGAGGCTTGAAAATACAGCGATACTCTCAGCGATAGCCTGCGCCTGTCCACGTTCTTCCGCGCCAATACCAGGATAAGCGCCTTGGGTATCGACAAAGGTCATGACTGGAATATTAAAGCGCTCAGCCATTTTGACCAAACGAATAATTTTGCGATAGCCTTCAGGATTGGCCATACCAAAGTTATGAGCAATACGCTCACGGGTGCTATGTCCTCGGTGTTGACCAACAACCATCACTGGCATACCATTTAAGCGTGCAAGTCCACCAAGGATGGCCTTATCATCTGCAAAAGAACGGTCGCCATGCAACTCATCAAATTCGGTAAATAGCTGATTAACGTAGTCCATAAACAATGGACGTTTGGCATGCCGTGCAAGCTGAACGCTATCCCAGACGGTACTCATAGACGCTTCCCTTTCGTAATGATACTTAATAGAGTGATATCGAATAAAGTTAGGTTGAATAATGGGATTACTGTCATTACTAAAATCAGTACTAAAACATTAAAAGTACAGTTGTAAACTCAATAAAATCCATAATAACACATCTTATATGCTATAACATTACCGACAACACCGCTTTTGTTACGTTATTTTCAATCAAATTTCGGCGGTATCTGCATCGCTGTATCCATAGCAGTCTTAATAGTCAACCCTTTAAACCTCAACGACGCTCAGCTTGACGCCCCATTTGGCAAATTGTTCAATCTCAGTATGCAAGTCTGATAATAAGAAAGCGTAGTGCTCGCTGCTGTCACCGACCGTTATTTGCCAGCGGTTCTCATCCATCACTGTTAGCTCTAATGCTGGTAATTCATACTCACTACGACTGTGGTGCGCGAGCACTGCCAGACGTAGCAGTAAACACAAATAAACGAGCTGGTCACCGCCGATATTACAAGTCTGCTCTAACATATCAGCTTTCAGTTTACGGCGATGATTGAGCATCAACTGCGCCATACGCTTTTGGTCAACTTGCGAAAATCCTGGAATATCGGAATATTCCATCAAATAAGCACTGTGTTTGTGATAGCTGCTATGAGCAATCGCTAGTCCTATTTCGTGCAAAAACGCTGCTCGTCTGAGTAAATCCCCATCTTCGGTACTGAGCCCAAGTTTTTCTTGAACTTGTCCAAAAAGGCGACGACTGGTTTTGACCACTTGCTTGGCTTGCTTTTTATCGCCTGAATAGCGCTTAATCAATGCTAATACACTGCGGTCACGTACATCTTCACTGGCAAAACGCCCGAGCATGTCATACATAACGCCTTCACGTAACGCGCCATCGGAGTAAGTGATGGTTTCAACCTCAAGCACCTTCATGACCGCTCGTAACACTGCAACACCTGCTGGGAATACCGCTTTACGATGTTCTTTGACACCTTCTAAGTCAATATCATTAACGTTGCCAATTTTAAGCAGGAGTTTTTCTAACTTTTTAACCCCTTTATAAGTGATACGTTCTTGCTCATCCGCCCAGCCTTTAGAGACAAGGACATTACGCACCGCTTTAATCGTACCACTTGAGCCAATAACGCTACTCCAGCCTACCTTTTGGTAGCGACCATTAATTGCTAGCACTTCTTTACGCGCGCCTGAGATGGCATCATTAAAGGCTTCTTTGGTAATCAGTCCATCAGCGAAATACTTTTGAGTAAAAGCAACACAGCCCATCTGTAAGCTTTCGGTCAATAGCGGATCAAACTCTTGACCAATGATAAATTCGGTCGAGCCACCACCGATATCAATGACCAAACGCTTATCGCTACTGGCATTGGTGTGTGAAACGCCCAAGTAAATCAGACGCGCCTCTTCTCGACCCGCAATAATCTCAATAGGTTTGGGTAATACTTTATTAGCACGAGCGATAAAATCATTGGCATTTTTGGCTTGACGTAGAGCGTTGGTTGCGACGATACGGATACGCTCAGGAGGTACAGAATCTAATCGTGCTACAAAGCGGCTTAGACATTCTAGACCGCGCTTTTCAGCAGCAGCACCCAAAATATTATGCTCATCCAACCCTGCCGCCAGCTGCACTTTTTCAGACATAGATACTATTTTTCGCACCTCGCCATGATCAAGACGAGCAATGGCAAGATGAAAACTGTTGGAGCCAATATCAATGGCTGCCATCATTTCATCTTCTGCAAGTGGTGGGTTTTTTAGATAGTTTTTGGGCATAAGTGAGGTCATTACCGTGTCAAATAAGAAGGTGTTTAAAAGGGCTTATTCTTTTAAAAAAGAGAATACGTTAGTGATTATATTAATGCAAAAATAAGGGTTCTTATATGTAAAAACGCTACCAATCATGCAACTGCAAGCAAGTTTCGCCATTAAAACATTTATGCTAAAGAGTGGCAAGTAAACGACTGCAACCACCAAAAATTGACCGGAGATAGTATAAGCATTATTTAACTTAAAATACTGCCTCTGCCCTTAGCGCTTATTTGTCTAAAATTGACTTACTACGCTCGTTATTGTTTATACTATAATAGAGAACAAGCACTCAGCGATAAGCATTGATAGTCATTAATAACTATTATCGTATCAAGCTATTTCATGTTGCTATATTTTATATTGCTATTAAAACTCATCACGGATGGATGAGCAATACTCTGCAAGGAAGCTAAAATCATGAACAAGACCATTGATCACGGCATTAACCAGACCTCCACCAAAACATCACTAGACAAGACTACGACCTCAGAAACTAAAGCCGCTGAGAAAGTCGCTAATAACGCATTTGTTAAAGCAGACAACACAACCAAACAGAAATTCTATGATTTTTATCTCGATGAACATCAAAATATGACGTGTCGCCGGCTGCATTTTGCAGGTAGTAGCTTTGGCTTAATAGGCTTGGCAAAATCTGTTAAAAAGCGCTCAGCAAAACCACTTCTTAAAGGCATTGCTACAGGATATGCCTGTGCGTGGGTTGGTCATTTTTTCTTTGAACGAAATAAACCAGCTTCTTTTAAGTTTCCGTTAAAAAGCTTTGTAAGTGATTTTCGAATGTATGGCGATGTACTGCGCGGTAATTTGAGTTTAAAAGATAAGAAATTTGATAAAGTACGATCAAACTAAAACAGTTACTTATCATCAATAAAAAAAACCAGCATGATTTCTCATCCTGGTTTTTTAAGCGCGTAAGTTTTAAGTAATTCTTAAATAAACCGCTTACGCTTTTGCCATTTCTGCAAATATCTCATCAGCGGCTTTGATAGACGTTTCGATGTCTGCATCGCTATGCTTGATAGACATAAAACCCGCTTCATAAGCAGATGGCGCCAGATAAATACCGCGATCAAGCATGCCATGGAAGAAGGTGTTAAATACATTCATATCGCACTCGGTCACTTCATCGAAGTTTTCTGGTACGGTAGTTTCATTTTCTCTGACAAAGAACATACCAAACATACCGCCAAGCTTATTGGTGCGCAAATTAATACCATGCTTGTCCGCAGCCGCTTGGAAACCATCAACCAGCTTATCTACTTTCGCTGACAGCTCATCATAAAAACCATCGACGGTTAAGTCTTCAAACATCGCAATACCGGCACGCATCGCCAGTGGATTACCTGATAGTGTACCCGCTTGATAGACGCCGCCAAGTGGCGCGATACAAGACATCACTTCTTTTTTACCGCCAAAGGCACCCACTGGTAAGCCGGCACCAATGATTTTACCAAAGCATGTCAAGTCAGGGTCAATATTAAAATGCGCTTGTGCGCCGCCAAGTCCAACACGGAAACCCGTCATTACTTCATCAAAGATTAATACCGCACCATTGGCAGTACATTCTGCACGTAACGTATCGTGGAATTCTTGGGTCGGAATGACCATGTTCATGTTACCAGCGATTGGCTCAACGATAATGCAAGCAATCTCATCGCCCCATTTCTCAAAGCACTCTTTTATCGCTTGTGGGTCATTATAAGGCAACGTAATCGTGTGCTTAGCAAAATCTGCTGGCACGCCTTTAGACGTTGGTTCGCCGATATCGAGCATGCCTGAGCCTGCTTTTACCAGTAAACTGTCTGAATGACCATGGTAGCAACCTTCGAATTTGACGATTTTATCGCGTCCTGTATAACCACGCGCCAGACGGATGGCGCTCATGGTCGCCTCTGTACCTGAGCTGGTCATACGAATCATCTCAACGCTTGGGACGATATCGCAAATTGTATCAGCAACGGTAGTCTCAAATGGCGTTGGTGTACCAAAGCTTAGACCATCATCAGCGGCTTTTTTGACCGCATTAATCACTTTAGGGTGTGCATGGCCCAAAATCATCGGGCCCCAAGAGCCCACATAATCGATATAGGCGTTGTCTTCAGTGTCATAGATTTTGCTACCGTTAGCACGGTGCATAAAGATTGGTGTACCGCCAACGCCAGCAAAGGCACGGACAGGTGAGTTCACACCGCCGGGGATATGCTTACGAGCTTGGGCAAAAAGTTGTTCGTTTTTAGTACTCATAGTTATTCTCTAATTAAAAGTTCTCTATTTTTTATTCAAAGTAAGTCTGATATGTAATGTTTTAAGCTTTTTTAACCACTGACGATTTTAATTTCATTGGGCCATAACCATCAAGTCTACAATCGATATCGTGACCATCGGTAGCATCAGGCAATAGACGAATACTTTTTGCTTTAGTACCTACTTTGATCACGGTCGAAGAGCCCTTAACTTTTAAGTCTTTAATGACGGTGACAGCATCGCCATCTTGTAGCTCATTGCCGACTGCATCGCGAATAACTGCGTCTTGCTCTGCAGATTGTGCTGCATCGGTTTCTGCCGCTGTCCATTCATGAGCACACATGGGACATACCAACAACGCGCCATCTTCATACGTAT
Organism: Psychrobacter glacincola; assembly: GCF_965118485.1. Taxonomy (GTDB): domain Bacteria; phylum Pseudomonadota; class Gammaproteobacteria; order Pseudomonadales; family Moraxellaceae; genus Psychrobacter; species Psychrobacter glacincola_D. The sequence continues at coordinate 27,234 of NZ_CBCPJH010000006.1, read as the reverse complement.
ATTCAGCATCACATTTCGGACAATTTGGTAAGCTCATAATTTCCTCGGCAGCCATCATAAATTAAGTTTATTGTAGAGCCTATATTGTACCGTAACTCGCCACCTTTCACCAATTCGTGCGCTTGAAACATGGTCGCTATACACAATCTAGGAGGAACAGTTTTCTTGACGATGACGTTTTTCATGACAGGAGTTTTTGTGGTACTCTTCTTAGCCTCATTTAATTTTATATTTGTTTATCTTATCATCGCAATCTGACGTATTATTTTTTGACACTTATCTTTACCCTTTAGTGATTTAACAAAAAAACCTCTTATTAGAAGGATAATAACAATGACTCAATCTATCAATACATCCACATTGCCGCAATTTTCCCAATTAACCATTCAAGGTGAGGATGCCGAAAAATTCTTACAAGGACAAATAACTTGTGATGTCACCAAACTCGGACTTAGCTATCAAGCAGCTGCTATTTGCAATTTAAAAGGTCGGATAGAATTTGGATTTTGGATAAAGAAGCAAGCGGAAAAACATTTTGACGTGGTTATTAGTGCCGATTGTGTGGATGCTCTGCAAGTACACTTAAAAAAATTCGGCGCATTTTCAAAGTTTGAAACCAGCTCGCCAACGCCCATTTATCCTTGCGTGCTCGATGAGATGCCGACCTTTAGCCATCAAAATGACCACAATACGCCAGAAAACACCCAAGCTTGGATGCAGTCTAGTATTGCCATAGGTAACTATTGGATCGTGGCAGCCACGCAAGGCGAGTTTCAACCGCAAGAGTTACGTCTGCATCAACGTGGCGGCATGGACTACGATAAAGGCTGCTACCTCGGTCAAGAAGTCATCGCTCGTATTTATTTTAAATCAGCACCTAAAGCGTTCTTGCACTATATAAAAGGAACAAGTATAAAAGGGTCAGGCGCTGTACCTACAGCCGGTGAAAAACTGGATAAAATCCAAGTGGTCAACGCTATCGCTAGCGCCGAAAGTTTTGAAGCATTGGTGGTTGCCCGTCCAGAATATCTTGCTGATAGTGATTTAACCATACTAGAATTACCGCTAGCTCTACAAGCTGATGTCGCCCGCCCAAAGTAAAGCCAAACGCTAAGCAGGCTCTCATTTACTTTCATCAATCGCAGCAGAGCAATCTATGACCCATATTGCGGTACTCGGAGCAGGCGTGGTGGGCGTAACCACCGCATGGTATCTTCGCCAAGCAGGCTATGATGTAACCGTGATTGAACGCGAATCCGCAGCTGGCATGCAGACCTCATTTGCTAATGGCGGGCAGATATCCGTCTCGCATGCCACGCCTTGGGCCAATCCTGCAACCCCGATGAAAGCACTTAAATGGTTATTTAAAGAAGATGCGCCCCTGCTTTATCGTTTGCGTGCTGATAAAGCGCAACTTAAATGGGCGATGCAGTTTTTGCAAGAGTGCCGCGCCGATCGTGCCGACGCCAACTTGGTACAAATGGTACGTTTGGGTCTGTATTCACGAACGGCACTGCAAAAACTGCGTACTGATATCGACATCGAGTACGAACAGCAAACGCGCGGTATCATGCACTTTTATACCAATCAAGCTGAGTTTAATGCTGCCATCGCGCCGACAGAGCGCATGCAAGCACTTGGCTGCGAGCGTTATGTGATTGACATCAATACTGCTGCCAGTCTTGAGCCAGCACTTTATCCTATTGCTCATAAGCTCAAAGGTGCGACTTATACCAGTAGTGACGAGTCAGGCAATGCGCACTTATTTACTCAGCGTTTAGCTGAGCGCTGCGTTGCGGCAGGTGTGCAGTTTTTATATGACACTGAAGTTTTAGCCATCAATGCAGATGCTCACTCTACTCGTCCGCACGTCCATAGTATTACTATTCGACCCAAAAGTGAAAACGCGCAAACATTTAGCGCTGACAGTCATGTCTTGGCACTCGGTAGTTATAGCGTAGCGCTGATGAAACCGCTTAACATACATCTGCCTATTTTCCCTGCTAAAGGCTATTCTGCGACTTATCAGATTAATCCTCGTGCTCCACATTTAGCGCCCTTTGTTAGTCTGATTGATGATGAGTTTAAGCTTGTGACCTCCCGTCTTGGCGATAAATTACGGGTAGCTGGGACAGCAGAATTTAATGGCTATAATTTAGATTTAAATAGCACGCGCTGCGCCGCCATTACTCGCCGCGTGCAGCAGTTATTTCCCAAAGGCATCATCGCTAATTCAGTGCAGTATTGGGCAGGACTACGTCCAATGACCCCATCAAATGTGCCATTAATAGGACGCGCGCATCTTGGTCAAGTTCGGCATGGTAGTCACAATATGCAAGCGACTTTTGATAATTTATGGCTCAATACTGGTCATGGTACACTTGGCTGGACGCATGCTTGCGGTTCGGCTAAAGCGATTAGTTTATTAATTCAGGGCGAGACACCACAGGTTAACTTTGATTTTGTTGGTATTTAAAATCTAGTCTAAGCCAACTAGAACGAAAATAAAAAGCGCTTATCATTACAGATAAGCGCTTTAATTCTAATTTTAACTATAGAACTATCTGTATTTATGCTGCGCTGTCCGACTCAGCTTTTAAACTTGAAATAGATTTTGAAATGTCTGACTTAGCAGCTTGTATTTGCACAGCTTCTATTGTGACAGGCACACCGTTCACAGCCGCATTACCACTTAGCCGATCGATTAAGGTATCATCGGTCAAATCATTGACACTGACACCGGCATGCGCCTGCGCGATTTTTTGTTTAACCCCTTTACGGCTGTGTCCAAAACCATGTGGAATACTGACGACATTAGGCATCAGCTCATCCGTCACTTCTGCTGCAATAATGACACTACCGACGCGTGAGGTTACTTTCGCATCCTGACCATCTTCGATACCATATTGCGCAGCCGTATCGGGATGCAACATGAGCGTACAGCGTGGCTTGCCTTTTACCAAGCGATGACTGTTGTGCAACCATGAATTGTTACTACGGACATGACGGCGACCTATCAATAACACCTGCTGAGCATCATAATCTTGCATCATCGCTTGCACACGCACCAAATCTGCTATATAAAAATCAACGTTAAGGTGAATCTGCTTATCTTTATGCTGTAAAGCTTGTGGCAGCATAGTTTTTAGCGGTCCCAAGTCAAGACCATGAGGATTTTTCTTAAGCTTATGTAGCGTCATGCCAGCATAAGGTCCACGCCGTAATCCCTGATCCAGCACAAACTTCGGTCCTAATTGCTTTATCAATAATCGCTCAGCTTTAGTCGTTAAAGATGCTTTTTTATCCAAACGCTTTGCCAACGCCAAATAAATTTGCCAGTCGTGTTTGGCGTTTTTATCTTTAGTAAATAGAGCTTTTGAGTATTTAGCGACGTTATGCACAGCAAAATTATTAAAGGTAACGTCATAATGGTCACGTTCAAGCGGCGATACTGGTGGCAAAATAATGTTGGCATGGCGGCTGGTTTCATTGACAAAATAATCAATAGCGACCATAAAATCCAGCTCAGCAAACGCTTTGTCTAGCTTTTCGCCATTTGGTGTACTCAAGACCGGATTGCCCGCCACGGTCATAAAGCCTTTTAACTGCCCCTCACCTGTGACCAACATCTCATCGCTCATGGCAACCACGGGATAATCACCATTAAAATCAGGCAATTTACTGACGCGGCTATGACGCTTACCCAAATAGCCGGGTCCAGAGTTATTCACCACATCGACTGCCGCATTTGGGAACATTAAACCGCCTATTTCGTCCAAGCGACCAGTAACGATATTAATAGCCATGATTAAATACTGGCTCAATAAGCCAAATTCTTGCACAGATACGCCCATACGACCGTAACAAACAGCGCTTTCAGCTTCACAAAACTCTTTAACAAGGCGTTTAATCTCGGTCGCAGTAATACCTGTGATACAGGCGACCGACTCTGCACTATAGTCTTTGGCAAAATCTGCCAGTTGTTCAATTTCTGGCGTAAATTTCGCAGCTCTATTATGGACTTTTGCTTTATCGGCATAGCCTTGTAGATAGATTTCATTGAGCATAGCGAGCAGTAGTAGCACATCAGTCGCTGGACGAATAAAATGATGCTCGCTTGCAATGTCTGCAGTTTCGGTACGTCTTGGGTCGATTACAACCACTTTACCAGCACGCGCTTTGATGTCTTTTAGCTTTTGGCGCATATTTGGCGCCGTCATGATGCTGCCATTAGACGCTAGCGGATTACCACCGATGATCAGCATATATTGGGTACGATTGACATCAGGCACAGGGATACGCAGCATATGCCCAAATAGGTGCATGCTGACAATATGGTGGGGCAATTGATCGACTGAGGTCGCTGAAAAACGGCTGCGCGTTTTTAAGCTGTTTAACAGATGCTTAATCGTTAGCATGCCACCCATATTATGGACGTTTGGGTTACCAAGGTAGACACCAAAAGCATTTTTACCGTATTGCTTTTGCACCGCGCCAATACCAGCTGCGACTTTATCTAATGCCTCAACCCAGCTGATTTCTTGCCAACCGTTAGCCGTTCTTTCAACTGGATGACGTAGACGGTCAGGATCCTCATGCAAATCTTGCAATGCCGTTGCTTTTGGGCAAATATAGCCTTTAGAAAATGGATCGTTCTTATCACCTTTAATAGATAACACTTTTTTGCCATCGTGCTTTATTTCAATGCCGCACATCGCCTCACACAAATTACAGGTTCTAAAATGTGTTTGTTCCTTGGATTTGACTTGTTCAGTAGCCACGGTTACGCTCCCTGTTGTGTTATATCAGCTATCAGCGTTGCTCTTAAATTTTTCTCAACAAATCGCTAATCAATTCCGTTTTAGGGCGTTACTTTCCGAAAGCCCATTCCCTCTACTATATCTCGCTACTGACCTAAGTCATAATAAAATCTGTGCACTCTAGTGACGCCACTGAGTTACGTACCTTGCTGACAAAACTCCTTAATCATTACATAAGTCAGCCATCCATAACATTGCTATAGTTTTTTTCATAATCGAGCAACAGTATCAACATTGTGCATACAGACAAAGCGCTTTGAAATTCATATATTGGTATCACAAGTTAGCTAATGGCTGATTGTGAAGTAAGTTATTTATCAGTAATAGCGTATTAGCAATAAAAATCATAAATAATAATCTGGATACCAAAAGCGTCATACAGGCTATTGATTTAACGCTTTAAATAATAGCTACTGTAAAGAACGCAATAATTAAAACAAGGATAACAGCAATGAACGAACATACTCTAAAAGGTGAATGGAACCAAGTTAAAGGTTCAGTAAAGCAGAAGTGGGCTGATCTGACTGATGACGATTTATTACACGTTGAAGGCAGCCGTGATAAGCTCGTTGGTAAAGTACAAGAGCGCTATGGTCATAGTAAAGATGCTGCTGAGCGTGAAGTAGATGCCTGGCGCACTGAAAACAAATACTAATCAAACAGAAAATCGTTTGAGCAAAAACCGCATTAGCCCTTAATGCGGTTTTTTTATGCTTTGTTTATTAGTAATTGGCTATAAAAAGTTTATGAGATATCAAACCCAAAGCTCAGACACGATAAAAACGCATAGCAATTACTTGTTATGCGGTTTTATTGTTAACTATCCTTGTTACCTGTCACCACTCTAATCGCTGCATCCTTGCAAGATTTGAAGTATATTATGACTGTCGGGCATCCTGCCCTTTTTTACACTATTGGCATTATCTGCCTTCAACACGGGTTATGTGTCCTTATTCCAATTGCTATTATCATCCTGATGCTAGCAGCTGAAGTATTATCCTTAACTCGGTCAACTCAATCCTTGAGTAACATTCCCTTATGCCGTGTGTGTATAGTGTCAAATTCTTGACCTAATGTTAAGTCGCGTAAGCGTCATTGCGTGTAAGCATATGCTTACGTCGGATAGATTCTGAATACAGTATAATTTAACTCATTGATTTTTATGTTTTTATTTTTTATAAATGAGATAGGATATTCTTTTATTTAATAAAAAATATAAGAGTGTTAGCGATATTTGTGATTTTAAGCAACACCTTAGTCACCCAAAGTATCGAATGCTTACGCAAGTATTTGCAAAATTTACAACTTCTTAACACCAACGACATGTAGTGATGATTTTTAAGTCTTAACATGTGTATGTAAGAAAATATTTCAAAAATTGTGATAATAAAGAACAAATATCGATAATATAGCATTATGTCTTCTTTATTATCGTTTTATAAAGCATCATCAAATAAAAAGTACCTTAAAGAGCCCATATAAAAGAAGTTTCCTTATACGTAACCTCCTACTATATAGCCCCATATCTACTTTCTAAAATTTTTAACCATTAAAAAGCATTATTGAAAACTGTCATATCATAGGAGATTTTATCGTGAAAATTTTACAACCTTGGTCATTTAAGACTGCACTCTCTGCCGGTCTTGCCATCACTTTGCTAGGAACTACTGTCGGTTGTGCGGTAGCAAGTCAGAATTATGATAATAATTCCGTATACAAAAATGGTAATTACGGCAACAATAACTTTGGCCGTATCAGCCAACAGCTTCGCCAAAATTTGCTTAGTCAAGGCTATCAGCCTATGGAGATCAAACCTGATAACTATAAGGGTAATGAGTCAATTACCGCCTACGCCAAAAAGAACAATCAACCTTATATACTTAAGTATACTTATCCTGGATTGAAACTGATTAGCTCAAGTAAAAGCGATTGGTCAAACGTCTGGCAAGATAAGAATCATAATAAAAACGGTCATAATGGTAACTACAATAATAATAACCGTTATAAAAATGATGATGTTGAAGATAGAATTAAAAGAGAAGCTCGTTACCCAGCTATCAAGCAGCGCGCCGTTACTAAAGTACAAGGTATGGGCTATCGCGTCAAAGATATCGAGCTTGAAGAAAAGAACAATCGTGGTGTTTTTGAGATTGAAGCCAAACGCGGTTCTCAAGAATATGAGATATTACTCAGCTATCCAGACTTAAATGTGATTAAAATTGAAAAAGACTGATCTTTGCTAACAGTGATTTATATACCATCACATTAAAATTTTGGCATCATTGTTGATTTGATGCCTTCGGTCAGATAAACCAATACTTGGTCTATTTGGCCTTTTTTTATAACGTCCTTTATTAGGCAATACTTAAAACCGTAATCGATGAAATATTAATAATACGATAGGAGCATTTATTATGAAAATATTAACTCTCTCAACCCTAAAAACAGCTTTCTCTGCCGGTATTATGGTTGCACTGTTGGGTACCGCTGTTGGTTGTACGACTGTGACACCAGGATATGATGGTCAAAAAGTTTATTACCTTCAAGACAAGCATCATAATAACGGCAACTATAATAATGATCGTTACAAACAGGGCAATTATGATAATAACGGGCATCATAAGAATAAGAATCATGAAGGCAAAAAAAAGAATAATCACTATAACAAGAACCGATACAGTAATAATGGTCGCTATAACAACAACCATTACCGTTATAGATAGAATGATATGCTCGAAGAGGTATTCTAAAAACTTTAAGTAGGCCTCTCATGTTAGTCGTAACTTAATTTAATCAATGAACACAGACGATGAGGAGTCTAAACTATGAACCGTAAATTTCTATTAAAAACTACCGCTGCGACCAGTATGGCTGCTGTACTATTGACTGTAATAACGGGCTGCGTCACCACGCCCGGTTATAATGCTTATGGCGACCTTTATGAAGATATTTATAAAGACAGTAGCGTCTATAAGAAACACAAGAAAACCATCAATAATATTGATAAAGACATTTATCGTCCTGCTATTGAGCAAAGAGCGGCAAATAAAGTCAGTAGCATGGGTTACCGTGTTGAAGATGTGAAATACAAAAAAGGCGACAGCAAAATAAAAGTAAAGGCGCGCCGCGGCGGTGAAGATTATAAAATTGAGATTGGCTATCCTGATTATAATGTGCTTAAAATAAAAGAAGACTGATATCTTGAAGCAAGAAGTTTAGAAATATTAAAAATCTAACACTTCAATCACATCATAAGCAGGCGTCTCATAAGGATGCGCCTGCTTTAATGCGCTGATAACCTCTGCAATATTAGCCTTAGCAACCACCATCTCAACGCGCCATTCGCTTACTTTCTGTAAACTGTCCTGTATACCTATATGCGGATTGCTACCTGCGAGTGGCATAAACTGCCCTATTCCCTGCACTTGCCAACAACACTGTTCATAATTGCCAATCTCACCAGCGCCCGCAGCAAATAAGGCAGACTTCACTTGATCTAATGCTTCTTCTGGTACAAAAACTGTGAGTTTATACATGTTGTAGCCTTATTAAATAGCAATATTATTAAATCCAGCTATTTTTTTGATAATGAAGGATGATCAGTCCATATATAGCGTAGTAACCAATCCTTTGCCTCACCTGCATAGTCGATACCGATACGTGGACGTAATGACAACGGTGGCTGACAGCCATCATCTTCAACCCAGACTTTTGACGTTGGAGTAATCGGTTTTCCATATAACGCTCGATCTATTTGTAAGATTTTCGTCAGCTTTCCTGGACCTGCTAGCCGTTTCATATGCTTTAACTGTTTGGATGCTACTAGCAATTGCTCTTCAACTAGGGGCTCACTATCTTCTGTTAAAAACCCTGCACGTATTAAAACGGCTTCTGGCGACTCCAACGGTCCACTGACTAAATTGAGCATATGATGAATGCCATAGGTCAAATATACATAAAACACCCCACCTTGGCTGTACATAATCTCTGTGCGCGGCGTCCGTGTACCTGCATGCGCATGACACGCTGCATCATCTTCACCAATATAGGCTTCGGTTTCAGAGATACGCATGCGTAATATTTTTTCCTTACCATCGCTATCGGTCAGCTGTCGGCACAATATTTTGCCAATTAAATCCGCAGCAACCACGCAAGTTGGACGAGTAAACCAAGATGGCGCCAAAACAATCGATGCAGCTTGAGACGGTAACATCAGTTATAACCTTTTCTATAAAAGTATACGTTTACACTCTATATCACAGCAGCATAAATTTAACATAAAAAGCCATTAAGGGTTGTCTAATGGCGCGCATCATTACCTATTGCAACTGACGCTATACAGACATTCAACTCGGTATAGTAGTATGCTCGATAGCAGATATACGATAAAAAACATAATCAAATGAAAAGGATAGCACTATGAGTAATTCTAATAGCCAAAACAATAAGCAGAAAAATGACAGCGATAAAGCAGAAGACAAAAAGAATGATGTAAAAGATAGCAATACTGCTCACGATACTAAAAATCAGGATGCTAACAAAAATTCTGACAATAATAACTCAAGTGATGCTTCAAACAACAAAGACAACAAAGACAACAAAGACAACAAAGACAACAAAGACAACAAAGACAACAAAGACAACAAAGACAACAAAGACAACAAAGACAACAAAGCATCAGATAGCGACAGCAAAAAAGACAATGATACTTCTGATTCTGATAAAAAAGATAAAAACAGTAAAGATGCTAAAAACAAAGATGATAAAGAGACATCATTAGCAGACACTGCAACTACTAAAGCAAAAGAAGTAGTTGGTACATTAGCAGACAAAGCGGCAGATGCGATGGAATTTGCTGCTAAGAAAATTAAAGAAGCGCGTAAAGACAGCTAATTTATTTAACACATAAAAAAAACTGAGCTTATGGCTCAGTTTTTTTATTGGCTTAACTATTTGTTAGCTATTTTGAAAAAGGCTAGGCTTATAGAACTATCTATTCATTAATTTAATGGCACACCAATACGTTTTGCGACTTCTTCATAACCTTCGATAACGTCACCCAATGATTGACGGAAACGGTCTTTATCGAGTTTTTTCTTGGTTACTTTATCCCAAATACGGCAGCCATCTGGTGAGAACTCATCACCTAAGACGATACGATCGTGGAATACGCCAAATTCTAGCTTGAAATCAACCAAAATCAAATCACCAGCATCAAATAGCGCTGTCAATACTTCATTCACTTGATGGCTTAGCTCTTGCATTTTTGCTAACTGTGCATCGGTTGCCCAGCCAAGAGAGATAGAAATTGACTCATTGACCATTGGATCACCGAGCGCATCATCTTTATAAAAAAGCTCATAAGTCGGCGGCGTTAATGCTTGCCCCTCTTCCAAACCTAAACGGCGCACCAAACTGCCCGCGGCAAAGTTACGCACTACACACTCAACCGGAATCATATCCAAACGCTTGACCAACACTTCGTCATCAGACAATTGCTTTTCAAAATGCGTCTCGATACCAGCTTCAGCCAATTTTTGCATGATAAAAGCATTAAAGCGATTATTAACCACGCCTTTACGTGCTAACTGCTCAATACGTTTACCATCAAGTGCTGAGGTATCATCACGGAAATGTAAAATCAGCAGATCGTTGTCTTCTGTTTCATACACAGATTTGGCTTTGCCTTTATAGAGCAGTTCTTGCTTTTGCATTAGGAGGTTTCCTGTTCGTTCAAGCTTATGTGGTAAAAACGCGCAGCGGCCGCTAATAGCTTATAAAATCAATTAGACACATTGGTATTTATAAAAGCATCAGCGGCATAGATAAGGTCAAAAAGTTATTTATTCCGTAAGGCTCGCAACAGCACGTTGCGGTTTTGGCAACTGATACTGTTTACCAGCCTCATTCTGCAATGTGAGTGTGTTACCACCCGCATTAGGCGTTGGGTAAAGCGGGACAAATGGTGCTGTCTCTTGCGCAGCGGGCAACTGTAGTGGCGCCAACTTTTTGCTTTGCTGATACTCTAAGCTACCATTATCACGTTTGCCAATGAAGTCTTTTGTCGCTTGGCAACCGCTTAATACTAACGTACTAGCCAATACAACCATCATAGTCGGGAATATTTTTGCAGTTATTGATGATACTTTCATCATATTATCTCTCTACATTAGCATTTACATGCATCATTTTATAATAAGTTGGCACGAACCAAAGCACTGTCAATCGTTGCATGATGTTGCTCAGCAAGCCATACCAGCGGTAGACGGATACCTTTATCTATCATGCCCATTTTGTGCAAAGCATACTTCGCTGGGATAGGACTTGATTCAATAAATAGGTCACGGTGCAAGTGCTTGATAACATCATGTACTTTATTGGCAGCGTCGAAATCACCGCGCAAGCCTGCTGTAAAGGTCTCACTCATGGCTTTTGGTGCGACGTTGGCAGTGACAGAAATATTACCTTTGCCACCAACTTTCATCAGCTCAAGGGCGCTAAAGTCGTCGCCAGACAAGACAACTAGACGATCGCCAACGGCTTTGATTAATTGCTCACCGCGTGCCACTGAACCTGTTGCATCTTTGATAGAGACAATATTGTCAATATCAGCTAAGCGTTCAACCGTTTCTTGCGCGATATCAACGACCGTACGTCCAGGGACGTTATACAGCATTTGCGGAATATTTACAGCTTCAGCGATGGCTTTATAATGTTGATACAAACCTTCTTGCGGCGGCTTATTATAATAAGGGGCGACCAATAATGCACAATCCGCACCGGCATCTGCTGCCTCTTGGGTCAGCTTGATGGCTTCTATCGTATTGTTCGCGCCCGTACCTGCAATCACCGGTATACGACCGTTGACATGCTGTACAAAATAGCGAATCACATCGCTGTGCTCTTGCATCGATAAAGTAGCGGATTCACCAGTCGTACCGACAGCGACAAGGCAATGAGTGCCTTGCTCTATCTGCCAATCTATGAGGTCTGCCAGACGTTTATAATCGACCGTGCCGTCACGAAGCATGGGCGTTATCAAGGCTACCATTGAGCCTTGTAGTCGGGTTTTAATATCGTCGTATGCTGTGCTCATAACTATGCCTTACTGTAGTATCCTAGCTTTAATTAAAGCTATCACATGATAGGTCGTTTGCAAGTACCAATGCTGATATAAAAGGTTTATTATAAAAACCTGCATGAATGTAATACATACTATACATGCTCATAAACGTCATTGATGATATCTTGCTCGATGTTAATACTGAGTGTTTGTCTGTCTTCTAACGTCGTTACTGCTATATTTATCTAGTATGAAGAGAGCGCTTAACTCGTCATAAAAACGCCTGCTAGTGTAGCATATTTTGGATTAACCGCTATCAATCAATTAAGGCGCAAGCAAGCTATTCTACAAAAAATTGCTACCTCTTTTTGGCTGTATATTTTTAATAGTGGCTAAGCTATATCTAACTTTTAAACTAAACAGCCAGTTTAGCCTAATTACTCAGTCGCAATAAATGCTTTTCCGCTGCATTAACCAATCGTCAACACAGCGTTGGCTAGCCGATACAAGGATACAAACGCTTGCGCCTTCTTACGCCATGAGTGTTAGCAGTAATAGCAAATATTCATTTCTACTCAATTCGCAAACCGATGATACCGGGAATACCTTGGCGCATTAACTCAATCGTTACCACGCCTTTTTTGGGCAATACCGACACAGCGCTTGAAAAATCAGTGACGGTTTTAATGGGTTTTTGATGTAGGTTGGTAATGATATCGCCTGCTAATATGCCTGAACGTGCTGCCAATCCAGTTGGCTCAAGCGTTGTGACCAAAACACCCGTTTTATTATCAGCTGCTAGCTCTACTTGCTCCTCCGGGGTCAAGTTCCGTAGTGCCAAGCCCAAACTTATCTCATTATTTTGCTGACCACGGTTTTGTGACTGCATGTCATTTGAGGCGTCACTAAGCTTGCCAGTTATGAGGGATTGTTTACCATTACGTTGAATCTGCACGCGAAAGGCGTCGTTGGGACGCGCGCGATTAATCAGGTTAAGTAAATCTGAAGCTTCCATAATTTGCACATCATTATACTGCAAAATAATATCACCCGATTTTAGCCCTGCTTTTTGGGCGGGTGAATCTGGCGAAACCCTTGTCAACAATGCCCCTTGTGGACGCGCTAAATTATAGGCTTCAGCGAGATTACGGTCGATATCTTGCGGATAAATACCCAAGTAGGCACGTTCCACCTTACCATTGGTTTTGAGCTGCTCATAAACCTCCATCGCTGCATCGATCGGAATAGAGAACGACAGTCCCATATAACCGCCTGTACCACTAAAGATGCGCGAGTTAATGCCAATCACTTCACCGCGTTGATTAAATAAAGGTCCGCCTGAATTACCAGGGTTCAATGCCACATCCGTTTGAATAAAGGGTACGCTGGTTTCACGCGAAAAATTACGTGATTTGGCGCTGACAATCCCAGCCGATGCTGAATAATCAAAACCAAATGGCGAGCCAATAGCCAATACCGGCTCACCCACTTTTAAGCTATTAGAATCGCCAATCGGCAGCGCTGGGAATTTTTTGCCCGTAACTTTTAACACCGCCACATCCGAGCGCTCATCACTGCCAACCAAGGTAGCATCAAGCTCTGTTCTATCATTGAGGGTCACAGTGATTTTATCTGCACCCGCCACCACATGGTGATTGGTCAGCATATAACCATCAGCGGTCACAAAAAAACCCGTACCATAAGCATGCTCAATCGCAGGCGTTGCTGCTTGATCAGGAATGCGCAGGCGATCGCCGAAGAACTTTCGTAATAGCTCAGCGGTTTGGGCTTTAGCAAGCTCAGCCTCGCTCACGGTTTTGGTCACATTGACACGCGCTACGGCTGGCGTAACCTGCTGTACCAGTCCTGAAAAGTCAGCAGTGGTAACAGCAGCTTGTGCGCTCGACATCGTATTAAGGTTAATACCAACCACCATCGTAGTAGCGACAGCGATTGCTAAGCTACTGCGTTGTAGCAAGCGTTGCATGGTACTAGTGGTGTTTTTCAATTTAGCGATATTGATTGGCATTGTATCCCTCATCCAAGTAATTGTTATGATTGACTGGCTCATTATGTATTTTTGCAGCTCAAGACTTCAAGATTTTTGCTAATAAATTTTGACTGACAAACCGTCAGTTTACCGATTATTTTTGCTGACTGCAGCTTAGTTTGCCGCTTATTCAGCCATTATCTTATTGACGATAATTACATGTTTATCATAACAAGTGCTTAAGATAATTGCAGGCTAAGCTCATTAGTTGGCGGGCTCATTTTATCTCTGGTATTGCCTATGCTTTATTGACCATGCTTTCAAGAGTCCTACAACGCTTTGGGTGACAGTTAGCGCTGAGTTATATAAAATAAAAGCATACTACGTTGAGCAGGAAAGCATTTTTGACGTGAGTAACAGTGAATAATAAGGATCTATTATTTAAATTACCTTGCTCAAATGATGTGATTATTTTCCGTTTACTCTCTTTTTACGCTACTGGTTTTTAGGCATTGAACTTTGAGACACTGAGCTTTTATTTTCTAAAGCTTTACTGTTTTAACCAATAGTGCGTTTGTCTTTGCAATTATTTTATAGTTGCTACTATATAGTATATATGATTCATGCTGCGACTCTTGCTATAACTTTCAATAGTGAGGGTTTGCGCGTCATCAACTAAAAAGGCTGTCTCTGCCAAATGTGGCTAGCAGCCATCGCTATAAAGTATGAGCATATAATAAAAGGATTAATTTATGGATACCGCCCTACTGTTATCCGGCGTGGTTGGGATCGGTATTGCCGCCCAATGGTTGGCTTGGTATTTAAAGCAACCGTCCATTTTGTTTTTATTACTGATTGGTATTATTGTTGGTCCGATATTAGGGGTATTCGATCCTGACTTGGTACTCGGCGAGCTGATGTTTCCCTTTATTTCATTAGGCGTGGCCATTATTTTATTTGAAGGGTCACTGACGTTAGAGTTTGAGGAAATCAAACAACACGGCTCTGTGGTACAGATGCTGGTATCTGTCGGCGTTCTCATTACCATTGCCATCGTATCGCTGTCGACATACTTACTTTTTGATGTCGATCCTATTATCGCTTTACTGTTTGGTGCCTTGGTTTGCGTCACAGGTCCAACCGTCATTACGCCGCTACTGCGCAGTGTACGACCCAATAAAAACATTTCCAACATTTTGAAATGGGAAGGCATCATCATTGATCCTGTCGGCGCAATTGCGGTGGTATTGGTCTATGAATATATCATTTCAGGCGGTGAAGGCAGTAGTATTGTGCTGTTCACCAAAATTGTGATATTGGCAGTAGCGATGGGATTGGCTGGTGCGTGGACATTAGCATTTTTAATGCGCCGTCATATGATTCCTGAGTTTTTACGCAATGTTTTTACCTTAGCCTTTGTGCTGGTGCTATTTTCAATCTCCAACCATTTAGAGCACGAATCTGGCTTACTGACAGTGACTGTACTTGGTGTTGCGCTGGCTAATTGGCCAAAATTCCCACGTGATACAATTTTAGAGTTTAATGAATCACTAACCATATTACTGGTATCGGTTTTATTTATTATTCTCGCTGCTCGTGTTGAGCTGGAAAGCTTATTAAGTGTGGGCTTTGCTGGTTTGGTGTTATTAGCGATTGTGATGTTTGTTGCCCGCCCCTTATCGGTTTGGGTATCCTCTATCGGCTCCAATCTAAAAACCAAAGAAAAGATGATGATCAGCTGGATTGGTCCACGCGGTATCGTTGCCGCTGCTATTTCATCACTGTTCGCCATTCGTTTGCAAGAGTATGATATTCAAGGGGTTGAGCTACTCGTACCTTTAGTCTTTCTTATCATTATTGGCACAGTGATGATTCAAGGCTTGGGTGCCAAAATGGTCGGTAACTTTTTAGGTGTTCGTGAACCTGAAACCAACGGTATTTTGGTTGTCGGCTCAAACCCTATCGCCTTATTGGTCGCTACCTCGCTCAAAGATCAGGGATTCGATGTCATCGTCGCCCATAATAACTATACCAATATCGCCAGTGCACGCATGAGTGGATTGCGTACTTATTTCGGTAATCCAGTTTCCGACCATGCTGACCATCATTTAGATCTGATTGGTATCGGACGTCTGTTTGCAATGAGTATGGACAAAGAGCTCAATACCTTATCTGAGATTCACTACCGTCATGAGTTTGGTGAGCGCAAACTATACCGCTTGAAGTTTAGCGATGAAAAAGTCAAAAGTGAGCGCGATGATAAGCAAGGCAACCTCCATTCGCAGTGGTTATTTGGCAAAGATGTCACCTATACTAAGCTTGCCAGCATGCTGTCCAAAAAGGCGCGTATCAAAATAACTAATATCACCGACAGCTATAGCTTTGAGCAATATAAAGCCGATAATAAGCAATTTGTACCGCTTTACACGGTCGATAAAGAAGGTAAGCTGCATGTGATTACTGATAAATTCGATGGTACGGTGCCGCGTGAACGCAAGCTTGTTTCTTTAGTTGTCGATGATGACGTGCAACCAAAACCGGTCGATGTGACGGTGAAACAGGAACAAGCTCGCGCTGTAGCCGATGCAAGCTTTGAATCTAGCTCTAAGGCGCCTGAAAAACGTCAAGAAACAGAGCTAATGGACGGTAGTAATAAAAAAACTACGCCAGAACCTATAATAGCAACAGATAGAGAGGCTGCAAAAAACGCTGATATAAAAACTGAGCAAGATAACCTATCTAGTACCGTGACCAAAGCGCTAGAAACTCAGTCCGAAAAAGTAAACACTCAAACGTCAGTGCCTAAAGATGAGTTTAACAATGCTACTAATAAAGGTGTAATATCAGATAATTCAACAGCAACTTCAAAAACCAAAACCTCTAGCAACACCAATGGTAATGGCAGCGCACCGAAAACTAAAAGCGGCTCACTTGATCCTAATCGTCTACCAGACTCAAGTGGCGACAATATAAATAACGCTAATGATAGTAATAAAGAATAATAGCCATTTTTTAATAATAAATTCATAAAAATAAAAAAGCCCCAACTCAGCAGTTGGGGCTTTTTTTAAGTGTGCTAAGACAGAAATGAGAGTTTACATAAAACCAAATTTAACCGAGCGCAAATCTCTCTTGTACCGTCCGCCAGATACGCGCGCCGACTTCATCGGCTGTGCCTGAAGCATCAATACGCTGAATACGTTCAGGTTGTTCATTCGCTAGCGTGCTAAACCCTTGATGTACTCTGGTAAAGAACTCTGTCGCTTGCTGCTCAAAACGGTCAGCGGCACTACGCTTATTGGCGCGCGCCATACCATCTAATACCGGTAAATCTAACCACAAAGTCAGCTCGGGTAACTGCACAACAAACTGCTCGATAAGCATGTCTATTTTACAGCGTACAGTCGCGTCGCCATCTGCACGCCCAAAGCCTTGATAAGCAACGGTCGAGTCAGTAAAGCGATCACATATCACCCACGTACCATCTTGCAGCGCTGGCAAGATGACTTGCTGCATGTGATCACAGCGCGCAGCAAACATTAATAGTAACTCTGTATCATCATTAATCGTGGTATTCGGGTCTAACAATATCTCGCGCAAACGCTCAGCAAACGGACTACCACCCGGCTCGCGAGTACGCAAATAGTCAATACCAGTTGCCTGCAAACGTGCACATAATTGCTCAATTGCCGTCGTTTTACCGACGCCTTCGGTACCCTCAAAACTAATAAAACGCCCTTGCATGGATGTCGTTGTAGTTTGAGAAAATGGCGCTTGTATGGATACTGACATGATATAACCTATTGGCATTGAGGAACATGGTCATTGAACAACAGTGTCATTAAGGAGCGTTATTTTTATAACGTTCCTTAATAATGGGTGTGTAGAAAAATTTAAAGCGCAGCTTATGATGGCGGCGTTTGCGATTTTTTCTCACGCATAACGCTCAAGTACTCTTTTACTGCTTGGTTATGCTCATTTAAACTACTAGTGAATTTGTGCCCACCATTACCTGTCGCCACAAAATACAATACTCCGCTATCAGCAGGATGCAAAGTTGCTTCGATAGAGGTTGCTGACGGTAGTGCAATAGGTGTTGGCGGTAATCCATCGATTTGATAGGTATTATAAGCCGTCTTTTCATCGATATCTTTGCGGCGAATATTGCCTTCATAACGGATGCCCATACCATAGATAATGGTTGGATCGGTTTGCATACGCATGTTTTTATTCAACCGATTATTAAACACCGCCGATACCAAAGGACGCTCTTCTGCCACACTGGTTTCTTTTTCAATAATTGACGCCATCACCAGTGCCTCATAAGGGGTTTTATATGGCAAATTCGGTGCGCGATTTCCCCATGCTTTGGTCAATGCTTGCTGCTGACGTTTATACAAATCGGTCAATACCTGCTTATCACTAGTACCTTCGCCATAATAATAGGTATCAGGGGCAAACCAGCCTTCAAGATTGTGATTGACGATAGGGTCATTACTATTGACGACCGTCTCCGGCAATATCCCAACCAAATCTAGCGCTTGCGCGATACTAGCATTGGTACTGTCCGCCGTTAGCACCTCTTTTTTGATGCCTTTATTATCACGTAATGCTTGATACAAATCTTTTGAGGTTTTACCTTCGATAATTTGTACCTTGACCATCGACGCTTTTACCCCTTGCCCAAGTACGTGTAGCGTTTCAGCAAAGGTTGGGTTTTCTGGTAATTGGTAAATACCGGCGTGTAATGGACCATCGACTTGCGTTTTCATATAAAGCTTGGCAATCGTGGCAGAAAACAGCGGAATTTGCGACTGCCACTGGGCTAGCAAACCATAATAGGTCTGACCGGCTTCAATAGTGACCATCTGCTTTGACTGCTCAATGCGACCAAACAAGGTCTGATAAACCATCACTAAAAAAAATGCCGCAATCAGTCCGAGCACCAACAACACTTGATAACCACGCTGCATAAAGAACGATGGGTTATCAGCTTTATAATGGCGCGGTTTATTGTCGCCACTGATAAGCGATACATCTGTCGGCGGTACTTCCTCTGCTATTGCCTCGTCTACGACTGGTTTTGAATGCGGTTGAGTGATATCGACAGGCACGTTAGCTATGCCTTCTTGCTTATTCGGTGGCATATCGTCAGGACGTTCAGGAGGCGTTTCAGGGGTTGGGGTGCTCATGGTCACTCGCGAGGCAGAAGTTTGCTAGAATTTAGCACTGAACCGTGCGATTTTCAATGGTATTTGCTTAGCTTATCAATTAACTTGGCGTTCAGAGCAGATTATATGGCTTAATACACATATCGATGGTTTTAAATTTTAATTCTAATAAGAAAACTGGCTATGAATCTCAACTTCAATCAAAGTCTCGCTGCAAACTATAAATCACCCAGTCAAATCATTAGAGTATTAAGTGAGAGTTGGGTTGCCAACCAAAGCTATTGCCCTAATTGTAGTGCTGAGCCATTGACTGAGTTTGCTAATAATCAACCTGTCGCTGATTTCTATTGCACAAATTGTAGCGAGGAATACGAGCTAAAAAGTAAAAAGGCGAATTTAAGCAACATTATTAATGATGGTTCTTATGACACCATGATTGAACGTATCAATAGCGAGGATAATCCCAGCTTTTTCTTTTTGACCTACTCTCAAGAATATAGGGTTAATAACTTCTTAATCATTCCCAAACAATTCTTCAAGCCGGACATGATTATTAAACGCAAACCTTTATCCGTCACTGCCAAACGCGCCGGTTGGGTTGGCTGTAATATTGACTTGCGTAAAGTGCCCGAATCGGGAAAAGTATTTTTGGTCAAAGACCAGCAAGTCATACCACGCGATAATGTCACCGAGCAATTCCAGAAAACCTTATTTCTACGTAAGCAATCTACAGCTTCGCGTGGTTGGACACTGGATGTTTGGCAATGTATTGATAGACTGGATGCTAATTTCTTCCTCAATCAAGTTTATGCGTTTGCTGACTTATTAAAACTTAAACATCCCGAAAACAACCATATTCCAGATAAAATCCGTCAGCAACTACAAGTATTACGTGATAGAGGTATTATTGAGTTTTTGGGTCGTGGACATTATCGAAAGTTGTATTAAATCTCTCAATTATCCCAAAGTGGTAATTTCGCGCTTGATACCAGAATTTCATAAAACCTATGAGGAAGATAATCCTTCTCTAACTCGCCATGTAGCAGAAATAAAGAATTCAAGTCATCTTCAAAGCAATTACTGACTTTATTTTTTACATATTTATTCCAGTCTATTAATAATCCTAATGGTGTACGAGCAGGTCTAGTAAAGGGTTGTCCTTTGACGGTAATCTGGCACATTGGATAATCACTATTTATTGGAATATCGAAATCATACTTAATGCCTTCATCTGATATATACGAATATTCAAACACACTGCCGTAAGCGACATACTTCTTACTTTTCTTAAAGTACATGACACTAAATGCTAGTTGCGACTTAGTATTTATATGGACATTTTCATGAGGACATTGTTTTGCTTTAAGACAAAGTTCGCTAAATATCATTAATCGACGTAACTGTAGGGGAATTCGTTTATTTTCATAGATTAGGTGCATACGATTTTATCCTTTTAAAAACAGGATCATTGATCGATTTTCCTTATCGCACAAGTCTTTTTCACAAAAGACGATCACTTCTATTTAGTCGCCTTTGCTAACTTAGAATATATAAATGCTCAAGAAATCTTGATAAGCGTATATCGGGGATAGTAATGATGAAAACAGATAAGAAATTGAAGAGAGTCTTTCAGATAGAGATTGTCGAAACGTTGAGTAATATCGTGGAGGCTAACGCAGAGAACGAGCAAGACGCGCTATTAAAAGCACAAGATATGTATCGCAATGAAGAAGTTGTTTTATATCCTAATGATTTTATTGACACCAAATTTAATATTTTTAAATACGGTTAAACCACTTAAAAACTCACCACCTCACCCGATAATAACGTCAGGCTACTCATCGGCATGATGCCGCGCAGTGCATTGCAAAAGAATAGCTGGCTTAATCGTGGTAAATTCTCATCTTGTAACGACCTGATGATAACGGGATGTTTGCTAGTCGATAATGCATCGATAAGCACTTGACGCATAACCCCAGCGACGCCTGACTGCGCCATCGACGGTGTATACCATTGACCAGTTGTCAGATCATTGGTGTTGTACTCATTACTATTTGAAAGATTTTTTGATTCTGCTAATTGCTTATTTGATAATTGATAAAACACATTGCTCATCGTACCCTCAACCCAATTTCCTGTCATATCACGTA
Organism: Psychrobacter glacincola; assembly: GCF_965118485.1. GTDB lineage: Bacteria > Pseudomonadota > Gammaproteobacteria > Pseudomonadales > Moraxellaceae > Psychrobacter > Psychrobacter glacincola_D. Next base: position 6,040 of record NZ_CBCPJH010000006.1, on the reverse strand, counting down.
GCAAGCCTTCAACGATGTTGAACTCAGTATTAGGTACTAAATCTTTGATTTTTATAGCTTGTAGCTCAGCACTTGCCAGCACATTATCCAGACGATTTAAGCTTTTTAGTCCGGCAAGCGGCGGCGGTAGACAAGCGATTTGAGAAGATAAGCAAACAGCCGTGCTCATAGGCTGCATGGGAATTGAGCGACCATTCGATAAATGCAACGGTTCGGCAGTAGCGACGGTCATCGCCGAAGATTTTAGCCAAATCTCACACTCACTACCAGATTCGCTCGGCGTATAACCATAACCACGGATAGCTTGCGCAGCGCGAGTCACGATAAGTTTCATCATGCCTTGTTGTAGCTGCTCGGCATGTGCTTTTAATATGGTTAGGAGTGCGTGGCTGTCCAAATCGAGCTGCAAGGCTTTGGCGTGAGAGATAAGGCGCTGATGATGGTAGCTGAGCCACAATATCTGCCCATCAATTACGCCCATCGTAGTAAAAAACCCATCACCGTATGCCAAGCCGCGATTATCTAAAGAAGCAGTCGATGCGGCGTTCGGCTTGTCTAATGACGATAAACAGACCCAGCTATTTGATGGCTGCATTATTTACTTACTTTGGCTAGCGGATTTGTTGATTATCAGCATACAGCTATAAAACTCACACTTTGCCAGCTCTACCTTTTGACCACCAATGACTTTATTTTTGACAATTTGACCATTTAGCATATCAGCCACCAGCTTACCGCCTTCATCACCTATTAATTGACGAGCTAGCTGATAAGCTTTTTTGGCATGGTCTTGACTGAGTGATTTTTCTTTATCAGAGTCGGTCGGATTAGCAAAATACCAGCCAAGCTCAAGATATTTTTCAGAGTCGATAAGGTCTAAATAAGGCGCTTCGGTATTCATAAAGCGGTATTTGGAGGCAGGGTTACTGGCATAATCCAAGCTATTTTCATCAGTGCTAACTACTTTACCAAGGGTTGACTTGATAGCGTCCAATTGATCAATGGTGAGCGACTCGACTTTTTTAGAATCCCATGAAGCAACATCATAGGTCACTGGGGTGCCCTCTTGAGCAGTAGCGCCATCTAAATCAGCATGTGACGCAGGCGTTTTTGGCGTATCGGCAACGGCTTGCTTATCAGCACTGACCTCTTCAGCTGATACTTCGCTATTTTTACTGTTATCACAGGCGCTAAGCGACACGCCAACTGCCATTATCGTACTGACCATAAAGGCCTGTAGGGTTTTATTCCACATGGGCAACTTACTCACACTTTTAGATAGTTCTGAAAAATGGTATTAACGAGCTGGCAGATACGCCGCTGATAATGAATAATGTCTGTTATGAATCGTCTACTTATAATGAATCGTTATTTTCCTGCTTTTTCTATAAAATAACAGCCATAGAGCAACAGTCGTAATAATTATTGTGTTACTTTTTATGCTTCCCTAGTTTACCCAACTGCTGAACGCTTGACCACCCTTTACCTTACCGATAACACTCGCAGACAGTACAGATTTGTTAAAGACCTAACATCATACAGTATCTCTCGAATTGCCTATTTATGTCCTTAACGCCATGTTTGTTAAATGCAACGTTATCCCTTATGATAAATGAGTTTTGATAGCATTTTACCCGCCCTTTTATCCTATATCATCAGTGGAGCAGTTATGACCCAGCATTTTATTGTTATTGGTAATCCGATTGCCCACAGCAAATCTCCTGAAATACATAGCTTATTTGGCGCGCAAGCAGGACTTGATATCTCATATCAGCGTCAATATTGCCCTGATGATGCCGCAAGCTTTACGGCAGTGATTGAGGCATTCTTTCATGGTGGCGGTGTCGGTGCCAATGTGACCGTGCCTTTTAAACAAGTCGCTTATGAGTGCTGCGCGGCGCGTGGCGGCTTATCTGAGCATGCCAAAGTCGCCGGTGCGGTCAATACACTACTATTAAATCCTACGCTATTGACAAAAGGTGTATCTCCAGCAGAAGCGTTATATGGTGATAATACTGATGGTCAAGGATTGGTCAATCATACAAAGCGCTTAGACTGGTCTTTGCAAGGTGCACGTGTTGCCATTATTGGCGCAGGCGGCGCAGCGCGTGGCGTGGTATTGCCACTGATAGAAGCGGGTATTGGCGAGCTGACTATCTCTAACCGCACATTGAGTAAAGCTACAAACTTGGTCAATGAGCTTAGTCATGCCAGCCCAGCTATCAACGACAAGCAAATTCAAACGTGCCGTACTGTGGATTTAAGCGGAGAGTTTGACATCATTATCAATGCTACCTCCATTGGCTTATCGGGTGAAACCTTACCATTAGCTGATCAGCTAAACTGCCATTACGCTTACGATATGATGTATGGTCGTGAGCTACCATTTCTGCAGCATTTTGCCGCCCGTGGCGCGCAAGTATCTGACGGTTATGGCATGCTTATCGGGCAAGCTGCGTTAAGTTTTGAGCGTTGGACGGGGCATGTTATTGATGTTGTACAGGCGACTGAAACTTTGCAAGCACAATAATTCAAAACCTACACGCTATGTAAAACACACCGATTATCCAAAGCGCGCCAGTAACCAGTTTTCCATACGTCGTAATGGCAGCCTTAGATTGGTTGAATGCATAACAAATCCACCACCAAGACCAACCATGCAACCCAGTAAAGTATCCAACAGCCGCGTACGTATCACTTCATGATAGACCGCTGGCGTAAGCGGCAAACCACTACCGTATTCTGCGATGAATATCGTCAGGGGGGTAATAAATACGACGGCTAGACCGTAATGCCGATCAACCAATGATTCAATGCAAAGCATCATAATCAATATCGAAATAGCCACACCCCATATTGGCAAGCCCCAAGATAGCATCCAACTCGCCAGCCCCACGCCTACCAATGTCCCTAGTAAACGATGTATTTGCTTAATCCACATCGTCCGTAAATGGATACCTTGAATAATAAGGAAGCAACTGACTGCCGCCCAATACGGATTAGACATATCCAGCATCAATGCAATCAGCAGCGCTAAACTCACAAAGCCTGCGACAATAATGCTCTCACTAATGGTATCGGGCTCATAGTTGTAGATTGGTGTAGGCGTAGCAGGACGCGTTGCTAATAAAAACAGCGAATACAGCAGTCCCATGATTAAGGCAAAGCCACTGCCGAGCATCACAAGCCCAGTTGCTGACATGATATTTTCTAGCGGCACTGGTATGAATAACGCAATCGCTCCTGCCATCATTACAAATAATCCTGCGGGCGGTGGCTGGCGATAATAACGCCCAAAGATAACCACACCAAGGGCTATCAGCATAAATACTGGCAGCCTAAGAATGGGGGCTTGCTGGGCTATCAGACCGAGTGCAAAGCATAGCGACATGGCAAAGCCCCATGCCATCACCGTCACTAAACGATAGGGCAATTTGCCGACTAAGGGTAAGTTTAAGATAACCATAGCCCCTAACGATGCCTTGATTCCCGATGACAAAGCGTCAAAGTAAGCGCCCACAAATACAGGAAAGCTAATGGCAATAGCGGCGATAATCGGCATATGCCACGGTCTTTTACTGCGATGGACGGTTATTAAATGCTCAAGCTCACCACCAATCAACGACCTTATGCGAGTCAATAATACGGTTAGCCAAGTTACTCGCCTTACCTTGTAATTTGGCTCGCGCTTTGATGCGCTCATAACTAACATCCCTCATTTTGTAGATACATTTAATTTGTAGACTGCTAAATTACTTTATTCATTTGGCAATCTGATAGTAATTGACTGCTCAATCATAAATAGCAATAACAAGTTAATTGACATTTTTATAACTTAATGTTTTCATTAATTTAATTAATCATGAATTTTAGTTATTAGTTGTATATTTGTCGCTATAGAAGATTTATACTGACATTACTGCCACAACAGCTGTTTTTTATCAAGGACGCCTTAACGGTTATCAAAATGGATAAGCTGTTCTTAATGAATATTCTTGACGACCATTGATACCGTCTACTTTCAACCCCAATAATTAAATAACCGTTTATATAAACCGTGGCTTAAATACTGAGTCTACTGTCTATGATAACGAATAATTAAAGAGAGCGACTATGTTAACTTACAAAGCACCTTTACGTGATATCAAGTTTTTAATTAATGACGTGTTTGACTTCCAGACGCATTATAAAGATTTGGACAATGGCGAAAACGCAGATCCTGAAACTATTGATATGATTCTTCAGGGTATGGCTGACTTTGCTGAAAACGTTTTAGCTCCTTTATATCAGCCAGCTGATGCTGAAGGCTGTCATTTTGATAATGGCGTGGTCACAACTCCCAAAGGCTTTAAAGAAGCTTACGATCAATTCGTCGAAGGCGGCTGGCAAGGTATTTCATACCCTGAGAAATTTGGCGGTATGAACTTGCCTATGTCAATCAACCTCATTAAAGCGGAAATCATCGGTACGGCTAACTGGCCTTGGGCAATGTATCCTGGGCTATCAACCGGTTGTATCAATACCATTATGCAATATGGTACCGATGAGCAAAAAGAAACTTATTTGCATAAATTGGTCGAAGGCTCATGGGCAGGTACTATGTGCTTGACTGAGCCACAATGTGGTACAGACTTAGGTCAAGTTAAGTCTAAAGCCATTCCACAAGAAGACGGTAGTTATAAGCTTAGCGGTACTAAAATCTTCATTTCAAGCGGTGAGCATGATTTAACCGAAAACATCGTGCATATCGTATTAGCGCGTCTACCAGGTGCACCAGAAGGCACACGCGGTATCTCATTATTTATCGTACCAAAATTTTTGCCAAATTCTGAAGGCGAGATTGGCGAGCGTAACGGTGTTTCTTGTGGTTCAATTGAGCACAAAATGGGCATCAGCTCATCAGCAACTTGTGTCTTGAACTTCGATGATGCAGTCGGTTACTTAATTGGTGAGCCAAACAAAGGCCTTAAAGCCATGTTCACCTTTATGAACACCGCTCGTATCGGTACTGGTATCCAAGGTCTAGCGCACACTGAATTGTCATTCCAAAACGCGCTCCCCTATGCCAAAGATCGTCGCTCAATGCGCACTTTATCTGGTACCAAAGAGCCTGAAAAAGTTGCTGATGCAATCATCAATCATGCTGACGTACGTCGTATGCTGCTCACGCAAAAAGCCTTTGCTGAAGGCGGTCGCTCGATGATTTATCATTCTGCACGCTATGCAGATAAAATGTCACAAGGCATCGCCAACGGTGATGATGCAGAGTTTGAAAAGTGGGATGATAAGCTTGGCTTCTATACGCCAATCCTAAAAGGCTTCTTAACGGAACTTGGTATTGAAGCGGCCAAACACGGTCAGCAGGTATATGGCGGTCACGGCTATATCAAAGAATGGGGCATGGAGCTTATCGCTCGTGATGCTCGTATTGCCACCATGTATGAAGGCACTACCGGTATCCAAGCGCTAGATTTGTTAGGTCGTAAAGTGATTTTACAATCGAAAGGTAAAATTATCCGCGATTACACCTCAAGCATCATGAAATGGTGTGGCGAGTATGCACTTGATAAAGACATGCGCAAATTCGTTTGGGCACTAACCAAACTATGTGCTGAGTGGAATACACTGACTGTACGCTTGATGCTGATGGCACGTAAAGACCGTGAAATCATTTCAGCAGCATCCGACGATTTCTTGATGTACTCAGGCTATGTAATGATGGGTTATCATTGGGCGCGTATGGCCGCTGTTTCTTATGACAAGCTAAAAAATGGCGGTACTGAATCACCAGAATTCTATAAAGCTAAAATTCAAACAGCTGAATTCTATTTTGATAAGTTATTACCACGTACTTCAGGTCATGCTGAAGGCATGGTTGCACCAAGCAGCAGCATGACAGCCATGGATATCGATAACTTTGCTTTCCTAGACTAGGATTAAGTAACAATTAATCGATAATTAACAAAAAAGCGCCTAGCATTTAGGCGCTTTTTTATGCTTAACTAAAAATGAGCCAACTTTAAATCAGAACAATTTCTAA
>NZ_CBCPJH010000005.1:0-146283 GCF_965118485.1 Psychrobacter glacincola | reverse complement strand
GTTGGGCTTTATAGTTTTTTATAAATACCTTTTAAGCTTTATCTACTGTTAGCATTACCGCATAAGTCATGGTTACCATTCAATCACATTGGTAAACCTTTTGTGTTCCCTATTCTCAAGGACAAATCCCGTCATGAGTGACTCCAAAAAAGTCGGCTTTTTTAATCAAGTCAGTACCCAAGTTACTACTATTTTGTTCATTGCTTTTGCGGTCGTACTGGCGGTCGTTGTGTATGTCGTTGATAAAGAAGGTCATGATAAAATCCGTCTTGAGTCAGCAAAGCTGGTTGCTGAACGTGGTAATACGGCAGTTAATAGTATCTCTGCCGATATCAATCGGGTCATGCGTAGTGCCTTGCTATTACAGCAAAGCGCACAAACGCTGCCACTGCAAGAGGGTATTTTGCAAGTCAGTACAGCCAATGCTTTTGATAAACGCGACTATAACTTATTGGGTAGTGGCGGCATTTGGCCAGAAAAAGGCGCACTTGGTGCCAATGCTGCGACCCATCCATTTTTGATGGTGCGTCAAAACGGTAACTACCAAGCAGTACTAAGTGATCCTAATCCCGCCAATCCGTATTATCAAGAAGATTGGTTTAGCGTCCTAAAACTGCTTAATCCTGACAGCTGTATTTGGAACCACGTCCGTGCCAGCCAAACCAAAGGCGAGCTTGCCATGAGCTGCGGTGTCGCAATCGAGCGTGACAATCAGTTTTGGGGTGCGAGCACGGTTAACTTTACCCTAAATCAGCTACAAGAAAACATTGTTAAGCTCAGTGAAAGCTCAGGTTCAGGCTATATTTTATTATTAGATAATAGTGATAAGGTTATCGCCTCATCTAACCCTGAACGCTTAAGCTATATCGATGAAGCAACCGGTACGCCACTTGATATCAAACAAGTCATCAACTCAGATCCAGCTTGGGAGCCAGTACTAGGCTTTTTAGAAACTCAGCGTAATGAGATTATTGAGCAAGTCGCTGCCAATGTATCGCCGCAGGTACAGCAGGTATTGAATACGATTGATAAAGCAGAAACAGGTGATTCTAAAGGTTATTACTTAGTCAACTATGCCGCTTACTTAAATAATGGTGAAAATAAGCAAAATGCCATGGACAGCCGCTTATTGCAAAGCTTTGAGCTGACCAATGATAACTTCTATAATGGCAGTCAAGCGTATGTCTTTGAGATTCCTGAAACCTATTGGAAGCTCATCGTCGTACAGCCTGATGCTGAGATTAATGCCATTGCCGATAACTTGAGTGAAAACTTAATTAACTGGATAGCATTAGCGCTTCTTATCACCGCTGGTATTATTTACTTTATGCTGACTTTCTTAGCATTTAAACCATTGAAAGAAACCAGTGATAAAATTTCTCTGGCAGAAAATATCATTAACAATAAGCAATATAACAAGCTAAGCTCCGTTAAATTTAAGGAAGGTCGCAACGAGATTGGGCTGGTCAACGGCTCTATCAATGACCTGCTAGATCGAATCCAATCTAACGAAGGTAAGCTTGCTAATATCAATCAACAGCTTGAGATTAAAGTAGAAGAGCGTACCGCTGAGCTGCAAGACACGCTAAAAGAGCTGAAAAACTCACAGCTACAATTGATTCGTTCAGAAAAAATGGCAACCTTGGGACAAATGGTTGCAGGCGTCGCCCATGAAGTAAATACGCCATTGTCGTATGTGCAAAACAACCTTGAAATTATCGGTCAGTTAACTGAGCAATACCAAGAGTTGATTGAATTGGTACAAGGGCTAAAAGGTATCAAGTCTGACGCCGCATCTGATGGTAAGATTGACAAGTTATTAGCAGATATCGTCCGTGCTTCGGATGAAATTCAAGAAGATGATCTATCCGCTGAGCTAAAAGAGCTGATTAAAGACTCGCTATTTGGCGTTGAGCAAATCACTGAGATGGTACTAAACCTACGCAACTTTGCTCGCCTTGATGAGTCAAAAGTGAAGACCATCGACGTGCGCGAATGTATCGAAGCCTCGCTTAAAATCGCCGGTAACTCTATCAGGCATCAAGAGATTGTCACTGATTTTGCGCCAACACCTGAAATTAAGTGCTCACCGTCGCAAATTAACCAAGTCTTGGTCAACCTGCTCAATAACGCCTCACAAGCGATGGCTGAAAAACCGGATGGCAAAATCGAAGTACGCACGCGTGCCGATGACAGCAATGTTTATATCGACGTCAGCGATAACGGTAAAGGCATGAGTACCGAAGTGCTCAATCAAATCTTTGAGCCGTTCTTTACCACTAAAGGTGCAGGCGAAGGTACGGGACTTGGCATGGCAATTAGTCAGCAGATTATGGAGCAGCATAATGGCGACATTAAAGCCGTATCAACTGAAGGTGTTGGCACCACCTTTACCTTAACGTTACCGATTAATAATGACTTAACAGAAAAAAGCCTAGCAGCATAATCGCTAGATTCTGTTTTTATTTTTAATTGCTATTTTAATTATTATACAAAGTTATATCACTGTTATTCATCATAAGGAACTCATCATGAATGAATTAGAAAATGACACCAATAATAACATAAGCACCGCTGATCTAGGGGCTGAAGCTAGACCGAAGCTGGCTTTTATTGACGATGAACAACGTATCTTACGTTCTATGAAACTGCTGTTTCGTAAAACCCATGACGTTTTTATCACTACTGACCCGACTGAATATATCGACTATATCAAAAATAATCACGTACACGTCGCGGTCAGTGACCAACGGATGCCTGAGCGTGTCGGCGTTGATATTTTACGCGAAGTAAAAGACGTTTCGCCATCTACCATGCGGATTTTATTGACCGGCTATGCTGATTTGAATGCGATTATTGGCTCTATTAACGATGGTGAAATTTATCGTTATTTAACCAAGCCTTGCAAATCTGAAGAGCTACTTGCTGTAGTCGGTCGCGCCACCGAAATCGCTTTGACTTATAACCCAGACGAAGACGCTGAGCAATTCGATAGCTCAGGTCACAAACAAACATTATTGGTCATCGATGAGACTGACGAGCTAATTGAGCAAATACGCAAGCAATTTTCTCACAGTTATAGAGTCCTGCATGCCAAAGGCTTAGAAGAAGCATATGATTATTTGGCGAACGAAGATATCGGCGTTTGTATTACCGATATTAATGTGAGCGGCGAAAATATCGCACCTATTATCTTTACTTTAAAACAAGACGCGCCGCACTTAGTGGTCTTGGTACAGACTGAATTTCAAGATGCGGGCTTGCTGATTGATTTGATTAATAAAGGTCAGGTCTATCGCTGCTTACCGAAACCGATGCGCGCTAGCCTACTTGAAATTAGCGTTAATCGTGCGTTCCAACATCATGCAAAACTCAAAGCCAGCCCTGACTTGGTCAAACGTTATGAAGTTGAGCACGACCCTGAAAACGATGTGCGTATTGATTTAAGCAGTCGCGTACGTAGTCTTATTGGTAAATTACGCAAACGTTTTTCTTTATAAGCTCATAAAACTAAATAAGCGCAAAAGACTACTGTGTCAATAAATAAAACCTCTATTTCAACTTGAAGTAGAGGTTTTTTGCTTTACACTTTTTTATGTGTTTTTTGATGTATTTTTTGACTAAAGGCGGCAACGTGCTACATTAAGCCGATAACAACCAAAGACTATTTACGATAATAATGAGATAAGGAATCATCATGCAAGCGGTTTTTTTAGATAGAGGTACTTTTTCTGATAACGTCGACTTGCCAGCACCCGCTGGCGTTACTGACTATATTACTTACGATGATACGCCGCCAGAGCTGATTGTAGAGCGTTGTCAAAATGCCGATATTATTTTTACCAATAAAGTGCAAATCAATGCTGAAGCGATTGCTAAGCTGACAAAGCTAAAGCTTATTCAACTGACCGCTACCGGCATGAATAACGTCGACCACGATGCTTGTACTAAGCATGGTATCACGCTGTATAACGTTGCTGGTTACGCAGTCAAAAGCGTCCCTGAACATACCTTTATGTTGATGCTCAATGCGATGCGTGCCGGTATTTACTATCATAATAAAGTCACCGATGGCACATGGGCAGATAACGGTAATTTTTGCCTGCTTGATATCCCACTTATTGACTTGGAAGAAAAAACGCTTGGTATTATTGGTATTGGCACCATCGGTAAACGCGTGACCGACATCGCTCGGGCCTTTGGTATGACAGTTTTATGGGCGGAACATCAAGGACGGGCGCCGCGCAATGAAGACTATACCGCCTTTGATGAGGTATTGGCTCGTGCGGACGTGATTAGCTTACATTGTCCCTTAAATGATGCCACTCAGCATCTGATTAATAAGGACACATTGGCAAAAATGAGTAAAAAGCCGCTGCTTATTAACGTTGCTCGTGGTGGTATCGTTGATAGTAAAGCGCTTGCTGATGCTATCAATAATGAGCAGATTTTAGGATATGGCAGTGATGTTTTTGAGCAAGAGCCAATCGCTGACAATGATCCTTTACTGGGGCTTGGCGAGCATCCACGTGTAATATTTAGCCCGCACAATGCTTGGGGCAGTAAAAGCGCTCAAGAAACCTTGTGGCAAATCCTGAGTAAACAAGTCACTGACTTTATCAAACAAGCTCAGTAAGACTGATAAAATTAACGGTTAGGCTAATAATAGACCTTAACAATTAGTAAATTTTAACGATTAAATTGTAGCCATTCGTCTTTAACTTTACGGTATTTAAGCATAATACGATCGGTGAAATAATTATTATTCACGCGCCACGGATAGCGATCACCTTGTTTTGGCAGCTCATCTTTGGCACGGCTGATATAACCTGCTGATAGGGCTCCAAGTACCGTATCTGGCTGCATTTCCACTTGCTCTTGTTCAGTTACAGCCTGCGCACATACGGTTTTATAGCCTTCTTTATACATATAATTCAGTAAGCGCAGCACATACTGGCAAGCCAAATCAATCTTCAGCGTCCAAGACGCGTTGGTATAGCCGAACATGATTGCCATATTTGGTACGCCTTCAAGCAATACTGCCTTATAAGTCATCCGTGCGCCTACATCAATTTTCTGCCCATCAACATATAAGTCAGCACCGCCAAGCATTTGTAATTTGAGCCCAGTAGCAGTGACGATAATATCAGCATCTAAATGCTTACCTGATGTTAATGCAATGCCAGTTGTTGTGAAATGACTGATGTTATCAGTTACTACCTCAGCGCGCTTGCTATGTAACGCTTGAAACAAATCGCTATCAGGCACCGCACATAAGCGCTCTTCCCATGGATTATAGGTAGGCTGAAAATGAGCGATATCCACTCCACTACCTTTGAGCTCTTTTTTAGCTCTGTGATTTAACAGTGCTTTCATCATTTTTGGTGCATAAATTGCGGTGCGATACACCCCTTGTTGAAACATCACATTGCGCGTACGTAGCAAGGTATAAGCCTGCGGTTTTGATAAAGGCGAGAACTTACCTGATAATAAAGCAAGTGCATGATCATCGCCCGGCACACTGGCGACATAAGTCGGTGAGCGTTGTAGCATAGTGACATGACGCGCACATTGTTCATTATTTTCATCAACCAACGCTGGTATCAGTGTCATTGCTGTTGCGCCACTACCAATGACAATAACTTTTTTATCGTCGTATTGCGTATCTTGCCAATGCTGCGGATGGACTATTTTCCCTTTGAACTGCTCTTCATGTTTAAAATGTGGTCTATAACCATTCTCGTAGTCATAATACCCCGTTGCCCCAACGACAAAATTCGCCGTGATGCTCAATACTTCGCTAGTAGCATGATTTTTAATCATCGCTGTCCATTGTTGACTATCGCTTGACCAGGATAACTGCTGCACCTCATGCTGATAGCGGATATGCTCTAGCACCTTAAACTCGCGTGCCGTATCGGCAATATAGCTTTTAATGTCTGCACCTTTTGCCAGCATTTTATGATCCAACCACGGACGGAAGCTATAACCAAAAGTCAGCGCATCCGAGTCAGAGCGGATACCGGGATAGGTAAATAAATCCCATGTACCGCCTAAATCTGTCCGTTTCTCTACAATTAAAAAATGCTTAGTAGCTTGGTTTTCTTTATGTTTACGCTTTCGTTTTATAGCGCTTTTAGCATTAGAAAACCCACTATTTTTTTGTTGCTGAAGATGGCAAGCCATACTGATGCCTGCGATACCAGCGCCAATGATAAGCACATCATAATCCGCTGAGGTGACCGATTGTGGTTTTGGGCGTTTTAATAAACGTTTGATACTCTTACGATTGCTTTCATTAGCGCCTTTTTGAGTATCATTATGCGCTTGAGATAATGTGTTATCGACCATAGCCTTATTTATCCTCGATTAATATTTAATCATCCTTAACTCAATCAACTATAAACAATTTTAGCGCTAGGTTAACTTATATTACTGACTGGTCTTTCCAAACTCACCCTTTTACAGGGACTTTTTAACTAAAATTGTAAAAAGTCACTTTTAAAGAGCTATGTATTTAAAAAGGTGTCGGACTTTCCCAGTCCATCCATGCCCCAAGCGTCGGATGCTTAAGTCGCAGCTGCTGTGCATGCAGATTCAGTCTTGACGCAATATCTAATGCCGCTCCTTCCGCATAAATTGGGTCGCCAATCATCACATGACCAACGTGTATCATGTGCACGCGCAGTTGATGGCTGCGACCGGTGACTGGCTTTAATAATACTCGAGTCACTATTTGACCATCACATTCCTCATGCGCCAATACTTCATATAACGTCAGCGCATGTTTTGACCAATCATGGTCAACGATATGGCGCGGTTTAGTGGTTGGCTCATAGCGTACCGGTACGGATATTTTGCCTTTTGCACCAATGCTTTCCCATTGACCAAAAACCCGTGCTTGATAGCTTTTTTGCGGTAATCGATCAATGAATTGCTTACTGATATTAGTTTGTGCCACGGCGTTTTTGGCAAAAATCAATAGACCAGAGGTATCCATATCGAGTCGATGAATCAATTTAACCGCTGGATTAGCGCGCTCAAGGCGAGCAAGCAAGCTTACTTTTAAGCTCTTACCATTGACACTCAATAGTCCTGCTGGCTTATCGACTACCCATATATCATCATCTTCATAAACAGTAACACTTTTCGCAAAGGATTGAAAAAACTCAGGCGAACGGGCATTTTCTTCAGCATTAAGGGCATCGATTCTTTCATCAGTAAAAGGCATAAATGTGGGCTACTTATATTAATGGGCTTATATCAATCAGTTCGGATATAAAAATCAGAATTCGTTATAGAATCAAATTTTGGTAATCTTAATGAGTGGTTAACGATACGAATGGATAGCGCAGGTGACAGACAAAACCTAACCTGTATCCTTATGTGTTGATTTATTGTGCTAATCGTAATTGTTAAACAATTTAACCAGCCTACGTCTGTCAACTTTGGGCAAACATGTTAATATAATGGCAGATTTCTAGCCATTCTTAACATTTTTAGCCTGTCATCGTTTTGGTATGATATTTATCGTTTTATAGATAAATGGTGACAGAAATAATAAAACAAGAGAGAAAAATTATGTCAGACCTTATTGTTAATACCACCGATGCCAACTTTGACCAAGATGTTCTACAATCTGACGTGCCAGTCTTAGTAGATTTTTGGGCAACGTGGTGTGGTCCTTGTAAAGCTATTGCGCCTATTTTAGAAGATTTAGCGACTGAGTACCAAGGTAAAGTTAAAATCGTTAAAGTTGACGTGGATAACAACCCACAAGCAGCAAGCCGCTTTGGTATTCGTAACATCCCAACTTTATTTGTCTTTAAAGATGGCGAAAAAGTAGATTCAGTGATGGGCTTACAGCCAAAAGCTGAATTGGCAAAAGTGCTAGATAAGCATTTATAAATTAACAATTACTTGATTTGGTTGCTTTAGCCACTGTTCGTAAGCATATTAAAAATACGTTAATGAGAAGGCCATTATCTAATACAGATAATGACTTTTTTGTTGATTTTATGAGCAGAAAACAGGATTAGATAACTTTTTTGGCAAAAATTATTGACAATACTATCTTCAAGCCCGTATAGTCTGCTGATAAGAGAAAACTAATGCTTTTCCTAAATATCTTGTCGCTATTCTCCTCGTGTTTATCAATACAAACACCATCGTCATTATGAAACACCACTACTGACCGAATGACTAAACACAATGACTGATATTGAGTTTTTGACGCAGACTCTTATGTAGACTTCTTTATCTTCCCTTTTTATGACTTGTATCACTCTCTTGCGATAACCTCATAAATTGACACATAAAACCAAAGCTACATAAACCTTAACCCTGCATGTATACCCTCTATCGCCCTAATAGCACTTTTTTAATCACTGTTGTGATTTGTGAATAATGGCATCTCTCATCTGACCAACTGCTAACGACCTATCTATGAATCTTACTGAATTAAAGAAAAAATCAATCGCTGAGCTATTGGCCATCGCCAAAGAAATGGGTCTTGATAATATGGCGCGTAGCCGTAAACAAGACATTATCTTTGCCATCCTAAAAACCCATGCTCGTAATGGTGAGGCCATCTATGGTGATGGTGTACTTGAAGTGCTACCGGACGGTTTTGGCTTTTTGCGCTCATCAGAAGGCTCTTATTTAGCGGGTCCTGACGATATCTATGTTAGCCCAAGCCAAATTCGCCGCTTTAGTCTCAAGACAGGTGACAGTATCGCCGGCACTATTCGTCCACCAAAAGATTCTGAGCGTTATTTTGCGCTATTAAAAGTTGGCGAGATTAACTTTGACACGCCAGATCGCTCGCGTCATAAGCTTATCTTTGAAAACCTGACGCCACTATTCCCTACCGAACATCTCAAACTTGAGCTTGGTAACGGCACCACTGAAGATTTGACCGGTCGAATCATTGATTTAATTGCGCCGATTGGTAAAGGTCAGCGCTCTATTATCGTTGCACCACCAAAGGCTGGTAAAACGATGCTGCTACAAACCATCGCCCAGTCTATCACCCGTAACAATCCTGAATGTTATTTGATCGTTCTATTGATTGACGAGCGTCCAGAAGAAGTGACTGAGATGGTGCGTACCGTACGTGGTGAAGTGGTTGCTTCTACCTTTGATGAACCACCGCAGCGTCACGTTCAAGTGGCTGAAATGGTCATCGAAAAAGCCAAGCGTTTGGTTGAGCATAAACAAGATGTGGTTATTTTGCTTGATTCGATTACCCGTCTTGCTCGTGCCTATAACACCGTTATTCCGTCATCTGGTAAAGTATTAACCGGTGGTTTGGATGCCAATGCTTTAGAGCGCCCAAAACGTTTCTTTGGTGCGGCTCGTAACATTGAAGAAGGCGGCAGCTTGACCATTATTGCCAGTGCTCTTATTGATACCGGCAGTAAAATGGACAGCGTTATCTTTGAAGAATTTAAAGGTACCGGTAACCAAGAAATTACTCTTGAACGCGATTTAGCAGAAAAGCGCGTCTTTCCTGCGATTAACATCAAAAAATCAGGTACACGCCGTGAAGAGCGTCTGCTTGATGAAGATAAGCTGCGTAAAGTTTGGATTTTACGTAAATTGCTACAACCGATGGATGGCGTACAGGCGACTGAATTCCTACTAGATCGCTTAAAAGAAGCCAAAACCAATGATGAATTCTTTGAGCAAATGAAGCGTAAATCACAAAATTGATTTCAATAATTGCTTAAGACTAAAACTTATAAATAAATAATAATTTTAAAAAGGCTGCCAATATGGTGGCCTTTCTTAGTTAAAGGACTCACTTTTTGTATTAATAGAGAATTTATTGTTAAAAACAGTTAGCTTACTATCCGTATAAATACAATAACCCTAAGCAAAAGCACTACCAACGACATAGTAAAGAAACATAGTTTACAGGTTGCTTGCAAAGCTTAGCGTTTCTACTACGACTAGAAAGGTATATAAGGGCTAATATAGGCGGTAAGAACATATTTAGATACATCTTGTGCATGGTAGCTTTTATCCATCATAATTTTGATGGTTTGATGGATGGTATTCTAAATTCAATATTTGAAACTTGACAACTTAATAGGTGATATTATGAAATTTGCTAAAACTTTTGCACTAACTGCCATTGCAAGCTCAGCGTTAATGATGGGTGGTTGCGCTAACAACGGTTATGGTTATAACACTGGCTTGAGCAACACCGCTAAAGGCGCTGCTGCTGGCGCTGCTGCTGGCGCACTTATTAGAAGTGGCGGTGACAGTAAAGATATCGCTCGTGGCGCAATCGGTGGTGCTGCATTAGGCGGCGCTGGTGCTTATATCTTGAACAACAGCAGATAATTGCTTTGAAGTAGCTATTTTGGCAGATAACGTTTAATTAAAAATATTGTCTAACCAAATATAGCGTACAAAAAAGCCTGCAATTGATTGCAGGCTTTTTTTGTCTAACGATTATTGTAGTAACAATTGATCATACCAATCAATATAGCTATTTTTATAATTGACAGTCTTATAAAGCACCACTAAAGGTATCACAAGATTGTACGTTGCCACTCTCTAAACCACGCGTAAACCACTCTACACGTTGTTGGCTAGTACCATGAGTAAAGTTATCAGGTACTACCGCGCCGCCGCCTGCACGTGCTAAGCGGTCATCACCGATTTGACCCGCTGCATTGATAGCTTCATCAATGTCTCCTGCTTCTAAAAACTGCACACGCTCTTGATTGCGCTGTGCCCAAACACCAGCAAAGCAATCGGCTTGTAGCTCTTGCAGTACAGACAATTTATTCGCTTGTGCACGCGTGACTTGACGACTGGCTTCGTTAACTTGCTGCGTGATACCTAGTAAAGTCTGCACATGGTGACCCACTTCATGAGAAATCACATAAGCCTGAGCGAAATCTCCAGCCTTATCTTGATTTTCGCTATCACCTGAGTTTTGGATATCACCAGAGATACCTAGGTTTTGGCGCATCTCTACGAAAAATGATGTATCTAAATAGACCGTTTGATCGCCGGGGCAATAAAAAGGGCCTGTCGCTGAGCTTGCACCGCCACAGGCAGAACTGACTTGCCCATTAAACAAAATTAATGACGGCTCTTTATAGGTACTGCCACCTTCATTAAATATCTGATGCCAAACTTCTTCAGTATCTGCTAAAACCACTTTGACGAACTGTGTATCACGATCATCACCGGTTGCAGGCTCAGTGGAGGTACTACCTCCGCCGGCGACCACTTGACCTGTTTGTAATGCAGTCATCGGGTTTACCCCAAATACCAGCCATAGAATACCTGCGATAATAATACCACCGATACCACCGCCCATTAACTTACCGCCACCACTGCTGGTACGCACGTTAGAACTACCGCGTCTGCCTTGCCATTTCATAGTTTCACTCCCAAAAAATCCGATACTTTACGCTGTAGGTATCAATTATTATTAATGTTATATAGTTTTTATCTAAGGCCTTTGATGAACTCTGTCGATAATCATAGTGCAGTTAGTACTTCATTAAATACTAAGTAAGAGTACTATCAAATATTTAACCTATTTTCGCCCTTATAGCGAAGTCTTAACAGAATCGTTTTATGCCATTTATCTGGCTGCTATCTTTCTTATGACATTGTTAGAAGCAGCAACAAAGATTGGAAAATATCAGATCTCGAAAACTTAGCGATAATAGGCTGATGTCATTGATTATACGTCGATTAATTTGATTGGTTGTATTAAGAATTATGGAAGATAGGTAAAGTAAAACCCCGTTTACAATTTTATTGTAACTTAATTGTACAACCTCTTTCTATGCAGAAAGAAATCATATAGAATGCGTGAAAGCTGAGTAGCTGTGACTAAGACTAGTTGAATATCTGAGACATCTCGGACGTTCGACCTTTTTTGCTGCTACTGCTCATTTAATTATCCCGGAGAAAACCTTATGAACTTAAAATTACTTGCTCTAGCTGGTATCATGACTGCAACTATGGGCTTAACTGCCTGTGATAGCAACAAAGAAAACGCTGCTGAAGATTTATCTGACGCATCTGAAGAAGTGCAAGACGCTAAAGAAGAGCTAGCAGAAACTCCTGAAGCTACTCCTGAAGCTGATGCTGCTGTTGCCGGTGCTGAAGCTGAAATCGCTGATGCACAAGCTGCTACTGCTACTAACGAAATCGATGCTGAAGTACCTGTAGATGGTACTACTACTAGCGTTGACGTAGCTAGCGAAACTCCAGCTGTAGACGCAGCTGACGAAGTTGTAGTTGAAGAACCAGCTGCTCAGTAATTTTTATTTCTATAAATAAAAACACTGTACTAAAAAAAGAGAGCTTACGCTCTCTTTTTTTATGTCTACCATTTAGGTTTTATAAAACTTAAATGGCAGACATAAAAAAATGATGGTTATAACAGTTGCCTATTAAATCGACTGTTATAACCATCATTTTGAAATACTGCCTGTTACTGCTATTAATCAAATAGGCGCTCGTCGACCTGTTGACGGAATTTCTGTCCTGTTTTAAAGGTGACAACGCGGCGTGCCGATACCGCAACGGGCTCTCCTGTCTTAGGATTGCGACCTGGGCGGCTGTTTTTGTCTTTAAGCTCAAAGTTTCCAAAGCCTGAAAGCTTGACTTCTTTGCCATCAATCAAACTCTCTGACAATTCGTCAAAAAAATTCTCTACCAAACAGCGACCTTCTTGGCGCGTTAGGTTGAGATGACTCATCAAATGCTCAATCATGTCAGATTTGGTTAAGGTGCTCACAGTACGACTCCTATGCTATGTCGTGATGTCGAATATCATGGTTTAGCGGTATGAGAATTAATGTTAGCTATTATAAAGGTTTTTTGAGCATCTTTTTAATAAAGTCGACGATAAAATCCTTTATTAATAACTACTTAACTCGTATTTTAAAAATCTATATAAAAAATAGTCGATATAAAAGATAATTCTTGGCAATCATAAAAATAACAAGGCTCTATAGCCCCGTTTATATCGAGGCTATAGAACAAGTATCTTTTATGGTTAAAGGTTAGCTATCGCGCAACTGTACTGAGTGCTGATCTATTAGCGCTTGTACTACCTTGTCAGTCGCCGTTTTTACCGTATCATCAGATAGAGTTTGTATTTTATCCTGCCAAATCAAAGCAAAGGCTAAGGAACGTTGACCCTCTGGTATTTTATCACCTTGATAAATATCAAATAACCATAAATCTGTCAATAACTCACCAGCTGCTGCGCGTACTGTCGATTCCAACATCTGTAAGCTAATATCGCTGTCTACTAAGATGGCGATATCGCGGCGTACTTGTGGGAATTTACTGGGCGTATTGATTTCATGCTGCTCACGAGCAAGCGTTAGCAATGGTGCCAATGAAAGTTGCGCGACCCAAGTAGCCGGTAAATCTAATTGCTTGGCGGTATTAGGATGTAATTGTCCTAACCAGCCAATATATTGGTCATCAATATATAGCTTCGCGCTTTGTCCAGGATGTAAGAAAGCAAGTTCGCTACGCTCATAGCGGATACGCGCGCTATCGATTTGTGCAGGTAGTAATTGTTCAATATCATGCTTTAAATCGTAAAAATCTAGCATACGGTTTTGATATGCTTGCTCATCCCAGATGTCGCCCACTGCTACTAAAGCCATAGTTGGTGTTTGTACCAAATCACTCACACTATGACCGACGAAGCTTAGTCCTGTTTCAAAGAAACGCACACGCGATTGCTGACGATTTAGGTTATATTGTACGCACGGTAATAAACTTGATAGTAAAGTACGGCGCATCACCGCTAAATCGCTGGAGATAGGGTTGGCCAGTGCCAACACTTCGCCTAATGCTTTATCATCAAGCAGCGCTTCTAATTTGGCATCGCTAAAGCTAAAGCTAATTGCTTCCATATAGCCATTATCGACCAGCGCGAGCTTCATCTCATGCGTCAAGTCTGCGGTATCGTCATAATCCATGCTGACTTGCAAGTGCGGCAATACACTTGGAATATTGTCATAGCCATAGATACGGGCAATTTCTTCGATGAGATCTTCTTTGATACTCATATCAAAGCGATAAGATGGCGGCTTGCAAATCAAGCTATCCGCTTGCTGCTCTACTTCAAACCCTAGTTGGGTTAAGATACGCACCATAACTGCTGGCTCAATCTCAATACCGATAACATCACGGACTTTTGTGATTGGCAAGCTAATTGGTGCACGAGCAGGTAAATGGTCGCTACTCTCTGATTTTACTATTTGCCCCGCTTGACTACCTGTAACGCTAGTAATTAAATCGACGGCACGAGCAAGGGCTAGCTCTGGTAACTCAAAATCTACCCCACGCTCAAAGCGTTGCGAGGCATCAGTATGCAAGCCAAAACGGCGAGCGCGTGCAGCAATAGCTAGCTGATTGAAGAAAGCACTTTCTAACACAATATTAGTCGTGCTATCGGTGACGCTACTACGCTGACCACCCATGATACCGGCAAGTGCAAGTGTGCCTTTATCGTCAGCAATAACCAATTCATCACCCGTTAAGGTAATGGTCTGTTCGTTAAGTAAAACGATCGTTTCTTCAGGCTGTGCCAAACGCACAACGATATCACCAACAATGGTATCAGCATCGAACGCATGTAGCGGTTGACCCAATTCCATCAACACATAGTTGGTCACATCGACCAAGAAGTTGTGCGAACGTAGTCCTGATTGCACCAACGCATCTTGCATCCATTTTGGCGTATCAATACTACGATCAATGTTACTAATTGACTGTAATAGATAGCGCGGGCAAGCTTCGATCGCGCTAACTGTCACAGCTTGCATAGCTTCGTTATGAGTAAATTGGCTATTATCAGAGATATTTGGCATTTGCATCGGCAAATCGTTAATGACCGATATCTCACGAGCAATACCACGAACACTAAAACAATCGCCACGGTTTGGAGTAATAGAGATATCTAGGATTTGATTGTCTAAACCCAAATACTCACGAATATCCATACCGATTGGCGCGTCAGCTGGCAATTCAAGCAGACCATCGATGCTATCGGTTAAATCAATTTCAGAGGCACCGCATAGCATACCGTTCGAATCGATACCGCGTAGGTTACCGTTTTTAATTTCAAAGCCCGCTTTACCATTACTGACATCATCAGAAGGTAAAACGGCACCAACGGTAGCGACGGGCGCTTTCATGCCGACAGTAACGTTCGGTGCACCGCAGACGATTTGTAAAGTTTCAGCTGCACCAATATTGATCTGTGTGACGCGCAATTTATCAGCATCTGGATGTTGCTCGACGCTGATAACTTCGCCGACGACCACACCACTAAAGGCACGGGCAACCGCGTAGCGATCATCAATCTCTAGCCCTGCCATCGTTAATTGGTCTGCCAATTGTTCACTATTATTGTTGGGATTCACCCATCGACGTAGCCATTGTTCGCTAATTTTCATAAATATCTCGGTTCAGAATTTTATAATAAAGATTTTGGAGTAAAGGTAGGCGTATTAATAACGACAATCTAGCCAAACTGCTTTAAGAAGCGTACGTCATTTTGGAAAAATAGGCGCAAATCATCGATGCCGTAATACAACATTGCAAAGCGTTCAATCCCCATGCCAAAGGCAAAGCCAGTGTATTTTTCGGCATCAATACCGCAGTTGGTCAGCACTTGTGGATGCACCATACCGCAGCCCATAACCTCAAGCCATTTGCCATTGTCATCTAGGATGTCTACTTCAGCAGAAGGCTCAGTGAATGGGAAGAAAGATGGACGGAAACGAACGGTCAGCTCTTTGGCAAAAAAGGCTTCTAAGAACTCACTAATCAAACCTTTCAGTTCAGCAAAAGTACTCGACTCTGTAACCATAAGCCCTTCTAGCTGATGAAACATCGGCGAGTGAGTTTGGTCTGAATCATTGCGATACACGCGACCTGGACAAATAATACGAATCGGTGGCTCATTCTTTTCCATAGTGCGAATTTGCACTGGACTGGTATGCGTGCGTAATAGATAGTGCGCATCAAAATAGAAGGTATCGTGCATGGCGCGCGCAGGATGATGCGAAGGGATATTCAGTGCTTCGAAGTTATAATAGTCGCTCTCGACTTCAGGACCGGTTGCGACATTAAAACCAGCTTGTATAAAATACTGCTGCATACGCTGAGTAATCATAGTCACTGGATGCAAATGACCTTTTTGTCCACCGCGTGCAGGCAAGGTGATATCGATGCTCTCGCTTGCAAGTTTAGCGTTTAATGCCGCCACTTCTAGATACTGCTGCTGCGCTGTTAAAGCATCTTGAATACGGCTACGTACTTCATGTAACCAACCACCAAAAGTCTTTTTATCATCGCTACTCAGTTTACCCATCTGCTTCGACCAGCCAGTCAACGGGCTCTTTTTACCGGTCAATTGTACGCGCAAATCTTGTAATAGACGTATATCGGTGACTTGTAAAATTAAAGCTTCAGCAGCACTGGTAAATTCAATTAATTGAGCTTCATTAAGCTCATTAAGCTCTGAGGATAGGGTCGGTAACGCCGACAAATCGTTGTTAGCAGCAGGGGTAGTCATAAGACGCATCATTCCTGATTTAGACGAACTATTAATAGTAGGGATTTGACCAAATATTGCAAACCATTTATCCATTCATGTAACGATAATGCTAGCGATATGAATGGCTTGAATATTTAGACGACGATAATTTGGACGGCAATAAATGCTGTTTTATAAAAAGGTATGTGATCATAGCGCTAAAAAACTGGCTGTCCGACAATGTTATATAAAAAAAGCCACCGACCAGCGGTAGCTTTTATTAATATCATACTATTAATCAATATTATCACTATCCATATAGATAACTACTTATAAATTCTGACTAAACAAGCAGCATATCTAAAGTATAGCTAATATTTATGCTAATGCCGCTTTTGCTTTTTCAACCAAGGCTGTGAAAGTTGCTGCATCATGCATAGCGATGTCAGCAAGTACGCGACGATCGATTGCAATGTTAGCTTTTTTCATGCCATTGATAAAGCGGCTATAGCTTAAGCCGTTTAAGCGTGCACCAGCATTAATACGTGCAATCCAAAGACGACGGAAAGTACGTTTTTTGTTGCGACGGTCACGATAAGCATATTGACCAGCTTTGGTCACTGCTTGTACCGCTACGCGGTAAACACGTGAACGGGCACCGTAGTAGCCTTTTGCACGTTTTAGGATTTTTTTGTGACGACGATTCGCCTGTACACCACGTTTTACACGGGCCATAAATTACTCCAAGATTTCTTTAATTACTGTTAAACGAATCACGATGTCATTCAATAATAGATATCGTTATCAGATTGCAAAGTCAGATATTTTTAATTCAGTAAGACTGAACATAAATGACGATAGCCTATTAGATGTATGGGCACATACGACGAACTGCTGCTTCGTCAGACTTGTCCACCATCTTCAGACCGCGCAACTGGCGAATACGCTTAGCTGATTTCTTGGTCAAGATATGGCTTTTGAATGCTTGCTTACGCTTAAAGCCGTTCGCTGTTTTTTTGAAACGTTTAGCTGCACCGCTTCTGGTTTTCATCTTATTTTTCATGATGATTTGCCTCTTTGTCTTTGATAGAACCTGGTCGTCAAATAGTCAATAATGATTAGTGGCTGTAAAAACAAGCACTAATCCTCTATTTGCCTCGAGGTGGGAGGCGCTATTTTAGCAGATAGGTTGCTGTTTTGCCAAGGAAAGTTTTTCTCCCTACCCTTACCAAAAGTTCCGTGCAAAAAAAACAGTATTTAACTCATAGTTACTCTCTAAACTTTTATAAAAAAACACTAAGAAATACGTTTTAACTATTTATAAATAACTTGGGGCTAATTTACAATTATTAATTTATCAAAACTCCGCTCAGGTATAATTGTGCATCATTTACTGATTTAAGATATTGAATGTCAGCCTAAGCTGTGTTTAAGTAGAGATTGCGTCTTGATACAGCGCTCAGATACATGATAGATAGGCTGAATGACTATTACTTAGCAAATACTTAGCGACTTTTTATTACTTTCTACTTATAAGACGACAATAAGATGATGACTTTACCTGCTTGGATGACTGCCGTAAATTTTAATGCTGATGGTTTGATTCCTGCGATTGCACAAGATTATGTTTCAGGACGTATTTTGATGATGGCATGGATGAATGCTGAGTCATTGCAATTGACCGCGCAAACACAAACGGCGGTGTATTTTTCGCGTTCACGTGCCAAGTTATGGCATAAAGGTGAGTCGTCAGGACATACGCAGCGTATACATGATATTCGTCTAGATTGTGATGCCGATGTGATTGTACTGAGTGTCACTCAAGCAGGTGGTATCGCTTGTCATACGGGTCGCGAATCTTGTTTTTATCAGCGTTTAGATTTATCAGGGCAAACTCCTGAGTGGCAAACCGTTGATAAAGTATTGAAAGATCCTGCGGAGATTTATCATTCAAATGCTGCAACACAAACTATTCCTGAAATTAACGAAGCGCCGTCTCTTAATGCAGTTAATTCAGACACCATTCAGAATGATAGCAACCCTAGCGCTCATTCCATTTTGCAGCAGTTAGATCAAGTATTGGCAGAGCGCAAACAAGCTGATGCTGATAGTTCTTATGTGGCAAGCCTATACGCCAAAGGTCTAAATAAAATTCTAGAGAAAGTTGGTGAGGAAAGCACCGAAAGCATTATTGCGGCTAAAGATTTTGCCAATTGCGATGAAAATACGGATAAAGCCCAGTATGACGAAGCACGTTCTGAACTTATCTATGAAGTGGCAGATGTTTGGTTTCATACCTTAGTAGGGCTGGCTTGGTTCGATATCGAATCAGATGCGGTGTTAAATGAGCTAGGTCGACGCTTTGGTCTATCAGGTATCGATGAAAAAGCGGCGCGATAGTTCTAATAACTAGAGCTCTACCCTATTTGATTATTATTGCTTTCACCTTTTTGTCACAAGTGCAGGGTATAATATAGCTCTGCTTCACTTCGCATAGTATGTCGAGAATCTTTATTGAATATATCGCTATTCGTTAGACTTAAGGTCGGCATATAAAGACTGAAAACCAAGATACAAGGATACCTTTATGGGTAGTTTTTCTATTACACATTGGCTGATATTATTGGTGGTAGTGGTTGTCGTATTCGGCACCTCTAAGCTAAGAAATGCCGGTAAAGATTTGGGCGGCGCAGTCAAAGGTTTTAAAGAAGCGGTCAAAGACGAAAATACCGAACATGCCAAAAAGCAAGTGGTGCTTGATCATGATGGTAATGCTCACCCAATAGACCATACGCCAACTAATAAAGTGGACGATGCTAACATCAACGCCACTATTGATGATAACCGCAAGGTGTAATACGTGCTGTACCTAGATAGTGATATTTAACGCTTATGTTTGATATTGGGTTTTCTGAATTATTGCTTTTTGGCGTCATCGCCTTAATTGTCTTGGGGCCAGAAAAGCTACCGCAAGCGGCGCGTACTGCTGGGCAATGGTATGCCAAAATTCGTCGTACGGTATCTACCTTGCAATCTGAGATTGAAGCGGAGCTTGACTTAGCTGAAACGCGGCAATTGATGCAAAAAGAGCTTGCTAAGATTCGGCAGACTGAAGCTGATATGAAGCGAGAGATGGCAGAGTTACGCGGTAGTATGAAAGAGTTTGAGAATGCTCAAAACCAAAATACCAAAACTTCAGACCAGACTACCTTACGAGCTGATCAAGTCAACAATGATGATGTTGTACAAAATAGCAATCAGCCTAAATCTTTCTCCTATGCTTATGGTGAAGATGATGACCTAATCAACAGTCAACAGCTATTAAATCAGGATATAACTAGCATCAATAGTGATGCAGCAACAGATTCTTCTACCATTAAGCAGCCTGTTCAGCCAATAATAACTAAGCCGTGGGAGAATATGTGGTTCCGCCTTGGTGCTTATGACAAAGCTCGTCGCTTGCCTACAGCTCCATACTTACCGAACTATAAAGCCGATATTTTATTAAACAGTGGTTTCGATAGTCTTTTAGACAGCTCTTTAAATACACAGGCTTCTGTAAATAAGCAGGAGAGTGAGTAATGGGTTTGTTTAAACGACAAAAAAGCCGCCTAGAAAAGGTAACGGATTCATCGATTGAAGATAAGGCAGAGAAGGCAGAGAAGGCAGAGAAGGCAAACAATGACAAATCGGGCGACATATTAAGTCCATTGGCTGATATGCCTATTACTGAGCATCTCATTGAGTTACGTCGGCATTTAATTAAGATATGCGTTGCCGTATTAGTAATATTTTTAGCCTTGGTCGGTTTTTCACGTGAATTGTATGATTTTCTATCCGACCCGTTGGTCGCCCAGTTACCTGCCAACTCAACGATGATTGCCACAGATATCACTTCAAATTTTATGGCGCCGATACGCTTAACGATATTCGTCGCCGCATTCTTTGCGATGCCGTATATCTTGTATCAAATATGGTCGTTTGTGGCGCCAGGTTTATATAAAAAAGAGAAGAAAGTCGCGATTCCAGTGCTGCTGTCTTCTATATTTTTATTCTATTCTGGGGTGGCTTTTGCTTATTTCATTGTACTCAAAGGCGTTCTAAAATTCTTTATAATGTTTGCGCCGCAAAACGTCTTGCCGATGACAGATATCGACAGTTATCTAAGTTTTGCGCTCAAATTATTCATGGTATTTGGGATAACATTTGAGATTCCAGTTGTCACCTTGCTGTTGATATTGGTCGGTATCGTCTCCATTCAGAGCTTAAAAGATAAACGACGTTATATTATCGTCGGCTGTTTTGCAGTTGCCGCTGTTGTCACACCGCCAGATGGGGTGTCGATGTTGATGCTTGCCATTCCAATGTGGTTGTTATTTGAGCTGGGTTTATTTTTAGCGAAAATTTTAATCAAAGAAAATCGTGACCCTGCTTAAGCGGTAAATAAATATGGAATAAAATATTTTTATTCTTGTCAGCGATATATAAACAGCCATTGTCTATGCAGTGGCTTTTTTTACCCCTCTTATTTTTATCATTTTTTAGTCTTTTAGGTAGCTTTGCTATGTCCGCATCTATGCCAGCTTATATGAGCGATCCCACTGAAGAGCAGTTAAATGCGCTTAATATGGCGATGGATCACAAGTCGTTTAAAGTGGTTGCCTATGCCGGTGCCGGTAAAACAACGACGCTAAAATTGATTGGTGAGCGTCTACGTGGACGCGGTTTGTACTTAGCTTTTAACAAAACCATTGCCAACGATGCGCGGCAGAAGTTTCCACCACATGTAGAGTGTCGCACATTTCACTCGCTTGCTTATCGTCATGTTGCTCGTGATATCACCGCAAAGCTTTCTTTACCGCGTTTTTCACCTAAGCGTTTGGGTGATGATTTAGGTCTGCAACCCGTACAAGTACGTAGGCAGATGGACGGCGTTAATAAATATATTACCCTCACGCCAGCACGATTATCGCGCTTTGTTAGTGATGCTATTAGCAATTTTTGTAGTACGCATGCCAGCTATCCTGCGCCAAGGCATATCCTATTTCCAAGTTGGCTTGATGGCTCAGATGCCGAGCAGTTACGTGAGATGCTCTACCCTGCCGTTGAGCAGCGCTGGTTACAGTCGATTGATGCGCGCCATCCTGCCGGTATCGGACATGATATTTACCTCAAGCTTTGGGCATTATCAAAACCGAGTATCCCAGCAGATTTTATTTTATTCGATGAAGCGCAAGATGCTGACCCGCTGATGATGGGCATTTTGACTCAGCAGCCACGCCAAGTCATCTACGTGGGTGATGCTCATCAGCAGATTTATGAGTGGCGCGGTGCGGTCAATGCCATGAAAAAACTACCCTTGCCGCAAACATTATTGACGCAATCTTTTCGTTTTGGTGAGCCAATTGCCGAAATTGCTAATACGTTATTAAAGGCACTACAAGAAGATGTGCCTTTAAAAGGCAATCCAAATAAGCAATCGTCTACCGATAAAGGCATGGTACACACTAAAAAAGATGCCATTCTTTGCCGTACCAATGCTGCCGCTATGTCACAACTATTAACGGGTCTAAAGCTTGGGCATAGAGTGGCGCTACAAGCCGATACAGATCGGATGCTGAAGTTCTGTCAGGCAGCCGAAAATTTAAAAAATGGTAAATCGGCGTATGGCGTACCTGAGCTGGCGTATTTTTATAATTGGAGTGATGTACAAGAGTATTCTGAAACCAATGAGGGTAGTGATTTAAAAACACTGGTCAAATTGGTCGATGATCACGGTACCAATGTGTTGAGTCAAGCGGTAAATAGCTTATCCAGTATAGAAAATGCCGATTATGTCATCTCAACCGCTCATAAAGCCAAAGGTCTTGAGTGGGGAAAAGTGCAGCTAGACGATGATTTTTATTATGATGTGACCACCAATGCGGTTAAAATCAGCCCAGAAGAATTGCGTTTGCTTTATGTTGCTTGTACACGTGCCCAAAGCAACTTAGATATTCACAATATTAAAGACTTGATATCAGGATTACAGACCGGCAAAAAAGTCATTTTTGGTAATTCCTAACCTTTTTATCAGTTACTAGATTTATTCTACGATGCCAATTTATAACGACTTTATACTAATAAGTAATAAGCTATGAGTATCCAACAACTTGATATTTTGTCTCGCTCTTTATCTCAAGCAAGGCAACAACGTCAAACAACCATACAGCAATTATTTGCCAATCCCGTCCGCCTACTTGCCCCAATGGAAGGTTTGACTGATCCATTAATGCGGCAAATCCTAACTCAAATTGCGATAGACTTAGGTCGTCCTTATGATTGGTCAGTGAGTGAGTTTATTCGGGTTACTCAGCATGTGTTACCAGCGCATGTATTGTACAAATACGTTCCAGAATTGCATCACGATGCCAAAACTGCATCTGGTACGCCGATTCATATTCAGCTACTTGGTAGCGAGGCACAATTAATGGCAGAAAATGCCGCTTATGCTTGTGAGCTTGGTGCGCCTGCTATTGATATCAACTTTGGTTGTCCGGCAAAGACGGTCAATAATCATCGCGGTGGCTCAGTGCTACTTGATGAGCCTGAAGTAATGTATGAAATTATCAGCGCCGTACGCCAAGCTGTGCCTACTCATATTCCGGTATCAGCAAAGATTCGCTTGGGTTATACCGACACTAGTCGTATGGATGATATCCGTGGAGCGATTGCTGCGAGCGGTGCTGATTGGCTGACTATTCACGCACGAACCAAGACCCAAGGTTATAAGCCACCCGCTTACTGGGATAAGATTCAAAACTTTAACACCTTAGATATTCCAGTGATTGCCAATGGAGAGATTTGGAATAGTGAGCACGCACAAAACTGTATGACGCAGTCAGGGACTAACCATTTAATGCTAGGACGCGGAGCTGTGACCCGTCCTGATTTGATTGCGCGAATTGATAATAATAGTCAAAATATAGAGAATATAGCGACACTAGTATGGCAAGATCTGATTGCGCATCAGATTAAATTTTTGCAAGGTGCGGCAAAAAGTGACATCGTATTGGTCGGACGTTATAAGCAGTGGTTAGCCATGCTCACCAAAGGTTATAGCGAGGCAAAGATATTATGGGACAGTATTAAAAGGGAAAAAAATAAAGCAGCTATCATTAGCGCACTACAACTGAGTGAACGATAATGTTAGCTGCCTTTTGCCTTTATCCTGCAATAGATATCTTGTTTTTATCTTAGAATAAATATCATTATTATTCAAATACAGCTACATACTGATCCGAATCGCTAAGTAAAAGAGCATGAGACAGCAGGCAATTGACAGCACCCAAAGAATAGAGCGAAACATCGCCAAATTAGTGATGTAAGCAACACAATAACCGATACGAATCAGCACGTATAGCCATGCCAATGTATTGACGATAATCTGTGGCACAAAAAACAGCATCGCCACTAAGACGGCAGCCAAGAATACTGGCAAGGTCTCATAACTATTTTGCTGCGCCGCATTAGCACGAGCGGCTGTGCCCGTTATACCTTGTAAAAACTCTCGCGGATGGGCATTATCAGCCATGTTAAAACCACCGAGCATTTTTGCGGTCAATGCCATCGTTAATGGCAACAGACTTGCCACCACCATTGCCCAAATGGCTGATGCTGCGGTATCAGAGACCAATCCTAAGAATAAATTCATCGATATGTTCGCCTTTATCCTGCGATAACTTCAAAGTCGTGCGTGACATTTACCCCGCCCTGTACCAGCATACGGCTCGCTGAGCAGTATTTTTCTGCGGACAGTTTAATGGCTCTTTCTACTTGGCTTTCTTTGACATCTTGTCCTGTCACCACAAAATGCATATGAATGTCAGTATAAACCGCCGGTACGGTTTCGGCACGCTGAGCGGTTAACTCACAACGCACGTCTTTCACTTCTTGACGCGACTTCTGCAAAATCGCTACTACGTCATAGCTGGCACAGCCGCCTAGTCCCAATAGGATAAGCTCCATTGGGCTGGCACCTTTTTCTTTATCGGCATCGATTTGTACATTATGACCTGATGGCGATACACCTATAAAGGCTTTGTCTTGTTGCCACGTAACGCTTGCTTTAGATTCTGACATTTCAAATAATCCTTGTTTAATTTGATGATAGGTTTTTATTTTTTCAAAATCGTTGATTCAATGTATAAGAATAAATTTATCAATTTTCTATTTTATTGTTAATTTAGATAAGCAGAATATGACTAGTGTAGCATAAGCTAAAACGAGCTTTGATGAATCAAAAACTTGTAGTATTACTTATATTTTTAAGTAAGCTCTCATACTCATTAACGATTGGCGGCTAAAGTAAAAGCCCTTATAACAATATAACTTTGCTAAAAAATATACAAAAGTCCGCTCATATATATTGATATAAGCTCTTGATTTTAAATCATTAAAGCTGTGAAACATTTTATAGCAAAATACTGTTACACATTTTGCTTGTTTCTTGGTTTAATGGTGGTAATGAATCTTATTTTGTCAAAGTATCGTTAGCAATCACCCTATAATAATTATGATTGCTGTCACTGTACCTTGTTGAAATAAGCTATTTTTACACATTTTAAAAGGTTAGGTCATGATAGATGCAGACGGCTTTCGCGCCAATGTCGGCATCATCTTGGCAAATACACAAGGGCAAGTTCTGTGGGCAAAACGTATTGGTCACAACGCTTGGCAGTTCCCTCAAGGTGGTATCGACCGCGGGGAGACACCGATGGATGCGATGTATCGCGAGCTCTGGGAAGAGGTCGGTCTACATCCGCGCCATGTCGATCTGCTGGCGGTCACGCAAGATTGGTTGCGCTACCGCTTGCCGAAACGCTACGTGCGGCATGGACAGTATCCTTTGTGTATTGGGCAAAAACAGAAATGGTTTTTGCTACGCTTAGATGAGCCGAACACTCAACATATACGCTTTGATGAGGGCAAACCAGAGTTTGATAACTGGCAATGGGTCAGTTACTGGTATCCACTCGGACAAGTGATTCACTTTAAACGCGGGGTATATCGTCGCGCCTTGCAAGAATTGGTGCCCGAATTACCTCTCCAACAAGGACTTATTATTCCTGAACAAAACAATCATTTGTTGGTGGAATAGATAGCTAGAGTTTTTTTAATATCAAATACAAAACAGCCTGTATCACTAGAGACAGGCTGTTTTGTATTTATGAGGGCTCAAATTATGGCTTGATAGCAATCTTCAAGACGCCATCACGTTGATGCATAAATAAGTCATATGCTGCTACGATGTCATCTAAAGCATAAGTATGGGTAACCATTTCTGATAAATCAACACGTCCTGTTTCAATGACATTCATTAAACGGCGCATGCGCTCTTTACCGCCTGGACATAGAGCCGTGCGAATCGTGTGGTCACCGAGACCTGAGGCAAAATGAGCCATCGGAATGGTTAAATCTTCAGAATAAACACCGAGGCTCGATAGTGTTCCGCCTGGTTTTAGTACTTTAAGCGCCTGCTCAAAGGTGGTTTTTAAACCAAGTGCCTCGATGCTGCTATCAACACCGCGACCACCGGTGAGTTTTAATATCTCGTCAACCACATCCACTTCATTGAAGTTAAATGTGATATCAGCACCCATCTTTTTAGCCATTGCTAAACGCTGATTGTTGCCGTCAACGGCGATGATAGTAGAAGCACCTTTGAGCCTTGCGCCAGCAGTAGCGCATAAACCAATAGGTCCTTGGGCGAATATAGCAACGATATCACCAATATTAATATTGGCATTCTCCGCACCTTTAAACCCTGTAGACATAATATCGGGGCACATCAGTACTTGTTCATCGGTAAGACCATCTGGCACAGGCGCAAGATTGGCCTGTGCATCTGGTACTAAAACATATTCTGCTTGCGTACCATCAATAATATTACCAAAACGCCAACCACCCGTTGCTTTATAACCATGGCAAGCACAACTGCCGTCTGGCTGAATGTAGCCGCCATCTTGTGATGGAAAGCCATCCTGACAGGCATATGAGCTAAAGCTTGGACAAATGGCACCAGCGATAACTCTCTGTCCTTCTTTATAGCCTTGTACCGCCGAGCCTAATTTTTCGATAATACCTACCGGCTCATGACCAATCGTCAGTCCTTTGGCAACAGGATACTCACCTTTAAAAATATGGATATCGGTACCACAAATCGTGGTTGTGGTAATTTTTAATAGTGCATCATTTGGTCCTACATCAGGAATCTTTTTTTTTACAATCTCAATTTTACCTGGCTCAATAAATATTAGTGATTTCATCATAGTCATTTCACATTCCTTGTGTGGTCAACATTTACTTAACGGGCATTAAACTTAATAAGTTATATATTCATATTATTACATATTAAGTTTAATTTAAAGTAAAACCCACATTTTAATTAAGGATTTAATAACTATCCATTATTCAGTGTTTAATAGCCGCTACCGAGTTTGTCATATATCTATAGTTGAGTATCACTAGGAGTCTATGAGAGGCTTATATACTCTTAGTGATATTGTGTTGATGTTCTCGACTGTTTAATCGAGCAATATACTTCACTGGCGAATTGGCAAGCTGAGAATGACTGCTCAAAGTCAAAATACTTTGTGTTCGTGTGCCATAGCTTGGCATTGCTTTATCATTAGTTCCTCTTAGCGCAGTAGTTTCAATATAGATAGATGACAGCGCCTGTTCAATTTCAATATCGATCCCAGTATCAGGCAGATTTTCTATTGGTGCTGGCGTGGTATCTGACATGACGGAAAAAGCAGCTTCTTGCCAGTATGTCGTTGAGCTATCTTCGCTAATTAAAGGCAGCACTTCTTGACGTAGCCGACCACGCAAACGCTCTGTTTTGAACCAAGCTTCTTCTGGTTGACCGTTAGAAATCACATGTAGCCCTGCATATAATGGCGTGGGTGCATGACCACGATTATTAACAATGACCGCTTGCATCGTATCGCCAATAATAAGGTTAAATCCAGCATACTCTTGCAAGCTGATTTGTCGCGCAAAGTCCATCGG
The DNA here is from genome assembly GCF_965118485.1 of Psychrobacter glacincola. Lineage (GTDB taxonomy): Bacteria > Pseudomonadota > Gammaproteobacteria > Pseudomonadales > Moraxellaceae > Psychrobacter > Psychrobacter glacincola_D. The sequence continues at coordinate 118,682 of NZ_CBCPJH010000005.1, read as the reverse complement.
GCTTAAAGTACTGGTCAAAAAGTCAGTTACTAATGCACCACGCGAGCGCTCATCATTACTTGCCTGTATCCCATCACGAAAGTTCAATACTGCTGCCCAGCGTCCATTTTGTTGATAAAAATTCGTCAGCTGCTGTTGGTGAATGCCCAGCCAAGTACCGCCACTTTGCTTATCGCGTCCCGCATAAATAGGCTTATCTTCCCATTGATGTAGCGCCTCGGTCGGACGCTGCAAAAACTCATCACGATTGGACAATAAAACCAAAGGCAGCTCATCGAATAACTGCCAAGCAATGGCGACAATACACATAACATTCCTTTATATTGATATTTTCAGCATTTAATTGGTGTTTAATTTTTTATCCGCAGGATAGCTAATTTGATAGATCGACTGCACTACTTGAGATTGTTTGCTTGGTAAATCAAACTCCCATGCGACCATACCTTTATTATCATTCCAATCTTTTTTGCTAATCGCTGGTGTATGCGTTGCGCTTACTTTAATACTGTCGTCGCTACTCACAGGTTCTGCGCCTAACACTTGCATGCTCACGCTACGATTGTGCTGATTGGTAAATTGATAAGTTTGTGTGATGGTTTTAGTCTGTTGGCGGTTAAATACGCCTTTATCACCTTTTTTGTCTTCATCAGTCAGCTGTTTCACAAGCAGGCTCGGGTCGATACCAAAACCAATGCCCTGCTCTTTTAGACTTTGATAATCATAGCGCGACTGACCAACATAATTATCGTCGCGGTACAGTTGCAACGAGCCATCCGCCCAAGCTGGTGTCAAAAATGGTGCAGACGCATACCAGTAAGCGGCAGCCTCGGCACTAGGCGTACTGCGTAGCCACAGCTTACTGGTGCCGGATTGCTCGTCAATAATCGTGCGTACGCGCCTGCCATCACTAGGAATACTGACGCGCTGCGGTAAGCGATATTCAGTAATACCATTTTTATTTTGACTGCTAACCGTAAAGCTGGGGAGCGGTGCCATATCCCCTGTACCGCCATAGTTGTCTCTCCCAGAAACGACGACTGGTGCCGCAGCTGTCTCCATCATTGGCTGTGCATAGCGCGCCAATTTACTATTTTGCTGTTCTTCATATAATGATAAACGCTCGACTCGTGGTAGCTGACTGGTCGTCGTTTGATTGGGGTTAACAGTGCTTAAGATAACGGGTACGTTGCTCCAGTTCTCTCCCGTTTGTTGGGCGATGACGGCAGAGGCGGTAATATCTAGCTGCGCCGTCACTGTATTCAAACGTGCTTGATAAGTCGGTTCCCAACTGGCGCCACGGACTTGATAGTGCAATTTCACACTACTGGCAGAACGACTAGCAGTACGCACACTGACTTGAGTGACATTATTTTGTACTGATGTCGTACTGCCAGCGACCAGCAGATTTAAGTCATCTTTAGCACGAGCTTCTTGCTTTTGTAGCGCTATAATTTTTTTATTAATACTGGCGGCTTGTGTCTCTAAATCACGGGCATTATTGGCAAGGGTGCCAGCCGTATTCATTTGCGTGACCTTGGTCAGGTTTTGCAAATAGGCTTTAGCTAAACGTGCTGCTTCTAACTCAGCACTGATATCTGCTAAATTACTCTGCTGACTCTGTACATTAGAATCACCTTGATATTGGCATTGTGCCGCTTGCTCAGCGCTCAAGGTTTCGATACTAATTTCGCCAACATTGACATTACCAATAGCTTGAACACTGATACTATCTGCTTCGATGCTCGACGATAAACAAGAAAAAACTAGCGTTTGCTCGCCGTTACCGCTAATTAGCAAGGTACGCGTTACACTGGCTAAGCCTTGGTAAATGGTGATGTTCTCAATATTACTTATAGCGGCTTGTGCGCTGATAGGAACCCAGAACGTAACGCCTGATGCCACTAGACTTAGTAAAGATAATGTCGATAAATAGGGCTGCATAACGGTTCCTTAGAAATTGAGTCGCTTTTTTCATCTTATCGGTTTTTGCTGCGCTTTGCTATGTATTCAACCATTCAATGATTTATTTACTAATGCCTTTATTTATTCCTACATTTATCATAGTGTTCGCAAGGGACGAATTTTGCTATTATGACTAGCATTCTATTACCAATAATAATGATGCCTTTATGATGATTCATCCTCAGTATGATCCCGTAGCGCTTTCCTTGGGTCCAGTAGAAGTGCACTGGTATGGTTTGATGTATTTACTGGCCTTTGCTGCCGCTTATGGTCTGGCTTGGTATCGCAGCACCAAACGCGACAATTGGACCACCGATATGGTGTCTGATTTGGTCTTTTATGGCGCGCTTGGTGTCATTTTAGGCGGTCGTATTGGTTATGTGCTGTTTTATCAGTTTGGCGAATTACTTCAAAACCCTGCCTATATCTTAAAAGTATGGGAAGGCGGTATGTCTTTCCACGGTGGCTTTATCGGCGTCATGCTTGGTATGTGGTTCTTTGCCCGTAAATATAAAAAGACTACCTTTCAAGTATTCGACTTTATCGTACCTTGTGTGCCGACCGGCTTACTGTTTGGTCGTATCGGCAACTATATCAACGGTGAACTATGGGGACGTGTCTCAGACGGTGGCTATAACTGGCTAACTTATTTCCCGCAAGCCGCTGCCTTTGATATGCAGCAATTACAAACCAATCCTGAGCTACAAGAGCTGATGATTGAGGTTAATGGTCAATACATACTGCCTCGTCATCCATCGCAGCTATATGAAGCCTTTGCCGAAGGTCTGCTGCTATTTATCTTCTTATGGTGGTATTCATCAAAGCCGCGTCCACGTATGGCCGCTTCTGCGGTGTTCCTACTAGGCTACGGTATCAGCCGCTTTATCATTGAATTCTTCCGCCAGCCAGATGCTGACCAAGGATTCATATTGTTAGGTTGGATGACCAAAGGGCAAATCTTAAGCGCACCGATGATTATCGCCGGCTTGATTATGCTGATTTATGCTTATAAACGCGGTATTTATGATTGGGGTAAGCACGCCGCTTATTAAGCGGTATGTTTATCTAGCACCTGCTAAGTATAATTTTGATAAGATACTGTTTTGATAAGACATTGTTTTGATAAGACACTTTAAAGCGCAAAGAGTAACTTTATGACCATGAACAGCTCCATTAATAACAACAAACAGAGTAAAAACGAGCAAGCCTATTTAGACCTGCTAAGACTTGTCATGAGTGAAGGCACTGAAAAAGGTGACCGTACTGGAACGGGTACGCTTAGCCATTTTGGCGCGCAACTACGTTTTAATTTAGCCGATGGTTTTCCACTATTAACCACCAAAAAAGTTCACCTTAAATCTATTACTTATGAATTATTATGGTTTTTAAGTGGTAGTACCCACGTCGATTATTTACAACAAAACGGTGTGCGTATTTGGAATGAATGGGCAACGGCAGAGCAAACTGCGCGTTTTAGACGCCCTGCTGGGGATTTGGGCCCAGTTTACGGTCATCAATGGCGCAATTATGGGGCGACTAAAGCTGAGGACGGTGCTTATAATGTTGATGGCGTCGATCAAATCAGCCAAGTTATTGAGCAAATTAAGACTAATCCTAACTCGCGGCGCTTGATTGTCTCTGGCTGGAATCCGGGTGAAGCGGAGCAAGTTGCTTTGCCGCCTTGTCATACGCTATTTCAGTTTTTTGTTGCGGACAATAAACTGTCATGCCAGCTCTATCAGCGTTCAGCAGATTTATTTCTAGGTGTGCCCTTTAATATTGCCAGCTATGCCATGTTGACTCATATGGTCGCACAAGTATGCGGCTTAGAAGTTGGCGAATTTATCTGGACCGGTGGCGATTGTCATATTTATCAAAACCACCGTGAGCAAGTCGAATTGCAGCTGACGCGCTCGCTTTATACACTGCCAACCTTGACACTTAACCCTGATGTGAAAGATATTTTTGATTTCAAATACGATGATATTAGCGTCAATGGTTATGAGTCGCATCCAGCTATTAAAGCGCAAGTGGCGGTATAGCGTCTGTTTATTCAACTATTTACTTGTCTGTTTTAAACCATATTTAAATATTAGCAAAGGACAATTTATGAGCTATGCCAACACCGAAGTTGCCCAAATAGCGGCTATCAGTAGCAATCGCTGTATTGGTAAAGGCAATGATTTGCCTTGGCATATCTCAGCCGACTTGCAGCATTTTAAAAGTATGACGACCAAACCAAACGATAATGGCATGATACAAGGTATCGTCATCATGGGTCGCAAGACGTTTGAGTCGATGAGCAGCCGACCACTACCAAAACGTATCAGCTTTATTATCACTACCCAACTAGATTATGCTGAGCAAAAAGGTTTGGTCGGTAGTGAAAAAGCCTATGTCATGCATAATTTAGAAGATGCGCTGACACAAGCAGCTAGCCTTGCTCATAGTGCGCATCTTGATACGATTTGGGTGATTGGCGGCGAGCGCGTCTTTAGCGATGCCTTGGTATATACCGACCGTATTGAGCTGACTCATGTTGATACTGAAATCACTGATGGCGATGCGTTTTATCCTGAATTGCCAAGCGAATTCGTAGTCGCGGAAGAATCTGGGCAGATGCATGATGAAAAAAGTGAGTTAGACTTTAGGTTTGTGACTTATAAAAGAAAAGCTTAATTTCATTTACTTTAATTTCATTTACTTTAATTTCATTTACTTTAATTTCATTTACTTTAATTTAATTTAATTTAATTTTTATAACGTAATACTTAATAGGAGAAACCAAATATGGAAAATTAAAAAAGCTCAGCAAAATTAATTGCTGAGCTTAAAAAACTTTTAGATAAGACAACTGTGGAGCTAGACTCCAATGTTAGCTTACTAATAGAGTTTATTTACCTTGGTAGGGTTTATACATTTTATAGTAAATGCTAATAAGTGTCTATGTCTCCATAGTTGTGAAATTTTCATAACAAATATGGAGACATAAATGACAAAAGTATATTGTCGTTATCCTAAAGCTGTGCGTGTTCGTCGGTACTGGAGATACAGATTTAATCGTTGGGAGAGGGTTTGCGAACACTGTCGCAGCTATCCAAATCAGCAGTTAAATTTTGATTTCTAGTAGTTAGATATTTCAATTAACTAAATAGCATCAACTTTAACTTTATAAAGGCTATAACTTCAGGGTTGTAGTCTTTTTTATGATTGATAAACCTAAACTACTCATGCAACACTTTATAAACCGTTTTAGCCAAAATTGGACCGATACCTTGCACGCCAGCCAATTCTTGCTGCGAGGCACCGAGCAATTGCTGCATGCCGCCAAAGTGATTAAGTAAGTCACGACGGCGCTTTTCGCCCAATCCTGGTATGACCTCTAGTACGGACGATGAACGGCGTTTATCACGCTTCTTACGGTGCGCAGTGATGGCAAAGCGATGCGCTTCATCACGAATGTGCATCAGCAAATGCAATGCTTTGCTGTCCATGGGCAAATCAAGTGGCTCATGATCGATAAAATGCAATACTTCAAGCCCTGCCTTGCGCCCTTCGCCTTTTGCCACACTAATGAGTAAAGTATCGTTAAGGATACCCAACTCGGTCAGCACTTCTTTAGCGATGCCAAGTTGACCTTTACCCCCATCGATAAGCAGCAAATCAGGCAGCGGCTGCTTTTTATAACGGCGGGTCAGTACTTGCTTCATCGCCGCATAATCATCACCACCGACAATGTCATGAATCGCATACTGACGATAATCACGCCGACGCGAGCCACCTTGGTCAAAGACCACGCAGCTACCAATGGTCGCCTCGCCCATCGTGTGCGAGATATCAAAGCACTCAATGCGATCAATGGTTCGATCAGTGACGTCAGCCAAGACATCTTTCAACGCCCCAAAGCGCGCATGTAATTCTAAGTAATCGCCAAGCTTAGTTTTTAGCGCATTATTAGTATTGAGTTTTGCCAAGTCTAACCATTCGGCACGGTGTTCACGTACGTTAGTTTTAATAACGACCTTGCTACCAAAATGGCTCGCTAGTGCTTCACTGACCGCGACCTGATCTGGTAATTCATGACTCAACATGATTTCTGGTGGTAAGTCATCCGTTACTTGAAAATAAAACGAAGTAATAAAAGCAGATAAATTATCAGCTAGAGGCTCGCTACTATCAACATCAGGGAAATAGTTCTTACCGCCTAGCACACGTCCACCACGGACAGTCAGCACATTAACGCAGGTCATACCTGCTTGACTAGCAATAGCAATCACATCCGCCTCGCCCTGTACGGTATAAACAGCTTGCTTAGCTTGTACTTCGCGCAGCATAGACAGCTGATCGCGGTAAAATACCGCCTTTTCAAAGTCTAACTCTTCAGCAGAAGCTTCCATTTTTTCAATCAGTGCGCTATGAATATCGCTAGAGTCGCCTTTTAGGAAACGAATGGTATTATTTACATCTTCTGCGTATTCTTCGGCTGATACCAAGCCGACACACGGCGCACGGCAGCGCTTGATTTGATATTCGAGGCAAGGACGCTTACGCTGCTTAAAAAAGGTATTGGTACATTGACGCATTTGAAACATCTTTTGCATCAGCACTAATGTTTCTTTTGCCGCATGCGCAGAGGGAAATGGTCCAAAAAAACGACCTTTTTGATGGTTGCCTTTACCACGCCCGTAGGCCAATCTTGGATACGGCTTATCCGCTGAAATAAACACATAAAGATAAGATTTATCATCACGCAATAACACGTTATAAGGCGGACGATGTTCTTTAATCAGGTTTTGCTCGAGCAATAGCGCTTCGGTTTCACTACGGGTAATAATAGTTTCGATATTATGAATCCGTGCTACCAGCGCTCGCGTCTTTGGATGATCAATGGTTTTAGCAAAGTAGCTGTTCACACGACTTTTTAGCGACTTTGCCTTGCCCACATATAAAATATCGCCGTTCTTACCCAGCATTTTATATACCCCTGGCAAATTTGGCAGGCGTTGGATTAAATGCTTAAGGCGGGCTTTTTTATCGTCGACGGGGCTCGTCGCGGAGACATTGACCATAGAATTTATTGCTCTCAAGATACTGATATACAGATATTTATGGGGCAATAGCAACGATTTTGCAAGCCAGTTATTCGCTTAACGACAGCCACTTAGCCAGCCATTTAACCATAGCCATAAAAAAGCCAGCACCATGGCTGACTTTTTTAGTTAAGTACCACTTTATTAATGACGGAAATTTGCCATCAATGCCGGAATCCCTGGCAGCATACCGACAATAGCCATCACACCAGTTAATATAATAAAAGTAATCACCGGAATGATCCAGCGACTCATTTTGGTTAGACTAGCGCTACGCTCTTTCGAACCAATCAAGCCTAAGTTATCAAGTACCAGTGTAAGTGACCAACCAAAGGCAGGATTAACCAAGGCTGATGCAAAGACGACAATGGCAGCAGACTGGGTGGTTTTACCTTCACGCGTCATCTCCATCCCTGCTTCAAGAAGTGGAATAAAGACCCCAACAATGAGCGCCACACACATGACTGGCTCCCATATTGCCAAGTCCATTGGGTAGCCCCAGACACCAGCAATAATACAGAAAATACCGGTCAAAATCGCACCGGCTGGAATAGGACGCTTGGCAATCGCTGCCGGTACGATATAAGTACCCCATGAGGAGGCAAAGTTTGCACCACCAAGCACAGAGCCTACAATCTGACGAAACGAGGCACTGGTCATCGTATCATCAATATCCATCAGCACACGTTCGGTACGTTTAGGATAGCTGATTTTTTGGAAAACCTGATGACCCAAAAAGTCTGGTGACCACATGGCGACGGCTAGCACCGCAAATGGTAGCACGACAATAAAGCTCTCAACTGTTGGTAATCCTAGCATCCAACCGGTATTTTCGCCCCACCAATACATCGGGCTCATATGCGGTAATCCGGGTGCAGTTTTAAAGGCAAAGGGCGCACCCATCGCAAATGCAACACTACCACCTAGCAAGCAGCTGAGCGGTACCGCAAGCCAGCGTTTTTGATAATTCTCTAGCACTGCATATAGTATTATGGTGAGAAAAATCACCACAAAGGCAATATGTGCCATATCAATACCTTCTGCCCACGCAAACAGGTTTTTGACTTGGGATATCGTACCAATAAAGCCCAAATATAGCAGTAAACCACCGCATACGCCTTTACTGGTCAAGTTTGCCAGCAAGCTCCCTCCTTTACTAATGGCAAGTAACAATCCAAAAGCACCGATAAGTAGACCAAATGCCATCGGGTGACCACCAGCAGCCACTACGATGGGAATCAAAGGAATCAGTGGACCATGCGTTCCTGCAAGGTTGGCAGTGGGGAGTAAGAACCCTGAGAATAAGATGACAAAAAACGCGACGATGAGCAATTCATAACGAACGTTTTCTAGTACAAAGGCATCACCCAAACCTAGTGGCCCCGCAAAGGTTGCTGCAATGGCGCCGACCATCACCACTTTACCAATCGTTGCCGCCATCGCCGGAATCGTATCCTCATATTCAAAACGATAATCACGGAACGGCAAGTTAGGACGCCAGCGTTTCGGCTGCATGATTTGCAGTTCATGGTTCAGGTAGGCGTTACGGTTTTTGAAGCTTGAATTGGGCTTATGTAACTCTACATAGCTACCCTGCACATCATTATCAGAGGGGCTTGGCTGCTGTGAATCGGACCCTGAGGTGGGAAGCTGTGTATTACTCATCACATTTCCTTACGTCGAATGACGTTTTTAGTGACTGCTCATTCATCTACTTAGCTTAAGATGAACAAAAAGACACTTAAGAAAAAATGCAATCATTGTATGCCATGAGACATAGGAACGCGAACCTATAACAATTCGAATATACTATAAGTATAGTATCAATTCATAACGTAAAGTTTGCTAAAAAATTAATGATAAACTTATTAACTACTTATCGGTTAAAATATAATGGATTACTTTTATCACTATCATAATTCTAATAGGTTAATATCTATTGCAATGACAATAAACCAGCGACAGTCAATAATTAATAAACATGAATCGGTCAGTATTTAATTAAGTTACGCTTTAGCTGTAGCGCCGTTAGGTATTTTTCACTATGATAAATGCCTTTTTACCCATTACGATTGATGAATGGCAGTCTAAAAATCAAGAAATGCCATAGGATAAGTTTATGAGTTTACTACCCAAAAATCTTGAGACGCTAAAACGTAATGCCAAAAAAAACATCATGCCACTACTGACGCCTTATTTGCTTAAACTGCGTATTAATACCTACGCGCCTTATATTGGCGCTGGTATCAAGATTGAACATATCAATCTTGACCAAGGCTTGTGCGTAGTTAGCATGGGGCTCAATAGCCTGAATAAAAATATCGTTGGTACGCAGTTTGGTGGTAGTTTATATTCAATGGTTGACCCTTTTTACATGCTAATGCTGATGCATCAACTGGGTAGCAGCTACGTTGTTTGGGACAAAAGCTCACAGATTGAATTTATCGCCCCAGGCAATAACAAAGTGACTGCTCGCATGAAAATTCCTAGCAATGAAATCAAGACTATTCAGGAATTGGCAAAAAACGGCGAACCAGTATTTCGTGAATACCAAGTCGATATTGTTGACGATCAGCAAAAAACTATAGCGACCGTCACTAAAAAGTTATACATACGCCTGCGTAAGTACAGTAAATCTAAAGACCAAAATAGCCGTATCGAAAATTTTGAGGATTAAAGTCTATTTTTAAAACGTTTATACAAATTTAAAACGTTTAAAGCGATTCTTAATTTAAAGCATGTTTTATTTAAAGAATATGAATTAAAACAGCAGAAACAAAAACCCCAATCTGGCTTACGCACAGATTGGGGTTTTGTCTTTTTTGGTACTACCCGCTTATTTATATGATAAACCTATGAATAAGGGCTTGTATCTGCTTTTTCTTTACTACCGAATCGCATAATAGACGACTCAGCAATAAAGCAATCTTAAGCACAATGCTTAAAAGCAGATACTGGATATAATCTAAGCGTCAGCTTTTGGCTTAACAACTTTAGGTGCACGCGGAGCAAGCTTCTCGCGGATACGTGCTGATTTACCAGAGCGCTCACGTAAGTAGTATAGTTTCGCACGGCGAACTGCGCCACGGCGTTTCACTTCGATGCTCTCGATGATTGGTGAATGCAATTGGAATGCACGTTCAACACCAACACCGCTTGAGATTTTACGTACGGTAAACGCTGAGTTTAGACCGCGGTTACGCTTAGCAATTACAACGCCTTCAAAAGCCTGTAAACGCTCACGCTCACCTTCACGTACTTTTACTTGAACCACAACGGTATCGCCGGGTGCAAAGCTTGGGCGCTCAATCAATTGAGCATTTTCGATGACCTGAACCAATGGATGCTTGTTGCTCATGAGAGTTATCTCCTCACATTAGATAATAGAGGCTTGACGCATATCACCTGTTTGTAATAATTAATTATATCTCTTTTTAATAAGACACAACGTAAGTGGGTTATGACAAACGGCCATTATGCTATGACTCGTTTTATTGTTGCTCAAAATTTTATTACTTAACTGTTTATCTTTATAGCAGCTATCAACGCTACTTTTTATCTGCTTTAGCCAATGCTTTTAACCACTTCGCTTGCTCTAGTGTCGGTGTGAATGCTTGCCACAAATCAGGACGCCGCGTTTGCGTACGTTCAACTTGTTGACGGAAGCGCCACTCGGCAATATTGGCATGATGTCCTGAAAATAATACTTCAGGGACCGCCATGCCAGCAAACTCATGTGGCTTAGTATAATGTGGACAATCAAGCAAACCATCGACGAACGAGTCTTGCTCAGCTGACTTGTCATCACCCATAATATCCGGCAAACGACGTATCACACTATCCATTAGCACCATTGCAGGTAGCTCACCACCAGTAAGCACATAATCACCAAGCGAGACTTCGATATCGACATATTGCGTAAGCAGGCGCTCATCAATGCCTTCGTAGCGACCACATAATATAATCATGCCATCGTACTCAGTCATATCAAGCACACTACTTTCGCTCAGCGTCTGTCCTTGTGGTGACATATAAATCACCGGGCAGTGCGCTTTGTCGACACGGCAGCCGTGCTGAGCCGCTCGCAGGCGCGCATCCTCAATAGCTTGTGATAATGGCTCAGCCATCATCACCATGCCAGGACCGCCACCATACGGACGTTCATCAATACGGCGATAGTTATCGCTGGTAAAATCACGCGGGTTAATGCATTCAATCGTTACTTGCTGCTGAGTGACTGCTCGACCTGTGATTCCAAACTCACGAATCGTGGCAAACATCTCAGGAAAAATACTAATAACGGCAAAATACATCAGGTGTCTACTTGCGCAGTGGCTAATATTAACTAAACAAATCGGGATTACTATTAACAACCTTAAGCGATAAAGTTAAAGCTTTTATCACTAAAGCTTGTGTTAATAATTGCTTATTAACAATTCATTATTAATAGTCACTTGGCCATGCTACCAGCACTGTTTTTTCAGTCAGATCGACCTTTATTACAGTTTGCTTGTGCCATGGAATTAGGCGCTCTTCTTTATCTAAGCTGTCTGATGTGGCCGCAACCCGCATGATAGCGTGGGCGCCAGTCTCAAACATCTCAGTAATATCGCCTAGATACTCATCCTGCTCGTTCATAACGCGCAGGCTGACCAAATCCGACCAGTAGTATTCATCTTCAGCAGGTTCTGGCAAGATGTCTTGCTCGACCCAAAGAGTTACCCCATTCATGGTCTCAGCGACATTGCGATCAGGAATCTGCTCAAACTGAGCCACAATTCCTGTGCCTTGCTCACGCCAAGCCTTTACTGTCAAAGGTTTCATACCGGTAGCGGTTTTCATCCACCAAGGCTTGATATCAAATATAGCCGTACGATCATCTGTTTCACTAAAGACCCAAAGCCAACCTTTGATGCCATAAGGCTTTTTGAGCTGACCGATTTTCATAAGGGCACTAGCGTTTGGAGCAGACGACATAACGGCTAACCTAACAATGATAAAAACAGCGATGATGAATAAAAAAGCTATTAAAAACGATAAACGTAGTCAAAAGCGATAAACAGTTAATGGCGTACCCTGGTTAGACCAGTTACGCTAGGTATTCTTAAGCCAACTGACTAATGCAGTATCAGTAGAGTTACTTAAACTTAAGCAGTCGCTTCAGTTTGAGCAACAGACTTATTATAAGCTTTTGCTAATGAAGCAACGCGATCAGAAGGTTGTGCACCTTTTGCGACCCACGCATTATACGCTTCCATGTTCAAGCGTACTGCTTCTTCAGAATCTTTAGCGAGTGGGTTAAAAAAGCCGATGTTTTCAATGTAGCGACCGTCACGTGCGCAGCGCTGATCAGCAACAACTACTTGATAAAATGGGCGTTTCTTGGCACCGCCCCGTGCTAAACGAATAACAACCATGTGAATTCTCTCTTTCGCAGGTATACCAAAAAGGGCATAATTATATCACAGTCTTATTTTATTGAAAACATAAACTGTGCTTATTTAATTATTTATTAACAATAGCTTAAATCGTTATGACTGTAAATAACATTCATCATTTACGCCACTAATATAATGAAGACCTTTATTTTCCACCTTTATCTTGAGCAGATGATACCGCCAGCGTTAGTGATGAAAGCTGGCAGCGGCATTGGTTGATTATGCTATTCTAGTAGTCGCACTTATCATCGTATTTCACTGTATCATTCTATTTTGGACGCCTATGATCACCCCAAACTCACAACTGCCTCATCAAAGCTGGCTGCCACGCTCTTACTCTAATAGTCTACTGACCACTTTGATGGTCGCTTTTATTGTGCTTATCAGCGTTGGGGTGTCTATTTTATTTTTTTGGCGCAGTCTCTATTTACCAGAACTCAAAAGCCATGCGCGCTATTTAACCAGCGAGCTACGCCTGATGAACAGTGTCAACCGAGACTGGAAGGACAACCCTGAAGTGAGACAGTGGATTTACCAGCATTCGCATGTGGTGGTGGTTGATAATCCGAGTGACTTTCCTCAGGTTTCAGATAAAGCATTTGTTGGTGTATTTACCGATGTATTGCAGCGAGAAATCAGCGCGCAATTGGGGCGACCAGTTGAGGTATATTTTAAGTTTAAGCCAACCCCGCAGCTTTGGGTACAAGACAGTCGTGACAACAGTTTTTGGATACGCGAGCCGGTGGTTTATTATTCGCAGTATAGTCCAACCCTATTATTATTATTTTTAATTGGACTGCCTTTTTTGACATTATTAACGATTGTTTTGTTATCGCGTCAATTAAATCGTCCTTTGCGTTACTTGCAACGTGCTGCCACCAACTATATTCAATTGGGTCATGCGACAACCCTACCGACTCGTCACGGTCCTACCGAAATTCGCCAAGTAAATATGGCCTTTAACCGTATGTTTACCACTCTTAACCAAGCACAAAAAGAGCGCACGATTATGTTAGCAGGTATATCACACGATTTGCGTACGCCGTTGACCCGTATGCGACTGACCGCTGAGATGCTGCCCGATGATTTTTTCCGCGAAGGATTAATTTATGATATCGAAGATATGGATGCAATTTTGGAGCAGTTTATCTCGTTTATGAAAGATGGTTCTGATGAGCCTATGCGTCTGACTAATTTAGACAGCATATTTAATGAGATTATGGTGCAGTTTGCGCCGATGGAGTTTATTTACCAGTCAGAATGTAGCAAGCTTGTGCCCATCCGCCCTATGTCCATTAAACGCCTGATTATCAATCTGGTCAATAATGCCAAGCGTTATGGCAAGCCGCCGATCTATCTATCAGCCGTCATTGTGCCAACTTTCATAGAAAAAGAAGTAATAACAGACAGCGACGTCGTAACAGAAAATACCGTGAACAAAGAAGCAAAAGAGCAGTTGATTATCTGTGTGCGAGACTGCGGCGATGGGGTGGCAGAAGACCAACTCGAGCGTGTTATGCAGCCGTTTGAACGTGGTGAGTCAGCGCGTACTACTCAAGGCAGCGGTCTTGGTTTAGCGATTGTTGACCGTATCGCGCGCCTGCATCATGGCACAGTAGAAGCGATTAACCATCCAGATGGTGGTCTACAGGTCTGTATTCGGATTCCACTTATCTCCAAAGTTACTGGAGAACAGCCATTAGATATCAATTCGGATAAAAAGCCCTTCATTGATAATAACGCCAATCCATAAGATTAAAAAAGCAACGATTGGCTATCGTTGCTTTTCTTTGTTGTTTTCTTTAAAGATAAAAATCACTACGGTTATAAAGCTTTATTGCCTATTACCGATAACCGGTGGAATATACTCAGCGCTGTTGGTGAAAGCTAAAGGCTGAGTAATCTCATCTTGCGCAGCTTTTAAAGTTTGAGTGACGCTTGGCTGTGGCACAAATAGATAATATCCTAACGTGACAGCATTTAAGATCACCAAACCCCCAAATAAATACGGCATCCTTTGCCCTCCTCCTTTAAAGAATAAATGACAGTAATAAGTAACTTATTACACTATCTATAATTAATTAAAAAATAGCAGGGCGGTAGTCGATTTACTTTCACAAAGCTGCCATGCTGTTTCTTAAAATGTATTAATGATATTTAAGCATCAAAGTCACGCTCGCTCTTCTCTTGGGTTAGTTCATCAGCCGCTAGAATTTGTGTCAGTGGCTTGATAGGCCATGTCATTACAAAGCGCGCGCCACCAAGGTCGCGGCTCTCGTCAACTTTCATACTGCCATTAAACCAAAAAGCAATACGTGACACGATAGACAAGCCTAAACCATAACCACCTGACGCGCGCGTGCGACTGTCATCCAAGCGTGAGAATGGGATAAAGACTTTTTCTCGATCAGCTTCAGGTATGCCATGACCATCATCTTCAACACTAACGAAAGCATTACCTTTTTTAATCCCGGCACTGATGATAATGGTGCTCTCTGCATAGCGTAAGGCATTACCAGCCAAATTCTGAATCACGCGGTGCAAGTAGCGTCTATCTGCCACTGCTTCTATCTTAGCATTTGGCAGCTTAGTGACAATTTTAATCGGTTTGCCCAAGGCATTGGTTTCACGCTCAATCTGCTCAAGTAGCTCTCGAAGATTGACTGGCTCCAAGTCTAATTTTGGCGAGCCTTCTTCAAGCTTGGCGTAGGTTAACATCTCATCAATCAAACCATTGAGCGCTTCGATATCTTCATCAATATAATCACGCTGCATAAAACGTGAATCTTCATCTTCGGTATCTGCCAGCATATCGACCGCAAAACGGATACGTGCAACCGGTGTACGCAGCTCATGCGATACCGCACGCGTTAGCTCTCGTTGCGACTCAATCAAACGCTTGATATGAGAGGTCATAGCGTTAAAAGTCGCGGCCAAACGGGCTATTTCATCTTGACCGATAACTTGTACCTGACTGTCAAGATTGCCCTTACTGACCTCATTGACCCCCACTTGAATCAATTGCAGCTTACGCTCGAGAGGGAAAATCAGTGCATAGACGCCCAAACTGATTAAAAACATACTTATCAGAATCATACTGACAATTAAATTGAGCGGGAACCAATTAAATAAAGGCACCGGACCGATCAAAATAGCCATATCGCTAATTTCAGAAGGCACAATGACTTTGATAGACGAGTTGTTTTGGCTGGTATTGGTATCTTGTAATAAGATAACCACCTCACCACGGCGCAGACGTGACATCTGATCAGGATCTAAATCAAGGGCACTTAAGGCTTTAAAGGCCAAAGGGAATGAGAATTTTTCTTCTAACTGCACCAAACGTGCACGCTTATCAGCTAAGGTAATATAATAAGACAAATCATCTAGCAAAAATACCGCGATGGCTCGTACTTGCTGCTCAGTAACCTGTGATATACGCGCGGTCAGAACACTTTGATTGTCTGGTAAGCGATAATAAACATCAGCGTAGGCCATCTGGCTGACATAACGAACAACAGTATTGTCTTTTTCAAAACGGCGTAGCTCACTGGCGTTAAAATCAATCTCATTGATAGGCAAAATCTTGAACTCTGCACCAAACAAATTACTGGCATCAGACAGCCAATAATCACGCTCTGCTTCGTTCTCTTGATGAGCCAGGCCTTCGCTTACGATATGAAATGCCCCAGTTGCCATATTTTCGCGATAAGATTGTACGCGTTCTTTATTGATGGTATCCATCAATAATTGGGCAAACAAGGCCACACATAAGCAGACTATCAATAGCCCTGCATAAATACGAACAAAAATACTGTGCTTAAGAGAAGAGACTAATGACATACGTGCCGTGACCAACCTGATGACTAATAGTTATGAATAGCAGAATACCTATCATAATCAATATAGGATAATATTTGCTGCGTTATTTATTAACTGATACTTAAAATGATATATAAAATTATCGCTTAATTAAACCACATAACCTAGTGATTAAGGTTAAAAACTTAGAATTTAAACCCTAAAAAACCAGCTTTACGCTGGTTTTTTATTAAATCACAATAAATGCTAAAAGTTCACAGCAAAAATAGGCGATTAGTTGCCTTCTTTGACAAACAGATAGCCTTTGCTACGGACGGTTTTGATACGTTTTGGATTTTCTGGATCATCACCGATTTTTGGACGAATACGTGAGATACGTACGTCAATAGAGCGATCCTGACCGTCATATTCAATACCACGTAGGCGCTCAAAGATATCTTCACGCGACAAGATACGTCCAGCATTAGAAGCAAGCAACCATAATAGGTCATATTCCGCACTGGTGAAGTCTACTAGCTCATCACCTAAATTCACTGAACGACCGCCATTGTCGATGACCAATTCACCAAATTCTAGGCGCTGCGGCACATCTTCTGATGGCGCATTTTCTGAGCGACGTAATAACGCACGAATACGTGCTAATAACACACGTGGCTGAGCAGGCTTGGCAACATAGTCATCCGCACCCATCTCTAAACCCAATACTTGATCCATATCTTCGGTGCGCGCGGTCAGCATTAAGATAGGATTGTGGTAATGTGGACGAACTTCACGGCAAACCGTCAAGCCATCGCTACCAGGCAACATAACGTCAAGTACGACCAAATCTGGCTGCTCAGTAACAATACGACGAATGGCGCGATTACCATCCGTTTCAATCGCCACTTCTAGACCATTTTTGACCAAATAATCTTGGGTCAACATGGCCAGACGCTCATCATCCTCAACAATCAAAATTCGGGGGGTGTTGTCATCATCATTCGTTGTCATTGTTATATCCTCTAATACATCTTATTTAAAAGTAGTCAAAGTAAGAGCAGTAAAATTAATGGCACTATGAAATAGCGCCATTGCTGTTCATATAGCGGTTACAAAGTTGGCAGCATAGTATACTATTAATCCTGTGGCTTCCTATACTATAGCTTATAGCTGTTAACAAAACCTATAAACTACAACTATTAAAACGTCAGTTTTCGTCCAAAAATCATACTTTTTATAGCATTTTAAAAGCATTAAATGCCTTTTGGTGAGTAACAACTGTCTTGCTATGTCTAAACGCTTAAACCATCAACCAAATTATTAAAGAAAGCACAGAAAACCACTTAACTTAATAACTTAGCAAATTATTTTCCAACCCTTAATATAACCATATATTGCTATTGTTGCTAGTGGCTTTTTGCCTAAAAACTAAAAACCATTGTTAGTAGATATAAAATCATCAGCCATAAAAAAAACAGCCCATAAAGGACTGTCTTTTTATTATTGCTTACAAGAGTAAATCATTAGCCTTGCAACCAAAAAATATTAAGCACGGTTTTTGTACTTACGGATAGTCTGTAGCTGAGCGACAGATTCCGCCAATGATGCCAATGCAGCATTTGTTTGTACGGTATCAGACTGGTTGACCAGCATCTGCTCAGCCTTTTTACGTGCTTCAACGATTTTACTTTCGTCAAGGTTATGTGCACGCATAGCCGTATCAGCAAGTACGGTTACCATTTTTGGCTGTACTTCTAACACACCGCCTGAGACGTAGATTACTTCTTCTGAACCATCTGGCGTTTGCACACGCATTGCGCCAGGCTTTAGCAAAGTAATAAGCGGGGTGTGACCTGGCAATATACCAATCTCGCCTTCGGTACCACTAGCTATTAACATGCTAATTTCGCCTGAATACAACTCTTCACGAGCACTTACGACGCGACATTGTAACGTTGCCATACTTAATTCCTTACTATCAAAGCGCGATCAAAAAACAGTAAAAACTGCGATGCGTTACTAAGAAGTAGATATAGGATTTATATTATACCTACTCGTTAGTTAATACGAATACAACTTACGCTGCAGAAGACTTCATTTTTTCAGCTTTAGCAACAACTTCGTCGATGCCGCCAGCCATATAGAAGGCTTGCTCTGGTAAGCTATCATATTCACCAGCGATGATTGCTTTAAAGCTTGCAATGGTATCGCGTAGTGGTACATATTTACCAGGTGCACCGGTAAATACTTCGGCTACGTGGAATGGCTGTGATAAGAAGCGCTGGATTTTACGAGCACGATAAACGACTAGTTTATCTTCTTCTGATAACTCATCCATACCCAAAATTGCGATGATGTCTTTTAGCTCTTTATAGCGCTGTAGAACTTCCTGAACACCACGAGCAACGTTGTAATGCTCTTCACCGATAACCAATGGATCTAGCTGACGTGAGGTTGAATCTAGTGGATCAACCGCAGGATAGATACCTTGTGAAGCGATATCACGGCTTAGTACCACAGTTGCATCTAAGTGAGCAAATGTTGTAGCTGGTGATGGATCCGTCAAGTCATCCGCAGGTACATATACTGCTTGTACAGAAGTAATAGAACCTGATTGCGTAGAAGTAATACGCTCTTGCAGCATACCCATCTCTTCAGCGAGTGTTGGCTGATAACCAACCGCTGATGGCATACGACCTAGCAATGCTGATACTTCAGTACCGGCTAGTGTATAACGATAGATGTTATCAACGAATAGCAATACGTCACGACCTTTGCCAGTAGCAGGATCTTTGGTATCACGGAAGTATTCAGCCATGGTCAAACCAGACAGTGCAACACGTAAACGGTTACCCGGTGGCTCATTCATCTGACCGTATACCATCGCCACTTTAGATTTACTAAAGTCTTCGGTATTAACAACGCCAGCTTCTTGCATTTCGTGATAGAAGTCATTCCCTTCACGCGTACGCTCGCCAACACCAGCAAATACAGACAAACCTTCGTGCTTAAGCGCGATGTTGTTGATCAATTCCATCATATTGACAGTTTTACCAACACCGGCACCACCGAACAGACCAACTTTACCACCTTTAGCAAACGGGCAAAGTAAATCGATTACTTTAATACCAGTCTCTAACAGCTCAGTACTGTTTGATTGTTCTGCATAGCTTGGCGCTTCGCGGTGAATTGACCAGCGCTCATCTGCAGCAACTGGACCTTCTTCATCGATAGGACGACCAAGAACATCCATGATACGACCTAGCGTACCGATACCGACTGGCACAGAAATCGGGCCACCAGTATTAGTAACCGGTAGGTTACGCTTTAGTCCTTCAGTAGAACCCATAGCAATCGTACGTACGATGCCATCACCCAGCTGTTGCTGTACTTCTAAAGTGGTTTCAGTGCCATCAACTAGCAAAGCATCGAAAATCTTAGGTACTTCGTTACGGTTAAACTCAACGTCAAGAACCGCGCCAATAATCTGTACAATACGACCGCTACTCATTGCGTTCTCCTGGAAATTCTGTATATAGTGGGTTTCATAAAGGGTTTCAATTATGAAACAGCAGCAGCACCGCCAACGATTTCCGAGATTTCTCGGGTAATCGCCGCTTGACGCAGCTTGTTATAAACCAACTGTAAATCGTTAATTAGGTCGCCAGCATTATCTGTCGCCGCTTTCATCGCAACCATACGTGAGGACTGCTCAGAGGCAATGTTTTCCATTACCGCTTGATAGACGATAGACTCAATATAACGGCCTAGCAATTCATCAATCAATGTTTTGATATCAGGCTCGTAGATATAATCCCAGCTAAGTTCAGTCTGAATGCCGCTCTCTTCTTCACCAAATGCACTCTCTGGTAAAGGTACCAACTGATTGATAGTCGGCTTTTGGGTCATTGCATTGACGAACTTATTATAAACCACATAGATGCGGTCTATTTTACCGTTAGTATAATCATCAAGCATCGCTTGAACCGGTGAGTTTATCTGCTCAAAAGTAGGCTTATCACCATAATCAGTCACTGCGGCAGTGACCTTGCCACCAAAGTTTTTAAAGAAGCTGACACCTTTAGAGCCAATCACGGCAAATTCAGCTTGTACAGACTGGTTTTGGTATTGCTGGATATTCTTTGTTAATGCTTTAAATAAATTAATATTTAAACCACCTGCTAGACCACGGTCAGATGTGATAACGATATAGCCAACTCTATTGACTGGACGCGTGACCATATACGGATGTTTATAATCGGATGAGGCATGCACCAAATGCGAAATAACCCGGCGCATACTATCAGCATACGGGCGACCCACTTCCATGCGCTCTTGGGCACGGCGCATTTTACTAGCCGCTACCATTTGCATAGCGCGAGTAATTTTTTGGGTGCTTTGAATACTGGTGACTTTGGCACGTATTTCTTTTAAGTTTGCCATAATGATTCCAATATAAGAGGGTTAAAAAGCATTGGCGCATGCAACAATATTTTAATATCAAACAGTATTTCTATTAGCAATATTTCGATATATCAATATCTTATGGCATGACGCAACCATAGACCATGAGTTGTGACTAAAGTGGCGCTGCTGTCTTAATAAAAGCTTATCAGACAACGCGCCACTTCATAAGCTCTAAAATCAAAGCCACAACAAAACTGGCTTAACCCGTTAAATTAATAACTGTGATTTTGTTTAAAGGTCTCTAAAGATGACTTTAAACGACCTGCGATATCATCGTTATAATTCGCAGTGTCATCAATCTCTTTCATTAAGTCAGCTTGCTCATCATGCATATAGCGTAAGTAAGCTTCTTCAAAAGAACCGATTTTTTCAACAGGAACGTCTGCTAAGAAGCCTTCGTTTGACGCATAAATAACAGCGGCTTGCTCAGAGATAGACATTGGCTGATATTGCTTTTGCTTCATCAGTTCAGTCACACGCTCACCATGATCCAGCTGTTCACGCGTCACATCATCAAGATCTGATGCAAACTGAGCAAACGCTGCAAGTTCACGATACTGGGCTAGTGCGGTACGGATACCACCAGATAGCTTCTTGATAATCTTAGTCTGAGCAGCACCACCAACACGCGATACCGAAATACCAGCATTCACCGCCGGACGGATACCTGAGTTGAATAGGCTTGATTCTAAGAAAATCTGACCATCAGTAATTGAAATTACGTTAGTCGGTACGAATGCAGATACGTCACCAGCTTGGGTTTCAATGATAGGTAGCGCGGTTAAAGAACCAGTTTTACCGACCACTTCACCATTGGTGAATTTTTCAACATAAGCTGCGTTTACGCGTGATGCACGCTCAAGTAAACGTGAGTGTAAATAGAATACATCACCAGGATAAGCTTCACGACCTGGCGGACGACGTAATAGTAGTGAGATTTGACGATAAGCGACTGCTTGCTTTGATAAGTCATCAAATACGATCAGTGCATCTTCGCCGCGGTCACGGAAGTATTCGCCCATCGTACAACCTGAGTACGGTGCGATATATTGTAGTGCTGCTGGCTCTGACGCTGAAGCGACTACAACAGTCGTATATTCAAGGGCACCAGTTTGCTCAAGTTTACGTACCACGTTGGCAATGGTAGAACGCTTCTGACCAATTGCTACGTAGACACACTTAATACCAGAGGCTTTCTGTGCAATGATCGCATCGATAGCCATTGCGGTTTTACCCGTCTGACGGTCACCAATGATAAGCTCACGCTGACCACGACCGATTGGAATCATGGTATCAACAGACTTATAACCAGTCATGACTGGTTGATCAACTGACTGACGATCGATAACGCCCGGAGCGATTTTTTCGACTTTGTCAGTCATCTTGGCATTAATAGGGCCTTTGCCATCAATAGGGTTACCTAAAGCATCAACAACGCGACCTAGCAACTCAGGACCTACCGGAACTTCAAGGATACGACCAGTACAATAGGCTTTTTGACCTTCTTGTAGTTTTAGGAAGTCACCCAGTACTACTGCGCCAACCGAATCACGCTCTAAGTTAAGCGCCATTCCGTAGACTTCACCTTCAAACTCAATCATTTCGCCGTACATGGCATCTTCAAGACCATGAATCTGCACGATACCGTCAGATACTTTGACAATCGTGCCTTCATTCTTTGCAGTTGCACCCGCATCAAGGTCTTGAATACGCTGCTTAATCAGGTTACTGATTTCCGCTGGATTCAATTGTTGCATTGCCTTGTTTCCTTTAATTTATGGTAACCCGCCACTGACTTAAATGCTCTACTTATCACTCAAAATATTGTCAAGCAGACTCAGCTTAACTGGTCAGCGTTGATAAGGTGATAAATAACATTAGGCCGTTAGCTGTGTTTTTAACTGTTGTAACTTGCCGCGCATCGAATCATCAATGACTTTGTCACCGACTTTGATCGTAACGCCTGCCAAAAGACTTGGATCCACCGAATCATGAATCACTACACTCGCATTAAGCGAAGTAGCAAGACGTGCTTGCAGCGTATCACGCTGTGCATCGGTTAATGGATAAGCAGAGGTCACATAAGCGTCAAGCTGCTTTAAGCTTATTGCCTTGTGACGGCGATAATGCTCATAAACTTCAGGAAGCAGCGCCAGACGCTCTTGCTCTGATAACTGTTTAACGAAGTTACTAAATGCTACTGATACTTTTGGATAGCTGGCGTTGCTGTCATGACGAGCCCCTTGGGTCTCACCTAATAACTGCTTGAAAGCAGAATCACTAGCGCTCGCTACTTGTGTATCATAAAGATCGACCAAAGCAGCTGACTTATGCTCAGCAGAAACAGCTGGATTGTCTAGCCAAGTACTGAACGACTTGTCGCTGACAACGGTAGCGGCAACAAACAAGAAGTTTTCCCACTCGTTTACTACTCCGTTTTCATTGGCATAATCAAAAGCGGCTTTAGCGTACGGTCGTGCTAAGGTTGATAAGTCAGCCATGTTATCCTCACAATTACAGCTTCGCCGCCAGCTGATTTAACATACTGGCATGTTTTTGCACATCGACTGTGTCTTGCAAAATCTTTTCAGCACCAAGTACCGCCAATTCAGCAACTTGGGCACGTAATGACTCACGCGCTTGATTGATTTCTTGGTCGATAGCCGCTTGTGCTTGCTGGCGAATGCGCTCGCCTTCCGCTTGGGCTTGAGATTTTGCATCTTCAACAAGTTGATTGGCGCTTTTGTTCGCTTGCTCAATTAATGCAGCCGCTTTGGTCTTTGCAAGATTAAGCTCCTGCTGTACATCTCGCTCCGCGGTCGCCAAGTCTGCTTTTGCTTTTTCAGCAGCGTTTAAGCCTTCAGCAATTTTACGCTGACGGTCGTTAATTGCGCCGATAAGTGGTGGCCACACGAATTTCATGCAGAACATCACAAAGATTGCAAAAGCAATGGCTTGACCGATGAGGGTAGAATTGATATTCACGTGATCACCTCTTTGTTAATGAAAAATCAGTTTCATTGATCATATTTGATAGCCAAACTTTGGCTATGGTTAATATACAAACTTTGACTACCAAACATTTACAACTGAGCTTTCTGATTAACCTGCTAGAGGGTTAGCGAACAACAATAGCATAGCAATACCAACACCGATCATCGGAATAGCATCAAGAAGACCTGCTACGATGAACATACGAGTTTGCAACTGTGAACCAAGTTCTGGCTGACGCGCAACACCTTCTAGGAATTTACCACCTAGAATAGCAAAACCAATACCTGTACCTAGTGCACCTAAACCGATAAGTAGTGCTACTGCGATAACTGTGTAACCACCTAATACTGGATCCATGGATGTATCCTCATTTACCTATTGAATGTCTAATTAATGTTCAGTTGATGATGCAAGTGACATATAAACTATCGTCAGCATCATAAATACGAACGCTTGGAGGGTAATAATTAAGATGTGGAAAATAGCCCACGGTACTGACAACGCCCACTGAATCCAAAATGGCATTAGGGCAATCAGTATGAAAATCAACTCACCAGCATACATGTTACCGAATAGACGCAGACCTAAAGAGATAGGCTTAGCTATCAGAGTAACAAACTCTAAGATAAAGTTGATGGGTATTAAAATAATTTGTACGATAGGGTTTTTGGCACTAAACGGATGCAATGTTAGCTCACCAACAAAGCCGCCCAGACCTTTTTCTTTGATACTATAAAATAGAATCAGGATAAAGACAGAAAAAGACATGCCAAGCGTGACATTAGGATCTGTGGTTGGAACAATCTTAAAGAACACATGATGTGGATCATGTCCCATCAGCGCGCCAACTTGTCCGGCCAGCATAGGGATGAAGTCGACAGGTAGTAAATCCATCAAGTTCATTAAGAATATCCACACAAAGATGGTCAACGCCAACGGCGCAATCAGCTTCGAAGTACCACTATAAGAGTCGCGAACGTTGTTATCAACGAATTCAACGATCATCTCAACCGCAGTTTGCAGCTTACCCGGCACGCCTGAAGTGACTTTTCTAGCGACCATCCAGAAGATGGAGCAGAAAACAATGCCCAAACCAATTGACCAAAGCATAGAATCAAGGTGGATCGCTTTAAAGCCCATTAACCCTGCTTCTTCGGCAGTATAGGCAACTTTCCAACCTTCGCCCGGCAGATAGCCGTACGTCCAGTTCGTTAAGTGATGAGAGATATAGTCTGTGGTTGTTTGCTCGCCTGCCATAATATAAGCTTCTTATTAGTCAACGATTTACTCAACTACCAAAAAATACGGTTGTCATCTGATGAGGTCTTTAGCGCTTGCCGCTGCATCTTTTCAATGCAGATAAACAAACGACCCTAAAGCGCCTCTGTAAACAATAACATCCAACCCATAGTTCTGTTACTTATGCTAAATTTGCTAGCTGATGATAAATTTTAGCTATCAAAAAAGGGCTTATCATTATTCATTAATGGCCCTTTAATGTTTGTGTAAAATATCATATATTGTTTGCTTCGCTCGTTTTTTCACGATAAGCGCTTAATACAGCACTTGTAAGCAAGATATTTAGCCGCCTATATTAATGCAGCGTTGTATTCGTGTAAAGTCAATTATGACTTTTTTATCTGCTGTATTAATAAGTTAAGGGCGTTCACGTTTGTTAACATGGCTTTGCGTCACTAATTAAATTGTAAGAATTTAATTGTAAGAGTAACAAGCGCTCAATTAACGCTCCCCTACCCGCAAATAACCGCGTATATTTTTATATCGAAAACTAATAACACCATTATCGCTGCTATTTTAAAGCAATGCTTATATTTTAACTTACTAAATAGTCATATAGAAGTTGGACAGCAGGGTGACGAGCTCAGTGCACTCAATAAGGCAACTATCAAATAGCTATCCTTTATCTACACTAGCGTATATGCCACAACATCCAACTGTGACTAATTTGCATTACCATAAAACCGATAAATAGCGCAGGCGCTGATAGGGGTTGTACGGTAATAAAAATTAGTGCGAAACCAAACACAGTCAATAGCCATTTTGCCATCTGACCCCGATAAAGCTGACTCACAATATGTAAGCGCGCGCGATAACCGGTATACCAAAAGATAAAAAAAGCAAATACTGCTTGGGTAGCAAAACTCAGCAATGCACCAATAGCGGTGCTCTTTGCGACAGTCAGCGCACTATGCAGCCATAGCGTATCTATTATCCAAGCAATAATAATCAGGATAAATAATATCCATGCTTGGCGCTTGATATAGATGCCAATTTTATCTTTTTGCGTGCGTTTAGCAGGCTTGGTCATTGATATTCCTATAGCCCTATCACATGGGAATCATGTAGCTTGCTTGCGAAAATTTTATCCGCGAGTAGCTTACCATATAGGCGTTATCTTTCAACCAAAATAAAACGCCCTCATTATAAGGAGCGAGTGCCTTTTAAGCAAGTGAAATATAACTTTTATCAAGTATTTGACGATACAGTAATGAAAAACTCACTACAAATTTAATAAAGTACAACTAACACTCTATCAAAGTGCGTTTCATCTTATAGATTTAGCATCCTATACATTTGATCTGCTTGCTTATTATTCTTAAATTATATTTTTAACAGAAGCTTTTACGATATGCATTGGCGAATTTGCTGTGCCATCATCTGCCAACCGCTGACAAAATCTTTACTATTACTCATATCTTCTGCTTGAACTGTCTCTTTAACAGGTTGAAGCTTAGCAAGCAAACCTTTGGCAGGCGCACTTGGGCTGACCAAACACATCTGCTTAGCTGGGCGCTGCTCATTAAGCCAACGTAATTGACTGGCTTTTGGTGCCAAATGATGGTCGGTACTTAAGCTGCCAATGAGCTGTAAGTTAGCGCTTTTCTCCATGTATTGATAAGCATCATGATAAGCCCAGTATGGTAATGGTTTTTGGCTAGCATTCTGGTTGGTTGCTGCCACTGCTTTGTCCAGTCGTTGGGCAAATTTTTGCGCATTTGCATGGTAAAGCTTTTTATATTGCGGATTGGCATGACTGTGTATGACGGCAAGGGCACGGGTAATGGCTTTGGCATTGTCAGGGTCGAGCCAAATATGCGGATCAAGCGTGCCAGCGATAGGCTTGCCTTTTATATCGCGCAGAGGATGACGATTAAAAGCGTCAAACTTAAATAAGGCAATAGAATTGGGTGCATTGTTCAAATTTGCTGCCAAATTATTTTCTAGGGGCTCACCAAACCAAACTACAAAGGTACTGTCTTGGATTGCCTTGATATCGCCAGGGCTAATACTACCATGATGTCCGACCTCCCCTGCTTGTAATAATTGTTTGGCAGGTGGTGCGCCTTCTGTCACTGCTTGGCTTAATAAAAATAATGGATAATTACTCAC
Source organism: Psychrobacter glacincola (assembly GCF_965118485.1). GTDB lineage: Bacteria > Pseudomonadota > Gammaproteobacteria > Pseudomonadales > Moraxellaceae > Psychrobacter > Psychrobacter glacincola_D. The sequence continues at coordinate 91,519 of NZ_CBCPJH010000005.1, read as the reverse complement.
GCTAACCGTTGCTGCTTGCGCAGGTAATGCCATAAATCCTAATATTAACAACCCAGCCATCAATAAACGCTTCGCTATTAAATTGCGCAGCTTATGTAAAAATGTATCATTTTTAACATTGAATCTTTTATCTGAATTTGTTGTGGCGTTATGAGCGTTGGCAATCATACGATTTAAATCCTATTGAGTCATTGAACTGCGATATTTTTAATATAGGTTACTTCTAAGTATTATGTTATACTATAACATTATTAAATCACACTTTTATTTTGCATTTTAGTAATTCTATTTTTGCGAAGCGAGGTTAATCACATATAAAGCGATGTTAATTAAAAGTCATGTCAAGGTTTGGCAAATCTAGGTGTTGAGCAGTTAATTTGTCGTTATACTAGGCAGCGTTTTATAAAAACGATTGTTTGCTGTATTTATTAGGATTGTTTTGGGAGTTTTTGCTATGCCGACCATTTCATCAAACTGTGATCATGCCCACGATGTGCAAGATTTTACGCCGCAAAATGTGACCGAGCGCCTAAAAGCCGCAAAAGAGCAATCTCATCTGCGCGGTGTACGCTTTACCCCGTTACGGCAGCAGATTTATAAGCTGGTATTGCAAGCGAATAAGCCAGTGGGTGCTTATGATTTAATCACCCAATTACAGCAGATGCGCCTCTCAGATAATGACAATGAGCCTGACGGCATAAAAAATGTCGCACCACCGACGGTCTATCGCAGTTTAGAATTTTTACTAAGCGAAGGTTTGATTCATCAGCTGACATCTATCAATGCTTATGTGCCTTGCTGTCATCCGCGTGCTCATCATACGGCAGCCTTCTTAATTTGTGAGCAGTGTCAACGCGTACAAGAATGTAGCAGCTTACCAGTGCAAGAGATGATGAGCTTTGCTGAACAAGATATCGGCTTTACGGTTGCTCGCAGTGTCATTGAGCTGAGTGGTCGTTGCCAAGCGTGTCAGTAAACAATGAGCTGAATCTTATATTTAAACTAACTCTCCATCCATATGCGCGGTTATCTGATGAATAATACAAGTAAGCTGCTGAACTTAAGTAATGTTAGCTACTATATTGGTCAACAACGCTTGCTTTCTAATATTGATATCGACATTGCAGTCAATGAAACGGTGAGCCTTATCGGTCCTAATGGTGCTGGCAAATCGACGCTGGTTAAGCTAATTTTGGGACTAATTGAACCCACGACTGGGCAAGTGACACCATACCAGAACCTGCAGATAGGCTATGTGCCGCAGCGATTTTCTGTACCACCAATCCTGCCATTACGTGTCAGCGATTTATTAGGGCAAGCCAACAAAAAACGCCTAACGCCTGAGCAGCGGCAGTTTATATTTGATAAGTTATCATTGACCCATTTGCTCTCACGGCAGATGCTGCATTTATCAGGCGGTGAAACCCAACGGGTATTGTTAGCAAGAGCATTATTAGATAAGCCAAATCTATTGATTTTAGATGAGCCGATGCAAGGGCTAGACCCTGAAACGGAGGTTTGGCTTTATCAATTTATTGATGAGCTACCAGATTTTCTGCGTTGTGCCATGCTGGTGGTCTCTCATGATTTACATTGGGTGATGAAAGGCAGTCGACGGGTGATTTGTTTGAATAAACATATCTGTTGTGAAGGTCAACCAAGCGAGCTTGCCATTAGCAGTGAGTTTCAAAAGCTATTTGGTCATCATTATGAGCAGCCGTATGTCCACCAACCACATGCCTGTGAACATCACGCGCCAAGCTAGATTTAATAAACACTAGTTGGCTTAAAGCAAAAATTGCCTGATACCCTTTTTATAAAAATTTACGGATATGTATTATGACTGCTTGGTTAGCCATTATTGCGCCTGCTTGGATAGCTGGTAGTATCTTAGCATTGCTTTCAGCACCTTTAGGCTGCTTGGTATTGTGGCGACGTATGGCTTTCTTTGCCGATGCGTTGGCGCATGGCACACTACTAGGTGTAGCACTGGCAGTATGGTGGCAGCTGCCTATGGGTATCGGCATTGCGCTGGTCAGCGTGATGGTGGTATTGGGATTAGTACTCATTGATGATGAGCGTTTGCCTGTTGATGCGGTACTGGCCGTGGTTGCCGTATCCTTACTGTGTTTAGGTCTATTAACCTTAACCCAACTAACCGATCAGCAAGCCAATGTCTTAGGCTTTTTATTTGGTAATTTGCTTGAGCTTGATTGGGCGGATTTGCCGTTGATTGCTGGCAGTGTATTGGTTGGGTTGGCATTACTTATCTATATCTGGCCGGCACAAATTAAATTGGCAACCCATGAAGCGTTAGCGCGCATTCAAGGCATCAATCCAACTAGTCAACGATTATTTTTTATGGGTCTATTGGCAGGGTTTTGTGCGATTGCATTGCAGGCAGTTGGCAGCCTATTAATCAGTGGTCTGCTGGTCTTGCCCGCACTGACGGCACGATTATATTCAGCATCGCCAAAACAAATGGTCATTATATCGTTAGTGGTTGCCCAACTTGGCGTTACCTTAGGTGTTTGGGGTAGTATTTGGCTGGACATTCAGACTGGGCTATCTATCGTTTTAATCTTAGCAAGTTTGTTCTTTACCGCTTTAATCATCTCAAAACTGACCACCACAAAATCCATATTGGCAAAATTTTGGTCGCCACGCCACTAACCATTAGCTATTCAATTCAGATTAATGTATCCATTTTCTTCTTATATATTTTTCTGGTCTTTATAGAACTTTATTTCATTAAAATTGCTAGAGCTTTCATAGGCGTTATGTTGTAAACTTTCCCTAATGCTATCAATATGATAGTTCGATATCTGTAAAAATATATTAGCCGTATATAAAGGCGCTTGAGGTAAAAGTGAAAATATCTTTTTTTCAGTTTAAAAGAAACTTATAAAAACCAAAATAAAATGCCAGATGGGCCATAATTGTTCAGCTATTATCAGATATTAAACTATATAAATATCTGAAAAATATTCAGTTTTTGCTGCATTAAGGGACAAAATTCAATGCCAAGCTATCCTGTCAGTACCGTCAGCACCCCAGACGGACAGGTTAATGTATTACAAATCACTGATTTGCATTTATCATCCCATCTACCTGCTTCTGCTGATGACATTAGTAGCGAAGTAGCATTTTGCCAATATAGCTTTGAGGCAATTATCAAACAAGCACTCAGCAAAGAGATACGCTGTGATTTGATTATCGTAACAGGCGACTTAGTCAATAAAGTGGACCCTACTATCTATGATCATATTTTTACAGTGTTAGAGAAAACCGGCATTCCTTTTGCTTGTATTGCAGGCAATCATGACGTGACCGATGAGATGGGTGAAGACTTACCTTTTTACCAACGTACTTTGATTGCAAGGGCTGCTGATCCACGTTTGCTGAACCGCCATCTGATAGAGTCTGAGTATTGGCAGCTACTTTTACTCGACTCATCAATTACGGGTAAGGTTGAGGGCAAGGTTAACGCGACCGACATTGATTGGGTATGTAAGCAGCTAGCTGCTTGTACGAAACCAGCGCTCATTGCGCTCCATCATCATGTATTACCTGTAGATTCTGAATGGATTGACAGCCATATGGCAGAAAATGCAAAGCAATTTTGGCAGCATATTGCTCCTTTTAAGCAGCTGAAGGTGATTACCAACGGGCATACCCACCAAGAACAAATGCGTCATCATCAAGGAGTAACTGTTTATAGCACGCCTTCTACCTGCTATCAGTTTAAGCCATTTGAAGACGATTTTGCCTATGATAAGCAGGCGCGTCCAGGCTATCGTTGGTTGCAATTAGCCAACAATGGAAAGGTTGCAAGCTGGGTTGAAAGACTAGATACTTGACCACCAGTTTTATTGACTAGAATTAATTACTCGTTTGGCTATAATAGAGCTATGCTCTCTGTCTATGATATGCCTGCTAATTTTGCTTGATCCATTATAAAATGGCTGGCAAAGTACAGGTTTGTAGCATGATAGATAATTGCCTTTTTATTGTAAATGCGCTGGTTTCAAGGTTTAAATAGCGCATGATAAAGGATGAATAGCGGTATAAAAGACGCGTAATTAATATGTCATTAAATAATATTATAATAGCTAAGATGGCTGCATCGACCCAATCTAAGTTTTCATAGTGTGCGATTTGTTAATTTATTTAGGGTACGACCATTTAAATAAAAATATTTATGACAATATACTTGAGCATTGATATGTCGATATCGGCGTATTGAGACAACCATCTTAATCAGATCAGCTGTGTTAGTAAGTGGTAAAACGTTTTATAAAGGGAAAATTTATAGCGTTTGGTAAATTGATAACGTCTGGTCTTTTGACAGGGCGTTTTATTGAATTAATTTGGAAAAGTAGGATACCCATATGAGCACCCTAACCACGAATCCGAGTGATGTTAAGTTCAAGCCTTATGAAGCTGCCAAAGACGAAGAGTATATGTCTAATGAGCAGTTAGAACACTTTAAGGCGATTTTATTAGACTGGAAACATGAGCTTATTGGCGAAGCTGATCGTACCAAGACTTATATCCAAGACGAGTCGAGCGCGATGCCAGACATCAATGACCGCGCCACTCAAGAAGAAGAGTTCGCCCTAACGTTACGTACACGTGATCGTGAACGTAAGCTTATCCGCAAAATTGATAAGTCTATTTCAGAGATTGAAAATGACGATTATGGTTTTTGCGAAACGTGCGGTGTTGAGATTGGTCTGCGTCGTCTTGAAGCACGTCCAACGGCGACTCAGTGCATCGACTGCAAAACCTTATCTGAAATTAAAGAGCGCCAAAACCAAGGTGCTTAGCTTAGTTGTAGATAATTAAAAATAGAAATCTATTACCTTAAATTAAACACGAGCGACCATATATTGGTCGCTCGTTGCATTTTTTGGATGCGCTTTATTTTAATAACGAGTTACCAACAAAATAGCTGGCTTTGTTAAATATCTTTTTATGCTTGGCTCGTTTATTCTCTATATTTCTTTGGTTATTTTACAATAACCAGCTATTTTATAAAATTCTCTATATCAGAATAACTTATGTTAACCACTCAGAATCCACCCCAACCTATCGGTCGTTTTGCGCCTTCGCCTACCGGTGAGCTCCATCTTGGCTCACTCACGACAGCGCTTGCCAGCTTTTGTCATATCAAATCTATTGGTGGCAAATGGCTATTACGTATCGAAGATACTGATACTGAACGCTGCGATAAGCAATTCACAGAGCAGATCTTGATAGATTTAGAGGCGCTTGGGCTAAACTGGGATGACGATGTTATTTTTCAGTCTGAGCGTATCGATATTTACAATGATTACATCTCGTCAGTGCTGCGTCCTCTGACTTATGGCTGTCAATGCTCACGCAAGCGCTTGGAGCACTATTGGACACAGCAAGAAACACCTATTAATGAAGATTTATTCATTGCTGATGTGCAAGCTGATAACGATAAATATGTAGACAACTATCTACAACCTAATCGACAGCGCTATCCACGTTTTTGCGTCAATGAAAACTTAAATCCTGAGCAGCATAAGCTGCGTATACAGCTGCCAGATTACTGTACCGGCTTTAACGACGGAATACAGGGAATACAATGGGATAATCCGCAGCAAACTTTAGGCGATATGGTTATTCGGCGTCAAGACGGTATGATTAATTATGTTTTGGCAGCAAGTCTCGATGATGGGCTGCAAAAAGTGACTCATATCATGCGCGGTTTGGATATTTTACCGATGACTACTGCCCAAATAGGCATCATGCAAGCGGCGCAATTACCAACGATAAATCATTGGTATCATCTACCGTTGATATGTCATCCTGATGGTCAGAAGCTCTCTAAACAAAACCTTGCTCAGCCTATCGATACTCGCAATCCAAGTAAATTACTTGCGTATGCCTTACAACTATTACAGCAGCAACCAGTTGAGCATGACACACCGGATCGTATGCTAAATCAAGCCATTGCCCAATGGGATAACACGCCATTGCAAGGTAAGCAGTCTTTAAATATGCCTACTCCATAATAAAACCGCATAATAAAAAAGCGCCGCAATTAGCGACGCCTTCCTAAATAAAAACGACTGAATAAAAACCCCTTAATAATAACGACACTGGCTTTTTTCAATCTCAGAACTTTCTTTATAAATTTTCAGTAACACTGCCACCATCACAAGGCTAATCAACATCGATGAACCGCCATAACTAAAGAACGGCATCGTCAAACCTTTAGTCGGAATCGCCCCCATATTCATCGCCGCATTAATAATCGTCTGGGCAATAAACACTACAGCGATACCAAAAGCGGTATAGCTCATGCGCATCTGCCGACGTTTGAGCGCGTTATAACTGATACGCATGGCACTACCGATAATCAGCGCCTCGAGTATCAGAATCATGGTGACTCCAACGAAACCTAATTCCTCACCGGTAATAGCCAATAAAAAATCAGTATGTGCCTCTGGTAAATGCGATAGCTTTTGCACACTTTCACCATAACCAACACCGCTAAACTGTCCTCGACCAAAGGCGATTAAACTACGTGCTAGCTGATAATCGGTATCTTGAACATCATCAAACGGGTCTAAAAATGACATTACCCGTACCAACCTATACTGTACCGTTGCAACCATTAATACCGCGCCACCAACAGCAACGGCACCTAAGGCAATGAACTGCTTATAAGGTGCGCCAGCAATATAAAAAATGGCAAACACAGTACCAAGAATAACCACAAAAGAACCGAAATCTGGCTGGGCTAATAAAAGGACGGTCATTAATCCAACAACCAGAGCAATTCTCAAAAAGCCATCCCAACCATTACGCACTTCAAATGAGCGCCGTACGACAAAATCTGAGACAAATATAATCATCACCAGCTTTGCAAGCTCGGCGACTTGGAAGTTAAAGCTCGCTAAGGTTAACCAACGTTTAGAGCCATTAATAGGCGTACTAAATAAAGTCGCAACCAATAATAGCCCCGTAATAGCCAACAGCATAAACTGGGTTTCAGTTCTATATAATCTTTTTAATGACACCAAATGATAAGAAACCGCTGCAATAGCCAGTCCAATGCCCATGTATAAAAGCTGATTATAAAAGAACTTCAGCTCTGTTAAACCGCGGCTAAGCGCAAAAGGAATCGACGCTGAAGCCACCATCAATAGGCTGAGAACCAACATACAGCCAACGCTCGATAATAAAATCGCCCGCGCAGATGGCATAGACAGAATACCATCTGAGCCGTTAGATTGACGAGGTTGAGCAGAAGAACGAAAAAGAGAAGAGAGCGCCATAGTTTTAGATACACTAACAAACGAAAAACACGGCGTTTATGCAACGCCACCGTTTAAAAATTAAAAAATAGATTTGATGAGACAGACCTTGCTTTGACAGTAGCAGTAATTTATAGGCAAAACAATCATTTATCCAGAAAACGCTTGCCGTTTACGATTATAAAGCGTAGGTCACATAATCTTGTAACAAGGCGCTTTATAACTCATTATCTGTCAAATCAGTATTTTCCAAAAACACCTATTGAGACTCAGCATCTAATTGCTTGACGAGCTGACTAAAATGCTCGCCGCGAGCCACAAAGCCGCTAAACTGATCGAAGCTGGCACAAGCAGGTGACAATAATACCGCTTGCACTTGCGATAAGCTACTTGCTGTTACTTGCTCAATCGTCACAAAAGCATTGTCTAAGGTCTGACATTGATGCAAGCTAACCTCATCACTAAGACCAGCGGCTCTTAAATGCTGCTCAATCTGCTGACTGTCTTCACCGATAAACAGCACTTGGCTGACATACTGATTGATAAAAGGGGAAAGCTCACCGAACTGCTGACCTTTACCTTGGCCGCCTAATATTAATAATAGCTTACCGTCTTTTGGCGCATAAACTGCTCCTAAGCCTTCAACAGCTGCCATTGTTGAGCCAATATTGGTGCCTTTAGAGTCGTTAAAGTAGTCAATGCCAGCGACAGTAGCGACGTATTGGCAGCGATGCTCCAGACCTGCAAACTGCTGCAAAGTGTTTAGCATACTATCAAGCGGCAAACCAGCAAGCTCACCCAGTGCCAGTGCTGCTTGAGCATTAAGCAAGTTATGACGTCCTTTAATCTTGAGTTTATCTGCCGATAATAAACGCTCTGTGCCACGCGCCAAATACGTCTGTCCGGCGGTATCCGTTATAAGCCCATACTGATCTTTATTAGGGGCATGAATACCGGTACTCAGTCGCGGTACGCTATCTGGCACAAGTGGACGAGTCAACGCATCTTCACGATTAATCACCACCGATTTAGCACCTTGAAAGATACGGTGCTTGGCTTGGTGATAGCCGAGCATATCGCCATGACGGTCTAAATGATCAGGCGACATATTGAGGACTGTTGCGACCTGCGCGCCTAAATTGGTGACCGTTTCTAACTGAAAACTAGACAATTCTATAACCGCTAGCTCCATCTCTTTATTACTTAAAAGGCTTAGTGCTGGCACGCCGATATTACCGCCTACGCCAACATTAATACCAGCATCTGCTGCCATATGTCCAACCAGTGTCGTGACGGTGCTTTTAGCATTTGAGCCTGTAATGGCAACGATTGGCACCGTACACGCTTCGCAGAACAGCTGAATATCGCTGACGACTGGAATATTTGCCGCCCGTGCCGCAGCAATGGCTGGATTGTCCAAAGAAATACCGGGGCTGATAATAATACGGGCTGCTTGTTGCAATAACTCAGCATCAATCGCACCAAACTGTCTAATCTCGATACTCGCAGGCAGCTTGTTTGCTAACGTAGGATTTTCTTGATTGTCAGTGATGGCGACTTGGTAGCCTTGTTCGGTCAAATAATGCGCTACCGATAACCCCGACTGTCCCAAACCGACGACAACTTGTAAGCCACTGCCTTTATGAAGTAAGGTGGCTGTTGCGGTGCTAGCGGTCATGACTTTTCCTTTTATTGAACGAACAAATAAACGAGCAAAATGTTATCAAGAAAACAGGCAATAAATATACTAAATCTATCGTCTTCAAAATATGCTTCAAATGAATAGCATCATAACGGTATCAAGCACATTTCGGTACTAATTTTTCAATACTTTATACGATGATACGGCTATTTTTATATTGAGTAGCTAATGCTATAATAGCGAGCTTAGCAAGAGCCGCTATGTCGACTATAAATTAACCTAGCATTTTAGTGTAGCATGTTGTCCTACTTATCGTGCGGCTGTCGCCATGCATTAGCAGTGCTTTATATGATACTAGTAACATGACAGGCAAACGCTCCTTTATTTTTTATCATTTATGTTGTTGTAATTTTTCTGACAACTTATTTGTCTTCTTCTACCGCAGATCACGATTGCGGACACAGATTTATCATTCCAGTGATGTTCATCACAATGCAATCATTCGCTGAATAATGATTGCTTTTTTGTCTTCAACCCTATGCAGTTTACTTATGACATCTTTTTTTGGCAGTTTACGTGAAGAGTGGTTTTCCAATATTCGCGGCGATACCTTGTCAGGTCTGGTCGTTGCACTGGCCTTGATTCCAGAAGCCATTGCCTTTTCTATTATCGCCGGTGTCGATCCAAAAGTTGGTTTATATGCCTCATTTTGTATCGCAGTAGTCATCAGTTTTGTTGGTGGACGTCCCGGTATGATTTCGGCAGCCACTGGAGCCATGGCACTGGTCATGGTTGATTTGGTTGCTGAGCATGGGCTGCAATACTTGCTTGCTGCCACCTTATTGTGTGGTGGTATTCAAATTATTATGGGCATCTTAAAACTCGGCAATCTGATGCGTTTTGTATCGCGCTCAGTGGTCATTGGCTTTGTTAATGCGCTGGCAATTTTGATATTTGCCGCCCAGCTGCCTGAGTTGAACCCCGCCACTGAACGCGTTGGTATGACCGTTTATATAATGACTGCCACAGGTTTGGCGATTATTTATTTGTTTCCCCTCATTCCTAAAATCGGCCGCGTGATTCCATCGCCACTGGTTTGTATTGTGGGGTTGACTGCGGTTGCCATGTATATGAATCTTGATATTCGTAACGTTGGTAGTATGGGCGACTTACCAGATTCATTACCGATGTTTTTGCTGCCTGACATTCCATTGAACCTAGATACTTTGCTTATCATCGCGCCTTATTCGATCGCGCTTGCGATCGTAGGCTTACTAGAATCTATGATGACAGCAACCATTGTCGATGAGCTGACCGATACGCCAAGCGATAAAAACCGTGAATGCCGTGGCCAAGGCATCGCTAACGTGGTCTCAGGATGCTTCGGCGGTATGGCGGGCTGTGCGATGATTGGACAGTCCATGATTAACGTCAAATCAGGCGGTCGTACACGTTTATCAACGCTGATCGCTGGTGTGGTACTACTTATTATGGTGGTATTCTTGAGCGATTGGGTGAGTTTGATACCGATGGCAGCGCTGGTAGCCGTGATGATTATGGTCTCTATCGGCACCTTTAACTGGCAGTCTATTCGTGAATTTAAGACCCACCCGATTTCTTTTAATATTGTTATGCTAGCGACGGTTTTGACCACCGTCTTTACTCATAACCTAGCTTATGGTGTTGGTGTTGGTGTTCTATTATCTGCCTTAGCTTTTGCCAATAAAATCGGACAGTTCTTAACCGTATTCAGCGAGTATGACGACGACAACAATACCCGTTACTACTACGTGCAAGGCCAAGTTTTCTTTGCTTCCACCACACAATTTTTACAAAGCTTTGATACCAAAGAAGCGTTAGATAACGTCCATATTGATGTTAGCCAAGCCCATTTTTGGGATGTCAGTGCAGTGGATACCTTGGATAAGTTGGTTATACGCTTAAAGCGCGAAGGTATTGAAGTAAAAGTTGTGGGACTCAATAGTGCCAGCCGCACCCTTATTGATCGTTTTTCTGTTCATGATCGCCGAGACATTGGCTTATTAGATTAAAACAGTATGTGTTATCAAGCTGATATAAACGCCTTGTTTATTGATCAGTAATGATATTGGTATATAAAATCAAGTTGGGCGGTTGAGAGTACTATCTCGACCGCCCAGCTTGCATTTTAGTTATTGAAATGATGTGATGCCTCTATGAGTAATTTGAAGCCAGATAGTGTGATTGCCTGCTTAGACTGCCCAAACCATGTACAAGCTGTATTGGAAGCCAGTATGTGGGCGTCCATACGCCTACAATCCCCGATAGGATTACTCTATTCAGTACCAAGCTTACAACAAAAAGCAGCCGTTAATTATTCAGGCTGCCTGAATATTGATGATGAAAATACCTTACTCGATCAATTCACGGCAAAAGAACACTTGAGTAATTGTGAATTAAAAGCGCAAGGTAAGCTGTTGCTGCATCAAGCCAGCAGTTATTGCCAACAGCAGCACCATAAACTGAAAACTTATACGCTACATAGGCATGAAAATCTCGATGCGAGCATTGACTATGTCGATAATCAAGCCCAATTAATTGTGATTGGTCATCATGTCACTACTAAAGTAACTTTAACTCAACTTGTTCGCTCAAGCCTCTGCCCTATTTTGGTGACTCATGCACCATTTCTGCCCCCTACTAGTGCATTATTTGCCTTTGACAATAGCCCTACTGCACATAAAATGCTCAATTGGTTATGTAAAACACCTTTAGTGCGCGCATTGATGATTCATATTGTCATGGTCGATAAAGAAACCTCTGAAAATTGCGATGCATTACGTGAAGCCTATGCGCGCTTGAAACAAGCCGGTATTAAATGCAAAAAAACCTTACTCGACAGCCGCGATATCACGGCAGCTCTAACCTACTACCAACGCGATAATAATATCGGTCTGCTGATGACGGGTGCCTTTGCGCAGCCGCGTTTGATTGAGCTGTTAAAAGGTAGTGATACTAAAAAACTGCTGAATAGCACGACGACTCCATATCTCCTGTTCCCAAAGGCCTAAGGACAAATTTTTCGTCCAATCTCTTTCACGTTAAGGCTAAATTATTACCGATAGAAGTATCAATCTTCATATCCATAAGTATTTAGCCTTTTTCTTTCTCATCAGTCTTTATATCCTAGTGTTTTTTAGCAAATCATCACAGGAAATACAGGCATAGCCGCCCCAAGCCCCTATAAAGTTGGTTATAATAAAGTTCTCGTTCATGTAACGTTAAAGGTTAATCTGCTTTTTTATACCGATTGATAGGCTGTTTATCGTCGCTGTATAAGCCATATTTTTGTCATCATTTTGATGGTTCTTGAGTAAATATGCCCTATTCTACCTTCCCCCTTGAGTAGATTTGGCACAATTCTTGAATCACTTAGTGTAAGCATGACAATGATATGTTGCATTAAATGGCAGCTATTGACCTGCGACATCACCCAAATAAGGATTTTTTTATGAAGCTAATCACTGCGATCTTAAAACCATTTAAGCTCGATGATGTGCGTGAAGCGCTTTCTGACATCGGCGTTAAAGGTGTTACCGTCACTGAAGTCAAGGGTTTCGGTCGCCAAAAAGGTCATACCGAGCTCTATCGCGGCGCTGAGTATGTGGTGGATTTTTTGCCTAAAGTAAAAGTGGAAGTGGCGGTGATGGATGAGATGGTTGAGCCTGCTATCGAAGCCATTACACGCATCGCTAGTACCGGTAAAATTGGTGACGGCAAAATATTTGTGACCAATCTTGAGCAAGTCATTCGTATTCGTACGGGTGAGACAGGTCCTGACGCTATCTAAGCGCAAGACTCACCTATAAACGTCGATTTATAGGTCATCTCGATTTCTGTATTGCATATATTCAAGGGGAATTAACATGCAAAACCAAATCTTTGAACTCCAGTACGCGCTAGATACCTTTTACTTTTTAATGTGTGGTGCGCTTGTCATGTGGATGGCAGCGGGTTTCACGATGTTAGAAGCAGGATTGGTACGCTCAAAAAATACGGTCGAAATCCTAACCAAAAATATCGCACTCTTTGCGACTGCCTGTACCATGTATATGATATGCGGTTATGCCATCATGTATGACGGCAATCTATTTTTGACTGGTATTGCAGGTAGCGAAAGCTTAGTCACTGACGCGTTAGCTACGTCAGTTAAAAATGGCTTTGGCGGCAATGCTGTGTACTCCCGTGCATCTGACTTTTTCTTCCAAGTAGTGTTTGTTGCCACCTGTATGTCTATCGTCTCGGGTGCGGTCGCTGAGCGTATGAAACTATGGTCATTCTTACTGTTTGCTGCGGTGATGACAGGGGCTATTTATCCGTTAGAAGGCAGCTGGACGTGGGGTGGCAAAGAAGTTTTTGGTTTATATAGTTTGGGCGACTTGGGGTTCTCTGATTTTGCTGGCTCTGGTATCGTCCATCTGGCAGGGGCTACTGCTGCCTTATCAGGGGTACTACTTTTAGGGCCGCGCCTTGGGAAATATGGTGCTAAAGGTGAGATACGTGCTATTCCTGGGGCAAACTTACCACTGGCAGCACTTGGCACCTTAATATTATGGATGGGCTGGTTTGGCTTTAATGGTGGTTCAGTGTTGAAGCTTGCCGATATCAGTAGCGCCAATTCCGTCGCCATCGTGTTCTTGAATACCAATGCTGCCGCTGCTGGTGGAGCGATTGGTGCCTTACTCATCGCACGGCTTATCTTTGGCAAGGCAGATTTAACTATGCTCTTAAACGGTGCATTAGCAGGACTGGTCGCCATTACTGCAGAACCTTTAACGCCCTCAGCGCTACAGGCTACTCTATTTGGTATGAGCGCAGGGGTGATCGTTGTCTTATCGATTCTACTCTTAGACAAAATAAAAATCGACGATCCTGTAGGCGCGATTTCTGTCCATGGTGTGGTGGGCTTATTTGGTCTCTTAATTGTGCCGCTGACCAATCCGGCAGCGTCCTTGATTGGTCAACTAGCCGGTGCTGCAACTATTTTTGCATGGGTATTTGTAAGTAGTTTAATCGTTTGGAGTACGATCAAATTTGTCATGGGTCTGCGTATCTCTGAGGAAGAAGAATATCAAGGTGCTGATATTGCCGAATGCGGCATGGAAGCCTATCCAGAATTTATAAGATAGCTGATAGCGAATAAACTTTAAAAAGATACAGTGCTGCTGGGATAAATCTTTGAAGCCTCTAGAGCAGAGCACTTAAAGGAAGCGACTAACATTTATCCTAGCAAAGTTAATATGTCTCTTATAGCTTGCTTATTTGGCAATGACTATGTAATTAGTAGCTTAAAGTTATTTCAAATACAGCAAAAGTCACAACTAAAAATCCCGCAACACCTTTCGGCGTTGCGGGATTTTTTACTATTAATTAAAACTCAGCTTAATTAAGAGACGTACATTAATTCAGCCATTAACTTAGACTTATTTCTTTTTCCACGTTTGGCTACGCGAGAATGGCCCTAAGTGACCTTTTAGATCCAAGGTGCTGCCGCTTAAGTTAGCAGTAAGCTTATAAGTTTTGTTTTTTTCAGGGTCAGTAATTTTACCACCACTGTATTTACCATTACCATCAGCTTTTAAGCCTGAGATAATCGTCATACCAACGTGCTTTTGACCTTTTTCTGACACAGTACTGATAAGCTTACCCGTTAGCACGCCATTCGACTCAGTGATTTTCACCACGCCTTTTGGCTTGCCTTCGTCATAAGTCTGCCAAGTAGTATTGGCTAACGGATCAGCGGCAAATGCCATGCTTGCTAAACTGATACCAACAACTGCTAATGTAGTTTTTGCGAATAGTTTCATAAATAGACTCCCTTCAATCAATGATTACTAGAAACAATATGTTTCTGATGTCCTAAGCTTATCCTTTGCCAACAATTTTTTATTACGGCTAAGTGGTACTATATATTAGTTTTTACTTATTAGTACAGTAAATACTAAGGTAACCAACTCACCTTTCCTAAAAAATATGGACAGAATAAGCCTTGTCTTGACCCATTATAAGCAATTTTAAGCATTTGCCTAGTAGTTTTTTTATAGTTTATTATTTCTATAAAATCAAAACTATATCAATAAGTTACAGGAAAGGATTGTCTATCATTTCGCCCGCTTGGTCATCTTTTTCTTTTGACTTAGCATCATCCTTACTATAAGGGATTTTGCTTTCAAACGCCGCTAAAATCTTACTACTAAGTTCGTATAGCTGCTTTGCCTGCTCATATCCAGCATCATTTAAAACCAGATTAATGTCGCCATAAATAATAATTTTATCTTCTTGATTTTCAATAACCAGCTCACCAATCTGCATACTTTGGTGATTATTCGCAAATGGATCAATCATATAATCCTCCTTTTTTCATAAATAGCATATTACAGGATGTATCAGAACCACATAGCTTCAGCAATAATTGAAAGACTTATGTTTGTAATTGTGCCATGACCCATTCAAAAATTGCTACCACAAATAGCATCCAAGTAGGTTCTTCAACATCTGTTGCTGGTACATCAATAGCCTCGCCAGCTTTTAGCGGTAGATCCAAGGCTTGTCCTTTGGCTTTTGCATCAAGTACTGGCAGCACGTCGATACCGATTTTAGCAGTCAATTCATCAATACTGATAATCTCTATACGCTCAGATTCATCATTAGGCGCATAATATACCCCTGCTTGATTACTTGCTGGAATATAAACGGCTTTAAAAAAATGACTGGGCACCAGTACGCGCCCTGCTAACTGCTTGGCTTTTTTGTCGGTAAATGCCACCCCTGTAATGGTATAGATCTCACCGTATTGCTGTGTTAAATAACGGGTCGCCGATTCAATGTTGCGCCAGATATAGCGATTATTGCGCGGAGATTGCGGGGCGATATTGGCAAGGCTAAAACTATCATATTGCTGACTACGATTTGCCATGTCACCATTAGGCGCTAAATGTCCGCGGTCATAACCTGAGCCTGAATAGTCCGAGAGCTTGGCGCGCATAGACTGTGGTAAGCGGCTTTCTTCATGAAAGCTGTCTTCACGGTCGATTTGCTTGGCTTGCTGCAAACGCTTGCGATTCAGATGTTCTGCTGACCACAGCGGCGTACGCGATATACCAGAATACATAACGGCAAAACCGTCCATACAGAGTGCTTGGGTATTGTTACTTAGCTTCTTATTGCTAAATTCAGGATACACGCCGCCATAAAATGATTGACTACATTGGCTTAGGTCATCAGCCTGTGCAGACGATAATCCTACTACGACAATGAACATCGCCACTATAATTTTACTCTTAACCAATAATTTATCTTTAAAAAAACTTATCATGCGACTTTCAACCGTCTATATCTATCATTACGTATGTACTATCGTAGCAGGCGCCTCCTAATAAAGAAAGATGCTGCGCAAGCCGTGACATTTTAAATCCTATCCGCTATAATAAGTCCTGCAAAAATCTTGGTTATTAAAAAACGGTGAAGTGGGTGAGTGGCTGAAACCGCACGCCTGGAAAGTGTGTATACGTTAATAGCGTATCGAGGGTTCGAATCCCTCCTTCACCGCCAATCTTAGTTATATCCTCTGCCTAAACCCCTCTTAAAAACCTGCTAGACCCTTATATGTAAAGCTTCCGCCCTGTTATAACTTACTTCTAAATTCCCAAGTGTTCCGAAATATCCCTATGTCATCCAATGATTGTGTTGGTATAAGCGTTGGTATAGAATTAGAAAACGGCCTTCTATACCAACAGTTTGACAATTCTATATTTAATTATACCAACAGATAACTCAAACAACGCTCCGGTAAAGGCTTACTTTAATTTCTATAAGGAATTCAGGCTATGCTTACTGATGTCAAAATTCGGAGTCTTAAACCTAGCGAAAAATGTACCGCCGCACGCCCTGATAAACATAGCGATCAAGAAGGGTTGCAGCTATGGGTACGATCTTCTGGAAGAAAAACCTGGATTAGTGCATATCGCTTCGATGGTAAGCAGAAAAATACTACTTTAGGTACATATCCACAGATGAGTTTAGCAGAAGCGAGAGTTGCTAACGCAAACATTAAAGCTCTAATATCAAAAGGGATTAACCCAAAAAATAAAAAGCGTCAAGAAAAATTAGACAACGAACAGGCAAAAATGTTTAACGACTATGCGCTTGAATGGTTGGAGGAGCGTGAGCGCAATGTAGCGCCTCGCACCTATCAGCAGGACTATAATCGAATGCACAAAGACGTTATACCTAGCTTTGAAGGCATTGCTTTAAAAGATATGACATTTGAAGATTGTAAATTAATGGCAGATGACATTGAAAGCAGGACTAATAATGAAGGGGCATCACCACGAGAAGTAACCAGACGCACTATTGATCTCGTTGGAAACATTCTTAGGAGAGCCATGAGAGAGCGCCTAATCGAGGTAAATCATACAGATGGGCTTAAAGAGCTATATCCAAAAGCCAAGACTAAGCACATGAAACACGTTGAGCTTAGTGAGCTACCTAAGCTCTTACAAGATATTGAAGGCTATCATGGTCACGATCAAACTCGATTAGGTATGAAGTTTCTAGCATATTCTTTCTGTCGTACTATCGAGCTCAGAATGATGAAATGGGAACATATCGACTTCCCTAACCGTCTATGGCGTGTCGATATTGATAACCTTAAGATTGCGCGCAAGCACGTTGTTCCTTTATCAGATCAAATGCTGGCAGTTTTGAAAGAGATGAAGCCCATCACAGGACACTATGAATACGTGTTCTACCATACTGGTATGCATAAGCCTTATAGTGAAGAATTTATCAATAATGCTTTAGATATTCTTGGCTACGGTGGCAAACAAACAGGACACGGCTTCCGCCATATCGCATCTACCAACTTAAATGAGCTTGGCTATATGGGTGATGCGATTGAGAAGCAAATGGCTCATGATAAGAAAAGTAGCATTAGAGCCGTATATAACCACGCTCAGCACTTAGATGAGCGTCGCAAGATAATGCAGG
This sequence comes from Psychrobacter glacincola, assembly GCF_965118485.1. Taxonomy (GTDB): domain Bacteria; phylum Pseudomonadota; class Gammaproteobacteria; order Pseudomonadales; family Moraxellaceae; genus Psychrobacter; species Psychrobacter glacincola_D. The sequence continues at coordinate 73,555 of NZ_CBCPJH010000005.1, read as the reverse complement.
TATGGGCAGACTTTTTAGACTTACTTAGAGATAAAGGCGAAGTTGTGGACTTCCAAGCAGCTCGTCAGCAGATTGAAAAATCCTTTACTCAGCCACCTAAAGCATTGCTATCAAACTTAGAGAATGATGCTTTAATAAAAGTCTTATTAGATCGCGGTCTAAGTTCTGAGGATATACAGCGCTTAGCTGGTAAAGTCTAATAAATGAGACCATCGCAGATCCGGTGTAACTGCGACCTATATTAAATGCTTACTGACACGAGTCATCAGCAAGTTCAACCTTAAGCAGTAAGTTACTTATTCTTAATGAAGCTTCTAATCATATATCTCGCTTTGAATTTATTTTGATTCGTCAACCAATTTTTCTGTTTCAGCTATAGGCTCTAGCTCAGTACTAGGATCTTCTGACTCACTAGGCTTTTTTTGTACTAACTGTGTTTTAGCAGCCCTTCTGCCACTAATAAGCTTATCTATCTCACAAATCCTATGTTGATCTTCTAAATCAACTCCTTTAACTAGAGCCTCAATGACTTTCTTGGGAGTAGCTCCTAGCTTCTTGGACAAAGCGATTAGAATAATGTTCGACTCTTTATTCAAAGTAAAACTACGGCTAACTTTTGCAGTTGATTGCGATTTCCTATAATCTTTAGAGTTAAATGCCTTCCTCAATAAATCAATTATTTCTTGAGCGCTACGTTCTGTAAAACCTTTCCTTTGAGTGGGTTTAGATACATCATCAGATTCTGTCTCTACAATATCTGGAGCTATGCTTAAACTTTCTTTAAACGATGACCTTCTATTCAACGATTTCCTTTGAATTTTGTAATCCTGCATATCTAAAGAAGCTTTAATTAGTTCAATTTTGTCTTTTTTATTACTTGGTACAAAAAATTCACTCAGTATCAGTACCTCTTCTTCCATAAACCTTCTAATAACAGTATCAATTTCTTTTTCAGAGAGTTCGTCTATCCAGTTTAGTTTAAAGTCAGGAATCTTGATTGATAGATAATCATTCTTGCTTAATCTAAACAAATATCTAGAGTTAACCCTAATGGCTTTTAATCTATCATCTAGATCATTCCTAAGTCTTAACGTAACGCCCTTCCTACTAACATATCCATGGATATCTAATAATTGGATCAGTTGTTCAATATACTCAGCGCTGGAAGTAGCTCTTAGAAAATTAGCATATATATCTTTATCCTCTAATTGATTATCTGCCATATAGCAACCGAGCCATAATGCTGCTCGAAGTTCAGCTCTAATCCATAAAATCTCCTTATCATTAATGACTATTTCATGAGCATAATCTCCGATTACTTGGGCTAAATACCACTTGTCATTTTCCTTAATTAAAGCATCCATCAAACATTTATGAATCATGTTTTCATCTGGTAAGCTGAATATTCCTAGAGATCTATCAAGCTCATTTCTATCTTTAATAATTAGGCAATAGTAGAAAACATAGGCTTGTCTAATTGTTAATTTTTTAATTACATTCTCCCAAAGCTTATTCCCTTTGTATCTACTATCGTACAGTTCTTCGATGAGGCTAAAATTATTATTCATATAGAAACCTTGATATCTATCATATTTTAGTAGTAATAAAATCGTAATTAAAATTGAAAAAAAATGCAGGAAAATCGTAATAAAAACGTGGAAAACTCACTTCTATATTCCTTATAACTACATATGCAGAGAGCTATTAGGAAGATTATCACGCATAATATCAAAATAATCCAAAAATAAATTATCGTAATTAAATAATCTTGAATGCTTTTGGGTGTTTATCTAGCTGATCTATCAAAATTCATATTCAATACTTGTTCACTCATCTCACCCATCGCTAACTCAAAATAAGCTATGACGAAGGACCCGTATAAGTAAGCTTGATAAACTAAAGACTGGATAAGACATTTCCTATGACTAAAAAAGACAGAGCTCTAGCATAGAACTCAAAGTAGAAGCGGTTAAAAAAATTTCCGACAGCAATAGTAATTTGAGTGCAACTGCTAGGCAGATAGGAATACGGATGTGAACATTATCTAATTTGCAGTACAAGGCGACTTGTAAATATCAAACTTAACTCCCCATTTATCTTAATCGTGCAAAGACAGCGTTTTTTAAAAGGTAAAGCCGGGCTGTAGAGTAATATTCACCATTCCGTAAATCCGGTTATTAATATTATTAATAGATATACATCATACTGTTTAGATAATTGATGAACTCCTGTAATAAAATACCTAATCGCCTAAGACTATGAACATATAACCTTAGGCAGAATAAAATGACTACCCTATCTTTAAGCCACGATTACGTCGTTGCTCAAATCGATACACTCGTAAATGCTATCCTGAGCCCCAATGCTCAAATCAGTATTAAGCACATTAGTGAACAGCTCAATATATACTATGAGGCAATGGCATTGCTCTCTGATGATGAATTGGACTACTGCAATACCATAAATTGGTTTATGGGTAGTTGCTACCTTGTTTGTGGCAATCACTATCCGAATGAATTTATTTGGGATAGAGCAAATACAGAAAGGTTTGTAACCGCGTTACGTTCTTACCAATATGAATTTGCCACTGACATTGTTAGCTTTGCTAATCAGGAACGACGTAATAGCAGATCACTTTACCGCTACATGAGTTATTTCTTAAACAAGTACGCACGCGCGTTAATAGTTCGAGTCGATATTAAAATAAAGGCAGAGTTTGCGCATCTTGTGAATATCAAAACCTTTTACGATTTTATGGATGACTTCAATGATAAGGTAGGACGAAAGAGGGGCTGTTTTGAACATCTAAGGGGTCATGCTTGGGCTATAGAACAAGGGGTTGAAACGGGTGGTTTACATTGTCATTTATTACTAATCTATAATGGTGATAAGCGTCAGAATGACTGGTTCTTAGGGGACGCTGTAGGTAGACTTTGGGTTGAGATAACAGATGGTATGGGCACTTACTTCAATGGTAATACTAGCAAACACAAACAATCCTATAAGCGTAAGGGCACACTTGGCATTGGCATGATCCACAAAGATAATCCTATAGAGGTAGATAGTGCTATGTATACAGCGATGTATTTGGTTAGACCTGAAAAGTATAAGCAGCGTCTCAAAGCCAAGATGTCTGGCAGAAAAAGCTTTGGGCGTGGTATTTAACATTCAGCAAAGCACAAAGACGTTGAGCGATAGCAAAGTAATCTCAGATATATATTACAGTAATGAGATAGCGCATTAGTAATTAATAAAGCGCCTAATCCAACATATTCAGGTCTGCCTCGTGCAGGCCTTTTTTATGCCCAAAATAAATAGGAGCCCTTATGAAACCCATCTGTCCATGCTGTCGCTCATCTGCCGTCTACGAGCTGAGTGATGGTGCTAATAACACACTTATGGAAAGCCTGTTCTCTCCTGCCATGCTAGTCAGTCTTGGCGTCAGTATCTGTAAGACCCTTAAGTTTCATCCAGCGATCGGTGCTGTGGCAGGTATTGCCTTAGCTGCGGTTATCGAGCTTGCGCAACCAAATAACGCTTTACCGATGCTTGCGAACAAGCAGTATCGCTGTAGCAACTGCACTCACGTTTTTAGTAGCTTTAATTAATTAACCAACCAATTCACTCACTTAATTTATTCAACAATAAAAGGAATATTCTCATGGCACATTTAATCGAATCAATGGCATACGTAGGCGAAACCCCTTGGCACGGCTTGGGTAACGAGCTGTCACCAAAGCAGCCGTTAGAGGTCTGGGCTAAGCAAGCAGGGCTTGATTGGCGTATTGAATCATCAGATGTTAGCTACATGGCTAACAATGACAAAGGGCATAACCTGATCTTGCCGTTTGCTGAGCAGAAGGTGTTGTACCGCTCTGATAACTTTGAGCCGTTATCTGTAGTCAGTCAGCGTTATCAGGAAGTTCAGCCGCGTGAGATTCTAGAATTCTATCGTGATCTCACTGAGCAGTCTGACTTTGAATTGGAAACCGCAGGCGTCTTGAAGGGAGGTCGTAAGCTATGGGCATTGGCTCGTACAGGCCAGTCAGCAACGCTTAAGGGCAAAGATGTCAGTAATGGCTACCTCTTACTGGCAACGGCTTGTGACGGCACGCTAGCGACCACAGCACAGTTCACATCGATACGTGTGGTGTGTAATAACACGCTTGCTATTAGCCTTGCTGATGGAAGTGGAGGCGTCGTTAAGGTTCCGCATTCTACGTCCTTTGATGCCGATAAAGTGAAGCAGCAATTGGGCGTGTCGGTGAAGCAGTGGGATGAGCACTCTTATGAGATGAAGCAGTTGTCTGAGCGCCGTGTTACCCAAGCAGAAGCGGCAAATTATCTAAGCCGTGTGTTTAATGATCAAGACAATAACATCATCTTGTTTAACAGCGCTAAGAAAGAGAAAGACGCAGTACCAAACGCAAAAGCGATGAATAAGGTGATGCAGATGTTTAATGGTCAGGGACGGGGTGCCGATCTAGATGCCGCTCGTGATACTGCTTATGGCTTGCTGTGTAGCATTACGGAGTATGTCGATCATGAGCGTCGTGCCATGAATAACGATAACCGTCTTAATTCAGCATGGTTCGGTGCAGGGGCGAAGCTCAAGCAAAAGGGCTTAGAAGAGTCGTTGCTGATGCTTGCCTAATTATCGACGTTTAAAATCTAACAACACAATTGACCACGCCTTTGAGCGTGGTTTTTTTATGTCGTCTTTTTAATAAATAGTATTAACCAATGACAAACTAACGAAGGAGTTCATCATGAACACAATCGCATTGAACCATATCGCTCAACTAAGACAAACCAAGCGTGCAACCGTTAAGGTGAAAGCGCCCATAACCACCACTCAATCAACCACTGCAAAACGTCTGGTCAATACCAAAACCCTCAGTCATGAGGAATGGCTACAAGTTCGCAAGCAAGGCATTGGCAGCTCTGACGCAGCAGCTGCGTGTGGCATCCATCCATATTTGTCGATGCTTGAGCTATGGATGATTAAAACCGGTCGTCTGCATTCACATCTAGACGACGATATTGATGGCTATTCGCCACTCTATTGGGGCAATACGTTAGAACCCATGGTAGCTAAGTATTATCAACAGCACACGGGCAATAAAGTCAGGCGCGTGAATGCGATCTTGCAGCATCCTGATCCTGACAACCACTTTATGCTGGCAAACCTAGACTACGCCATCACAGGAAATGAAGAGGTACAAATACTTGAGTGCAAAACCGCTGGTGAACATGGCGCTAAGCTGTGGAAGCATGGCGTGCCCTTGTACGTGACTTGCCAAGTACAGCATCAGTTAGCGGTCACAGGTAAAACGGCTGCGCATATCTGCGTGTTAATTTGCGGACACGAAGCAAAGATTTATAAGGTTGAGCGGGATGAACGCTTGATTGCGTCCATCATCGAGCATGAGCGTTTGTTCTGGCAATACGTGCAGACCGACACACCACCAACCCCTGATCATTCTGAATCCGCAGCGAGAGCCTTAAAGCTGCTTTATCCAACCCCTAAGCCATCAAGCAAAGTTGATCTGCGTGAAGATGACGGAGCTAATAAACTGTTTGAGCAATTACTTAGCTACCGTGACTATATGCAAGAGTTAGAGCAGCGTCATGATCAAGTCAAGCATCAGCTGCAAAGCTTAATTCAAGACAATGAGATTGCGGTGTTTGAGAAAGGCGCGATTTCTTGGAAACGCTCGAAAGACAGTCTCAGTCTTGATAGCAAAGCGGTACTAAAAGCGCATCCTGACTTACTCAATAAATTTAGTAAAACTAAGCATGGCAGTCGTCGCTTTGTCATTCTTAATGATGGATAAGCTAATAATCAGCTATTAAACATAATCAATAAATTACACCACTCACTCAAATAAGCGCATAAACGCCCACCCGTTATAGGTGGGCTTTTTTATGGCTAACTAGAACACATAAGGAATATCACCATGATTAAAGGTCTAACTATTACCCCGCCAGTACTTGGTCGTATCAGCATTGGGCGTGTCATTCAAAAGGATGGCAAGCGTTTACCTGCCAAGGACGATCAATTCACTATTACCAGTCAAGTACAAAACAAAGACGGCTGGATCAATCATCCACTTGATGAAAAGCTGCGTGTACGTAGTGAAGGTAAGCTCAGACAAATACCGGTACGTATGCTGTTTAATGATCCTGAACTAAACCTACGCGCTGAATACACACTGTTCGATAGACAAACCGGACGCCCACTATGCGTCGGTGACGGAGAGCAGTGTCAGCGCCGAACCAGTAAGGGTGTTGAAAGCCATCCATGCCCATCGCCTGATCGCTGTCCACTGGCGCAAGGTGGTGCTTGTAAGCCATATGGCAGGCTTTACGTCAATCTCAGTGAAGACGACGAGCTTGGTACGTTTATCTTTCGCACCACAGGCTTTAATAGTATTCGTACATTAGCCGCACGGCTCAGCTACTTTGCTGCGGTGTCAGGTAATAAGCTGTCTTGCTTGCCACTACAACTAACTCTACGCGGTAAAAGCACGACGCAAAGCTATCGCACGCCGATTTACTTTGTCGACTTAACGCTACGGGATAGCATCACACTCAAGCAAGCGGTGCAGGATGCACAAGCGATAGATAGTGAGCTGAGCGAACACGGCTTTGATCAAGCAGCGTTAGAGGAAGCCGCTAAACAGGGCTACGTGAATTCATGCTTTGAGATTGATAGCGACGGTCTCCTTGATGTGATCGAAGAATTTTATCCAGCAGAGACTAGCGATGCTAATCACAACCTACAGAAGCAAGGATACTTACAGAACGAGTTAGCTACTCATAACGTGAACAGCATTGAGCAAGGTCTACGGCAGAGCGTAACGGCTTTAAGTTGATACATGGGTTTGTCTTATCAATATAGACAAAAAAGAGTTGATGAGGTCAGCTCTTTTTTTATGGCGTGACGGCAAGCTAGTCTTAACTCGATAGGACAGCATAGGACGCAGTAAATAAATATGGGACTCGGTATGAGTATGAGAGGAAACGCTCTCATTCACTTACAAGGAGCTAATCATGGACAATTTCAATACTAATAATCAAAGTGGCTTAGATGATCTAAGAGTAACAGCTATACCTCGCATGCTACCGATCAAAAAAGTTATTTACTTTACGGGACTAAGTCGTACCACAATTTACGATATGCTAGACAAGAGTTCTGAACGTTATGACCCCACCTTTCCTATTCAAGTTAAACTAACCAAGGGGTCTAAGAAACGCAATGGGTTTAAGGCACGTAATACACGTGTAGCCTGGGTAGCAAGTGAGGTTGCACAATGGTTAGAGTCAAAAATGGCTGAACGAGCTCACTAGGTAAATATAGAAAACAAGCCAATCACAATGGCTTGTTTTTTGTTCGTCTAAGCTCGTCTAAGCTCGTCTAAGCTCGTCTAAGCTCGTCTAAGCTTAGACCAACTTCCAAACTTTGTCTTCAAAATGTATAAGATTTTTTCTTTTCATTTTTTGGAGTAAGTTTTTTATTTTGTGAAATTTTTGATCATCAGTTAGGACATCCGGAAGCTTACTAGATAGAAATTTATTAAAATCTGAACGGTTGGCGTAACCAAATTGTCTAAGCAATTCTAAAACAGCCGTTTCATAATACTCTTCATTCAAACCCTTTAAGAGCATATACTCTGCCTGCTGATCTGTGTGTTTAGCAATATCAGCGGCAATGGTGTAATTATTTTTACGCCCTTCAATTAGGGATTTTTTACGGAGTATCTCAGCTTCATCCTCAGTAATAAATCGACCTTTTTGTACTTTATCGAGCGCAATAATATCATGTAATGACAGATCATTTACTAAAGCCAACTGCTTAGCATATTCTTGATCCAGCACTTTACCCGTAAGTTTTACTCGTACTTTATTATCAGATAAATCGTAGTCTGGTAATGGAAAGTAACGTTGGCTTTGAATCTGGTACATCTTCTTGATACCACTACCCACTGTATCCATCATATTCAAACTAACCATTGCATTAACTAAAAACTGGTTGCGGTAATTACCTTCAGGCGCATCTTGAAGCAACACGTTCTCAATAGTTTTGGGTATAAAATCACCACTATTTTGAAATACTAGTGTCGAATCTTCTTTTTCTACTATAACAATACGCCCACCTAAACGGTAATCTTGATGACCAATAGCGTTGCTTAATGCCTCTCTAATGATATAGGGATCATACTGTTGCACTTCTTCAGGGAAAAGTGTACCAGATGGCATATAACGATAGTTCAGGTTACGAATTTTCTTATAAACTTCGTCTAGCGCAAGTAGAAAAGGTGGCTCAAAATGTTGATAGTCTTTTTCAAAACCATCTACACCCTTTAATATCCAAGTGATCCTAGCTTGAGCAGGGCTAATAAAGTGAGTGGATTCTGGGAGCCCTAATAGAATGATAGCTGTATTAGTAATTTGACCATTAATAGTAATTTTAGCTTTATTCAAAAATATTGTGTCATCCCATCCTTTCACATCTTCTGCTAAGCGCTTATTTTTTTCTGCATAAACCTTTCTTGCTATAAGGATAGCTTCAGAATCGAGATCGGCTAAAGTTGCACCTTGGCAAATTTCCGCACTCCAGTCATTAGCCATACTTTTCCATAGTTTGCGACTTTGATCAGGATAGTGTTTGAGCGGTTTGGTTAAGCTACCAATACGAATATAAGCTTCATGCAAGAAGCTAATAGGTGTATTAGTTGCCGCAGGAATTTCAAAAAGAGAGACTAGCTTATTATTAATCTGTAGCTCGTGAATAGTAAAATGTATTTTTGGAGTAATTTGACGAACAAGCCAATGTTCAAGATCTTCGTTGCCTTTAGCTTTTTTTTGTCTTAGGGTGAAAACTTGTACCCACGATATTATGAGTTATATCTTCTACACCAAAAACTAAATATCCAAACTGTTTACCTGCAAGACATGCACCATTAGCGAGAGCAGATATTCTTTGCCCGATTTCTTCCGAACTATGAAAGTTATGCTTAAACTCAAGCCACTCTTGTTCAGTCGGTTGCTGAATTAGCTTTAGGACAAGATTTTCATAGTACTTGGACATGGGAATATTCTCATTAGCTGATCAACGATTAGTATAGCGGAAAAGCATGATTGAGCAAAAATTACCTAGAAAATAAGAAGTTAAAATCTACCTCTATATTAGAGATGTTTAATGTGTAAATAGGCGAATTGCTCTCACTCATTCAAATAAAACTCTGCCATCCCATCAAGCCTTTCCTTCACCTCTTTCCAGTTAGGCATCACCTGCATCAGTAGCCGCCAGAATTTCTCGCTGTGGTTGTGCTCAGCTATATGACACAACTCGTGCAAGATAACATAATCAATGCATTCCTTTGGCGCTTTTACTAAATGAGGATTGAGTATTAAATTGCCTTTTGTAGAGCAACTGCCCCATTGTTTCTGCATTATTAAAACTTTGTATAATGGAACGTCCTTTACCCACGAAGCCTTTGGTAGCAAGGCTTTTAATCTGGCACTGAAGATGGCTTTAGCTCTGTTTTGATACCATTTATCGAGCATACTTTTTACTTTTTCAGCTTGTATTTTCTGGTCTATTTTGTTGTCACTTTGCTGCAAGAATACATTCAACTGCCCACGACTCAGCTTCACACTAGGTTCAGTCTCAGAACTAATAAGCACTTTTAACACATAACGGCGACCCAGATAAAATTGGGTCTCACCGCTGACATAGCGCTTTGGCAATACATGATCTTTTTGCTTGGCGAAGTCTTGTAGGCTTTGCCATATCCAGCGAGCACGTTTCATCATAGCGTCATGTATCATTTCATTAGTAGCATCGATAGGCGCTGTGGCAACCACACGCTGATCAGGATGTACCTTTATGACCACTTTTCGGGGTTTGCAAGGTTTGGTCTCATCAGTAATTAAATTATTGCTTCTAGATTTATTTTTTGCTTCTTTACGCACCACTTCATAATGGATCTTATCTTCGCCATAATAAAAGTCGCTAGTCTCAGTCATTGCCTACTACCCTCTTGCAGCTCGTGGGCTACTTGTCTCTCTCGACAGCCCAAGTCGGGTAATCTTTAGCACTTCTTCAATGAGCTGCTGCGCTTTATCGATACCCAAGTCAGCAAACAGCATTGGCAATAACCGTCTATTAATCGCATTTTCAATCTCACTGGCATTGATTGAATACTCTGCCACATTCGTTTTGACTACCTCATCAATCTCAAAGGCGTAAGCGACCAGCTTATCGCTATCTAGCTCTTTATCCGCTAAGAAATCAGTGTCAAATAAATGCTTAAACAAACCGAAATAAGCCTGAGCATGTTTGTTTAATTTGCCATTATCATCGATAAAGTCATTCGGTACGTCAGCGACGTCACGGTCTTTTACGGTTTGCTCAAAGTCAGCAAACATCATGTACTGCTTTACGGGTGCATCGAACATCGCCTTAGCTTCCTCAATGGCTTTTTTTAGGAGCTTAGAGAAGTACTCTTGCGCATAAGGATCATCAGCCAAATCTTGCTCAATCATTCTAGTGACACGACCGGTAATTTTATCGGTTTGGTTGCGGGCTTCATCGTCACTCATCGCTTCAGGCTTAATGTTTTTTCCCAACTTACCTAGGTTATCGACTAGGTAAACGCCTTTTGCTTCTTTAACCTCAAGCCCTGCAATGTGCTTATCGAGTAAGCTGCGAATATCCGCTTCATACTCATCGTAGTCGATGGTTTCATCAGCGTCTTCCCGCACTTGCTTACGTAGATTAATAAAGACTTTTAGATCGGCTTTGTAGCGGTCACGTTTATTATCGAATGACTTATCTTCAAAGAAAGATGCTGATTGCAACGCAATTTTCATAGCGTTAGAAAACTCGGTCAAAGCAGCATAAAAGTCGTCACGCTCTTTAAGCTTGGTATCGACTACTCTGCCATCGATCTCTTGCATCTTAGGTGCCAGCACCTGCCTTAGCGCTTGCCCGTCTTGCTTATTTTTTACCGATGAGAAGATCGCCCACAGCTCGCTATGCAGTCTTGGTAGCTGTTTGTATTCGGTATCCATAGCGTTATACAGACCCTTAAGATCTTCAATATCAAAGCCACCTTGCGTACGTTCCGCTAAGTCTTGATACTTCTCAATAGTAATATCCAGCTCTTTTAAGATACCTCGATAATCAATCAGATAACCAAAGCGTTTCTTCTCATGTAAGCGGTTCACTCGAGCAATCGCCTGAATGAGGTTGTGCTGTTTTAAGGGTTTATCAATATACAGCACAGTGTTCTTGGGCTCATCAAAGCCCGTTAATAGCTTATCAACGACAATCATAATGTCAGGACCATCATCAGTACTAAAGGCTTCTATAATGGCTTTGGTATAGGCTTTTTCATCACCGCCGTATTCAGTAGCGACATTATCTTGCCACCAGTTTTGTACGATGTCTTTTGATTCGCCATCGACGGTGTCATGCCCCTCACGGGTATCAGGCGGTGACATAGCAACCACAGAGGTCACTTTGCCAATCTTATCTAATGCCATTTTATAGCGAATAGCTGAGGCTTTAGAATCACAAGCCAGTTGACCTTTTAGATGCTGCTGTTTAAAGTTTTGAAAGTGATCAGAGATGTCATGAGCGATCAGCTCAATACGACCTTCAACCTGATAGATTTGACCTTTTTGGGAGAACTTACGTTTGAGATCTATCTTTTGATCATCGGTAAGCTTTTGGGTGATACGGTCAAACCAAGCATCAATAGCTTGGTCATTGGTATTGAGCTCAGGGATCCGCTCTTCATATAACAGTGGCGTGACGGTTTTGTCTTTGACAGCTTGCTGCATGGTGTAAGAGTGAATGATGCTACCGAATTTGTTTTCGGTCTTATCATCTTTTAGTAATGGCGTACCCGTAAAGGCAATAAAAGCAGCATTCGGTAAGGCTTGGCTCATGCGAATATTATTCTCACCATTTTGGCTACGGTGACCTTCATCGACCATGACGATGATGTTTGGGCTGTCGTTATAGCATTCATCATACTTAACGGCTGAACCGAACTTGTTAATAATGGAGAAGATAACACGTTCATTACCATGACCGATTTGCTGTGCTAGACGGCGACCAGAAGTTGCCATCGCATCCGTTTTGTCTCTATCACTAAGTACGCCACCAGAAGCAAAAGTTTGGCTGAGCTGAGTCTCAAGATCGACACGGTCAGTGACGACAATGACTCGGCACTGTGCTAATGCTTCTAACCAAATAAGCGCCTTTGAGAAGAACACCATCGTAAAGGATTTACCACTACCTGTCGTATGCCAAATCACTCCACCCTCACGACTGCCCAACTTACCATCAGAGCTGTCAAAAGTACTGATACGTTTAATCAGGGCTTTAATACCAAAGACTTGCTGATAACGGGCAACGATTTTGCCCGCTTTTTTATCAAACAAGGTAAACATGCGCGTCATTTCAAGCAAACGCTCAGGCTGTAATAAACTGACGATTAAGCGGTCTTGATCGGTAACGACTAAATCACCAGCATTAATCAACGATTGGTAATCTCTCTTAGCAGAAGCAGGACGATGATCAAATAAACTATTAAGCTGATCATCACTAAGCTTTTGGTTTTTTAGACGATGAAACTCAGGCTCAGATATCTCTTCCTCGACCCATTTTGCCCAAAACTTCTCAGGCGTACCGCAGGTGGCATACAGACCGTCATTACCATTCACCGCTAGCAATAATTGGCTATAGGCAAATAGATGTGGGATTTGTTTTTGACCTTGGTTACGAATGTGCTGAGAGACGGCTTGCGCATTGGTCGATTGCCACTCTCTACTGGAGTCAGGGCGCTTGGCTTCAATCACTGCCAACGGCAGACCATTTACAAAGCAGACGATATCAGGAATGATATTACCTGTACCCTCGGTATTATGTACTACCATCTCTTCGGTAAAGTGAAAGCTGTTGTTATCTATATTGTCCCAATCTATCAAACTGATGGTTTGAGAGGTTCTTTTGCCGTCGATAAATTCTGTCACCGTCACGCCATAAAGCATGGCGTTATAGAGCTTTTCATTAGCGAGCTGCAAGCCTAGATTCATAGCTGGGTTTAGCTCGTGCATGATTTTATCAGTAGCGCTGTCTGATAGATGATGCAGTGTGCCTTCAAACGTAAAGGTTTGCTTAGCTAAAAATGCACGCATGATGGGTAGCAAAAGCACTTGGTTAGTGGCTTTGTTGATACCTAGCAGTTTATTACTACGCATGGCGTTGCATTGGCTGGGGGGTATAAACTGATAGCCCAGCGTAGTGAGCAATGTTAAAGCAGGAATTTTTGAGCTGAATTCTTCTTGAAAATTGATTTTATTTAATGACATTTATCGCTCCTAAAGCGCGTTCATAAAGAATGTCCTTTAGCGATTTCGAACCGACTCATGATCATAGCCAGGAGGCAAATGTTTAAAATAGTCAGTTTTATTTGGTTTCGACTTATATTGAAAGTCTCTAATTTTCTTTATATCTAATGTTGTCGTCAAGATACAAGTATTATCTCCACCTTTGACATAGACAATATTCGAATTAACTGTTTTAGTTGGCTGTAATACGCAAGATCCACCGTGCTGTGAAGTATTCACCTGAACAGTATAGCAGTGAATATCTCTGACTACTGATTCTAGAATATGCTCATAATAGTTAGTATCTCTGTTCCATACACAGGCTACTAATAGGTCAATTTCTGACTTGAATAAAGAACGATGTGTAATATCAGAAAGTTCATAACAATTATAAGTAGTAAATGACGTACCTCGCCAAGACACTCTATGATAATAAGCTTTTGGTTCGAGATAGAGATTTGCAGGCTTGAGTCGCAGAGATTCAAGCATTTCTAGTTCAGCAGGCGCATAGTGATTTTTAACTCGTGCAGTCATTACACATGACTTATATTTATCTGAAGTTCTAAAAGGTAATGCCTCAATGATAAGATTGTAAGCTACATCATCTACAACCCAATGCTCTAAACCAAAAACCAGTCCAATTTGATGTCTTCTTGAGAAAGTAATCATAAAAGGAAGCCAGCTGACAGGAATAGCCACTTCTGGAAGTACGACTAAATCAGCTTTTTCAGATATCGCAGAATTTAATATACTATACAGCTTCTCCTGCCTTTCAAAGCTGAGATTAGGTTCATGATCTTTACGAACTGCATCCTCAATATCAGAATCATTTATTTTTATATTTGCTATAGCTAACGTTAATTTATCTCTAGATTGACTTCCTTTAACTTCTAAATGTGACTTGACAATTTTCGATTCATCATTGCAATTATTAGTAAAATTAATCAAATTATTATTTTGTTTAAATTTAACTCTGTAGTTATTCAATACACTTTCTAACAACTGGTTCAAATTGCTATCAGGGCTAAGATGTTTGCCTAGATGAAACAATTGCCATTCATCAAAATGAATAAACCTAGGAGAATATTTGATTTTATTGTCATCAAGTTCAATATCTCTATTGTTTATGAAATAGGTTTCTACTGTTAGATCACTATCACTGTTTGAAAAATTAGCTAAAGGCCAAGCGACTAAGTTATGTCTTATTAAGTTTGATTTTCTAAAACTTATAGAATAATTATACAGTTCTTCTTTAGATGTGTTTAACGAGCTTAAATTTTTAAATACTTTTCCATCAGCGGATATATCTAATAACCCCATGGTAATTGTTAAAGAAAGTTTATTAAATAATCTTAAGTCTTCGCATAATTCATCAGTGACGCCCTTTAACTTATATTTTTTTTCAGGTTTTATATAGCTGATTTTATCGATTTCATTATCGATATAATTATAAAAAAATATCACGAACTTATGATTTCTAGTTATCACTGCATATTGATATATTTTCTCCCATAAACGAAAATGTTGAAGAGCGTTCTGACCTTTGAAAAAATGTTTAACTTGTGATAAAACGGTATCATTTTTATTTATTTTACAAAGTCTATGAGCAATTATGTGGCTTGATAGATACTTTGCTAATTCCGTTTCGTTTTCTACAAGTCCTACAATGTTACGTAGTTTATTGGTTGATCCGTTGTAAATAATGTCATATGCAAATCCATCTAGCTCTTTATCTATATGATTATTTGGTAAAAACCTAAAAGCACTGCTTTGTTCATCTATTTTTTGTTTGAAAACTTCTAGACTTGCTCGACTATGGTTTTTATCAAGAAAATGTAATATAAGCTTATCTTTTTGAATTTGTAATAACTGTTTATGTGCTTTGATCAAATAATTTGAACTGTTATCTTCATTATCTGCCAACGTACTACCGAGGTAGTGTTCCATGAATGACTCAATCGGTGAATCATCACTTCTAAAATTAGCGTTTCTTGGTCTTTTAAAAACCATAATGATATCGTCTACATACCTGCCGTAGTAATCTGGTCTGACCTTGCTCTCTACCAAATCATCAAATTCGGATAAATACCAGTTTGCAATGATAGAAGATGAAGACAAACCAATCGGTAATATTAGATTATCTTTGTACTCAGTATGGGTTTGATCAAAACTCTTTTTTATAGCGAGTTGATAGCTAATATAAACCTGTTCAAGCAAAGTATTTAGTTGGATAGCTAATTTACGTTTACCAATATCTTCTTCGTAATGCTCTTCAATAATTTGCGTTATTTCTTTAAAGTCTAAATCCACGTTGTAATAGAATGATTTTATATCGAGGGATAATAGAGCTACATCATCATTATCTTTAGATATATTAGTTGCAACTTCAACTGCTTGGTCGCGCCATTTGTTGTATTGATAAATGTAACGTTTAAAAAGCCCAGTTCCAGTTGTACCGTCTTCAATTGTAGCACTCTTCAATGCCGTAGGATGCATACGATTTCCGTAACTATCTTTGCTCATTTTTGTTTCTAAAACTGAACCAACGAAAAGACACCATAGAGTTTCAATTATATGAATTTCTACAGGAGCAGTAATGAAGTAATTTATTTTAGAAACTGAATAATTATCTGACTCTCTTACATTACTGATAAATAAGCCTTTATCTTCATTATCCTTTCTTTGCTTATAGTCTTCTTCTTTTCGTTCTACAGCTTTTGGTAATAGACGATAGCTTATATCTTTCAACCATCTTTTAAACTGTTTACTAGCGCAAGCTTCATTATTATTAATAGTTGATACTATATTTATAAAAACGTTGTCTAATCCATCACTACTCTCTTTGTCTTCTGATAACTGACTTACCTTCATATTTTGTATTTCAAATTCAGCAATTTGCTGCTTTAGAAAAAGGTTCAAATTTTCGTGATAAGCTAAACCTTTCAAATACAAATATGCTTTTTCAACATGCTGGATACTAATTTCCATTAGGTAACTTCCCCATCAACTACCACCCGTTTCTTACCCGTCAACAACACCTGCATCAGCGCCTTTTTCTCTTGCTGCAAATCAGCCAATTGCTGCTCAAGTAACTCAACTTCTTTATCGGTATTGGTTAACACGGTGGCGATTTTTTGTTGTTCTTTATGCGATGGAGGCGAAAATATTAATTGTGACTCAAAATTAGTCTTATTTATAATCGGTACAGCTTGTGTTGCTGCACTTCCTTTAATTTGCTCTGCATGAAATAACAATTGATAGTAAATGAATTCACCGCAATTATTACCTTTTGCACAAACTGAGTTAATCTGCTGATTGGTAGCTAACTCTTCTCCTGCTATTCCTAGCTTACCAATTGTAGAACCTATACATGTGAATAGAGAACTACCTTTTGGCACTTTTCTTGTTTGGTTAAAACCAAGATCGGTTAGCCTCTTAGTAGTCTCTAAAATATATTTTGAAATACCCAAATCAGAAGGAGATACGAATAATCTATCTCCTCCATAGTACTCTTGGTTTTTAGTAGAAGGTGTGTTACCAGTAATAACATCCGCTACAAAATTTATAGGCTGTCTAGCCCACTCACCCTCAAACCTTTTCCCCGACTCCTCAAGCAACCGCTTTTTACCCGTCAACAATTGCTGCATCAAGGCTTTTTTCTGCTGGGTGCTATTCACAATTAAACGCTCAGTGGTGCTAATCGCTTTATCCCAAGTAGATAGAATTTTAGCGATTTTTTGTTGTTCTGGGAGTGGTGGTATGGGTAATTTCACTTTCCGCAACTCTTCCAATGAAATTTCTTTAAATGTAGAACCTTTGCTAAGAGAGTTAATTCTGTTCAAGATAGGTGTGCTAGCAAGACTGTAATATACAAAATTCGTCTCGTTTTTTGTATTCACAGAAATTCTTGCCGTGCCTTGTGTTAAATTAGCTTCTAACAATTCTGGTGGAACTATACTAGTTCTACCGATGTTTCCTCTTAAAGAAAATACAATGTCATTAGGATGTACGGCTGAACGTCTATATTTGTGATGAATTTCAGATGAAGTTCTTTGCAAATCCTCAATTTTTATCTCACCACCAACATTTGAACTTTTTATGTATGGGACACCATTTTCAACATGAGGTCCTGCTTGAACAATACCGTATGAGATTTTCTCTTTAGTAATTTCGCCAAGAGATAAAGTTTTCCAACCATTAGGCATCATAACCCAACTCCTTTAAAAACCCTGCCATCTCAGTCTCTAAACTCTCCAGTTCAGCTTTTAATTCAAGACGCTCCGTACGCACCGCGACCAGATCAATCTCCGCCTCTTCCTCAAAGGTATCGACATAGCGTGGAATATTTAGGTTAAAGTCGTTATCGAATATCTCATCAAAGCTCGCTAGATACGCATATTTATCAACACTTTCCCGTGCTTTATAGGTTTCAATGATTTTATCGATATTGTCTTCGGTGAGCTGGTTTTGGTTTTTACCTGATTTAAACTCATTACTTGCATCGATAAACAGTACCTTGTCATCGGATTTATTCTTTTTAAACAGTAGAATAGCGGCTGGAATTCCCGTACCAAAGAATAGCTTTTCCGGTAAGCCTATCACCGTATCGAGTAGGTTTTCTTCAATCAGCTGCTGACGGATTTTGCCTTCACTAGATGCACGGAATAGCACGCCATGCGGCACCACCACACCCATTCTGCCAGTGTTTGGTTTCAGCGTTTCGATCATATGACTGATAAAGGCATAGTCGCCCTTGGTCTTGGGCGGTACACCGCGATGGAAGCGACCATAGGGATCGCTGCTGGCATCTTCATGACCCCATTTATCCAGTGAAAACGGCGGGTTGGCAGTCACCACATCGAACTGTAATAAATGGGTGCCGTCTTTATCGAGGAGCAGCGGATTACGAATGGTATCGCCCCACTCGATACGGTGGTTGTCCTCACCGTGTAGGAACATATTCATCTTGGCCAGTGCCCATGTCGAGCCAATGGCTTCTTGACCGTATAGCGCATACTTCTTAGAATTTGAGTTTTTGCGTACCATCGCCCCGCACTTAATGAGTAGCGACCCTGAGCCGCAAGCAGGATCACAGATCTCATCGCCCTCTACTGGCTCAAGGATAGTCGCCAGTAAGTTCGATACTTCGGGCGGCGTATAGAATTCACCAGCCGTCGCGCCACTACTGGCGGCAAAGTGCTTGATTAAAAACTCGTAAGCATTACCAATCACGTCTAAGCTACCGACGCGCTCAACGCTTAGGTTGAGGATCTCTTTGCCAAAGTCTTCTAGTAAATGGCGTAGCAGCTCGTTCTTTTGCTTTTCTTGACCCAACTTATCGGTGTTAAAGCTGATATCTTGGAAGACGTTTTTAAGCTTAGTGCCGTTAGCTTCTTCGATGGCATGGAGCGCCTCATCGATACGTTGACCGTTGCCCGGCTGGTGACGCTGCTCGTATAAATCCCAAAAGCTAGCGCCCTCAGGCAATACAAAGCGCTGCTTGGACATCATGGCGTGGATCAGTTCTGGGTTGTCGCCAAACTGCTCAACCAGCTTGTTGTACTCATCACGATAGACATCGGATAAATACTTGAGAAATAGCATGGTTAAAATAAAGTCTTTATAGGTATCGGCGCTGATCACCCCACGGAAGGTATCGCAGGCATTCCAGACGGCTTTATTAATATCGTCTTGATTGATTTGGCTGGTGGGCATTATGGTTCCTTAATAAGAGTTATAGATAGTTAAATAATTCATTTGTTAAGTAAATCTAGAGCAATAGCTTTAAGTTCTTGCTGCCTATTTTCAATTAGCTGTTGTAATATTTTTTGCTCATTTAAGCTAGATCGGTGTAGGGCGACTATTTCACGCTGCTGGTTTATAGGTATTAATTTTATAGGTACGCTTTCTAATACTTTACGACGTATACCTAGATTAATACCTCCTTCAGCAGTTTTTATAAAATAACGTTGGGCATAAAGCTGATTAAGTTGCCAGCAAATAAACTCTGCTGAAACTTTATCCATTGCCGATTTTTTTACTTTAACTATAAAAAAATGTGGACTACATACTGTTTTTTTGGGCAGGTCTTCTACTAAAGAAGCAAAGTTTTTACTACCTCTTGCGGAAAACAAGATATCTCCAGATTCAAGCCAGATAGGATTTTTTTTACCAGGAAGGATTGTTTTAATTATTTGATTCTGGTTAATCTGCCCAGTAGGTTGTGCATCGCGTAGTTGAACAACATATACGTCACTATTATCATCTGGTTCAATACTAGTTCTAAATGGATAGCCTGGACTAATATTCGCAATATCACTCAGCTTTTTCATCATTTTATAACCTATTACATCGGTTTAAATTTATTTTATAGCCTACTTAGGTGATATCTTTGTCGAATAAGAATACATTTATAAAACCTAAGCGAGCTATCAAACATATAGATTAATAATCTTTTTCATCAGGATAAATGGGTGTCTCTGTCTTCTCAATGAAGTTAATACGCTCAATTATTACTTTGTCTAAAAGTTTTAGCTTTTCAACAGTGTGATAAATATCACTGTCATTTTGATATGCTTGATGTGCTTTTACTTCAGCTTGTTCTAGAGTGTCAGCTCTTACTTTCACACTATGTGATAAAGACATATCAAACTGAATTCCGATTTCATCACTCGAAATTTCTGACCAGATGTGTTTGATAACAACCTCTTTATCTGACACACGAGGGTAGATATATTTATAATCTTCGTTTTCAGTTAAAAAATTACTCAATAAATTATTAGGTAGCTCACTTCCTTCAACAGTCTTAGTAAGATTAATTAACTCAGGTGAGATAATCATTTCATCTCTAAATGTTAAATCAACACTCATTTCGTATAGCCAGCTTTTACGTGGCTTCTGTTCTTTTTTAGCAGAATTGAACATATTTAGTATTTCCTTTTTTTGAGAGATTCTTCTTTATGAATTATATTCTATGAAGAATATATTAGGCTCAATAGAATTATTTGCAACAACATCACACTGCATAGCTATGTTTGAAGTCGCTACTTTACCACTTATATCGCAATGTAGCAACACTGCGTTAAATATAAGTTTATTCGCTCTTTAAGAGGATCGTCTTTAGACAGGTTTAGTTATTAAAACAGCATGATATAATAAGAATATATGATTATCGAAATACATAGCGACTACTATTTGTTGGTATAAATGTTGGTATAAATATATTTTTTTATATAAATAATTATATTTATCAAATACTTAATATAGCTGTTCGGCTTCCTCCTTCCCGCCAATCTTATCAAACGCTAGTTTTCCCACCTTGTCCTAAACACTCCCATATCCCTTTATAAATAACGCGCCTAGCGTTTTTTTTATGTCTGCTATTTTCCTAATCTATCCGAACATAACCCACCTATCCCGTAGCTTGTGTTGGTCTATTATTCATACACACCTCAATTAGACCAACATCCTATCTAAGTTTATAGGCCTTACCAACATAATCGTCTTAACGCTTTAAACATATAGCGCGTAGGTATAGGAATAGAACAACATATCAAAAATTAAATGACCAAAAACATGGGCTTTAGATGGAGTGGAAAGCAATTGCATCATCTGCTCTCTATGCGCTTCATGACTACCTAAATGGCATCATCAATGGCTCAAGGGAAGTCATCTAGCATCGCTTGCTCACCTGTATTGTTGGCAATTTGCGACATCACAACATTATTCTCATAAAATTTATCAGCAATGGTATTGGCATAATTCCATGTCTTGATTGGTCAGCTTAAAGGAAAGTCCCGAGACGTTGACCATATTTTAGTGCTTTAAATTCCGTAAAACACTAAAACACAAAAGAGCCCTATAGAGGGCTCTTTTATTTCTTTAAATGACTTAATCATCATTTGCAATTTTGATTAAATTTAAGATTTAACCTAAATTAATCTTTTTAAATATCATTCAGTACTTTTGGTTTATCTGATGAGCTTGTCGGCATTTTGAATTCAATACCAGCCTTTTTGAATAGTTTTGGATATTCCACCAAAGCCATAGTTGAATTTTTAGCAATACCAGTGATATCTCCAACCACACCTTTAGCCTCAACTAAAGACATTCCTGTATTGGTCAAGCTTTTTGGATTTGCTATTAAACTCGTACCTACTTGTTTAGCTCCTAGCGCCAATTCACGAGCTGTTAAACTTGCGATTGCAAAGTTTCTTGCAGAGTCCAACAAATGCTGCTTCTGCTCCACATTCAATGCTGACAGCTTAGCTACTGTTCCTTCTTCATCTTTTTGAGAGGCTTCTAAAACAGCATTAGATAACACTACAATTTGTTTTTGAATTGCTTCTTGTTCTTTCGGATCAGAAGTCGTTTTCAGACTTTTCTGTTTTGCTTTTAATTCATCTGAATCTTGTTTACTTGCGAGTAATGAAGCTAAAGCAGTACGACTCTGAGTAAACATTGCATTGGTTGCTTTAGCCTGCGTGAAGAAACCATTGATATCCATATTTGAAGAAGATACGCCAGTAACAGATTCAGATAATGACGATGCCATCTTACTCAGCGACCCAAAACCTGCATAGACGCTTGATGCTCCCATTGAAGCCGCTATTGCTAAAACAATTGCAATTTTTTTCATACCTTATTATCCCTATTGTGAAGAATCGGCTTTTTGCACGATTTGATTTAAAATTTTTGGCAAAGCCTCAAACATCTGAATGTTATACATTTCATGACGATGCTGATAATCTATACCCTTTAATGCGATTTCTTGTTGCAAACCATAAGCCCCTATTTTTTCAGACTTTTGGTTGAATATGCGTGCACCACTGGCCATAACCAATGTGGCGTCACAATTACTTTTGTCTGCATTACATTTAATACTGTCTTGTTTCACTTCAATCTTAAGTACTGGCTGTAAACATTTATCTGTTGGAATATAAAAGTTAGCTTTCATATCTTTTTTAAACCCAGCATTTTCAGTCATAGCAATGACTGAATCTTTCAGTAGAGTCTGTCCTTTAAAGCCAGAACCTGTCGCATAAAATGGTCGTTTCGACTGACTGGCAAAAGCGTGGTAAATCAAAGGACCAAAACCATAAAATGGCACTTCACCAACTTGCTCGGTATGTAAGCTTGGACATAAAACACGTGATTGCTTCGAGTCACCTACTGGAGCAGAACTATCAAGCAAAATCCTGTCTCCAGAACGCACGGGTAAACGATCACTGCTGTTGACAGGGAAATCTAATTGCGCTGTAACTTTCGCACCTTGACGTTCCAAAACAGTTGCTTCCCATGTTGGAATCAGAATATTACGTCCTGCTGCCTTATCTGAATGATAAACATGGACTTTCATTCCGGTACTTAAGCGTTCCCCCGCATCATCAATGGTAATGTTATGACCACTTGAACTCGAGACTTTTAAATCAGAACGAGTAAATTGAATCCCTTTTTGAAATTGTTGACCTAATTTCAAAAGTGCATTTTTCAATACAACTTCTTTACGTGCCTCTAGAGAAAATCCCATTCCTTCTGAAATCACGTCTTTAATATCATCTGTTGCATGTGCTGAGTAGATCACGCGACCAGAACGATCAATCATTTCAGCAAACACTTCACTATGGAGAACTTGTTGCTGAGTTATTTTCCCAATCTGCTGTTGATAAGCAATGACAGGAATGACATTAATCCGAATAAAAAATTCAGGTAACTCACGTTGGTTAATGTCTTCACTTTGTGCTAATGCAGTCTGTTCACTAACACTTTGTGCCATAGCACTATAACGTCGATTGACTGGAGTCAAAGTAAATGAGGCTTGCTCACCTACTGCATCAGAAAAGATTTGCTCAATTAAATCTTTTGATTCGCCTTGATAAGTCAGTACATCAACCACTAATGCTTTAGGCTTATTCATAGCCTGACGTGTATTGGTTGATACTTTACTAAAGCCCTTACTACGACCTTGCATCAATATTGGCACAGCCACAGCATAATCACTGTCCGCATGTACCACACGAATCAAATCGCCATCTATTGAACTCAGTTCATCTTGTGCTGCGATCCCTTGCTTAAAGCCTTTATCTAGAACCAAATAAGATTTCCACCGATCAATCACTTGGGTCTCAGTTTCAGAAATTTTAAGTTTTGATTTTAATTCTTCAGTTACTTGCTTAGTCAATGTCAACAAAGTACTTTGAAATTTCTGTTTAATTGCTGTTTTTGTTGTAGGTAAATCAATTTCAGTAGTAAGTACCTGAATCGGTTGCGACAACGTCGCACTGTCACTATAAATGACCTCGCCCGACAACACGTCAGTGAGTTTTAGACTTAAGGTGACTGGCAGAAAAATTTCTGCTGTCGAATCCTTCTTTACAATGTATTCACTCGCGCGTAAAACTTCTAGAGAGGCTATATAAGTACGATTTTTAGTTTTTTGCGAAATAGTATCGACAACTTGTTCACCGAAATTTTGTTTTAAACCTTGTACAAAAAGTTGCTCGGCTTGTTTACGAATGATTTCATTGTCAATCGCTTGACTGAAATCACACACAATAGAAGAACCATTCGCTTCATATTTGCTAGGATCGGTACGACAACCTTGCTCCAATCCAAAAATACCTTTCGATGGGTAGATTTGAATATTCGCATTTGCCCATGCTGAAACAAGCATCGGCATAGCCAAACATAAGACTTTGAATTTTATGTGCACTGTGTACCACCGATGCAGAGTGTGATCGTATTTCCAGCTAGTAATCGCTCGGCACTTGATAACGTTGGGCTTACTTTACGTAGCGCTTTAGCCAATTCTGCACTAATCGGTTTTTCACTCTTATAGGTCATGGTCATTTCAACCAATTTGCCGTCTTGGGTGCGAATATCGATATTTTCTGCGCCATCCATTTCATCTAAGGCAATATACAAATCATCCCCTAGACGTGAAGAAACATTACCAGAAACACTTTTCACAAAAATGGTAATTTCTTTACCGTACATAGAGCGATTTTTTGCATAACCTAAAATCTGTGGTCCAACTTGGCTAACTGCTAATTCACCTAGTTTCTTTGCTACATTGGTACGGCATGAATCTGTGGTCGCACCTGTCGATGACTCTGTACGAGTTTCCCCACCCATTAAAGTTGAATCATCTACTGAATAAATTTTAAAACTTACAGCACCATCGCAGACAAATTGACCCGTGGCACTGGAACGACCACGATCATAAATATAAGAGCTACCAGCCATAAACCAGTCCGCTTTTTCTTTACGCGCCGCGATTACTAGCTTATTAAGCTCTACATCACTCATTAGTTGTTGAATCGTCATACTACGACCATTTAAATACTGACTTCTGAAACGGTCAGAGTCGAGCAACCGCAAATCATAACGAGATGCAGAACTTGCAATTGAATTTAATGTTTGATTATTACGCTCAGCTTTAGTACTTGGTGTTTGATATTCCACATATTTCACAAAACTTTGAATATCCTTTTGACTTTCAGATTGGCTATAATTTGCCGACTCACTAGCATTGTAGCTACTTGAGGATGCTGATTTACCTGAATTATTATGGCTTGATGAGCGGGCAGCAACACCTACACCAGCCCCATAATAATTATCATAAGCATAACCTGAGGCGGCAGCCGAGCGTCCTTTTGATGAATAAGAATCCGACGCACTGGCTTTAGCACTTTCACTAGCTTTGTAACTTGCATCTTCATCATAGCTATAGCTACGATCTGAAAAATAAGAAGTGAATTCTTTAACTGGCTTAGAGTTGTCTTTTGGTACGCCGAAGTATTCATCCATCACAATCATAATCGGACTGGTTCGACTATTTTTCTTTGCCAATCCTAAATCATTAAGAATTGAACGAAATTCTTGGTCATCCATTTCCAGACTAACTTGAGTGACTAATTCATTGTTGCTGTTGGTACTACTGCCTCGGTTTAGCACATAGTTACTGTCAACTTGTTTTACAATGTCATTTAAGTATTGACTCGCTTCATTCATCGCCTGCGGACCATTAATACGCTTAATGAGAGCAATAACAGCATCAGTTTTTGCATTGTTGTATGCTTGATTACGTGTGCCATTCAGATCTTTTTTGATAATAGGTGTAGCACCTTCCCCATTCACTTTAATAATTTCAGCATTACTAACTTGAACAGTTAACAAACACAAAAGTGTCAATATAGCCTTTTTCATAACTCACTCTCTTAATTAAAATTTCTAGCTACCTTTATAATTTCTTTACTAGATTTTAAATTCAGGGCTTACTCGATAATCATCTCTGTCAGCAATTAAGGCCGCCTTCTTTAAAGTTTGCGTAAATCCTAAAATTAACCCATTAGACGTTAGATTTGTATCAATATAACTAGCCATTGCAAGCCTGTTGAGTTTACTGTAAGTTACTTTAAGAGCGTGACTATAACCGATTAGAAATATTCTAGCAATAAATATGTGTCTGTAAAATGAACTAAAGTTTAATTTAGAATAAGGCTTACAATTACAGTACTGCTTATAATGATCTTGGAAAGATATACGCAGAAGGTAGTGGTGTATTAGGTAAGTCCAAGGCTGAAAAGAGCTGTAGATAGATAATTAAATAAAGCCAACTGAAATAGTAGTTTAAGTCATAGATCCATCTGACAATATAACTGAACACAATAACAATAATGGCGGGTATATTGATTAACCCGTAGATGAGAATGATATTGCTAGCCTACTACTAGAGGACCTTTAGTACGATGCCCTCACAGGAGAACTACTATTCTTAGATAGTGACGGTTCTGATTGGGAGCTATTTCTAGGAAATATAGACGAATTTAATGAAAGCGCTGTTAACTGAAGAAAAAATGTTGTTGTAGTCGATATGAAACACGGATCAAATTAAAATTAGCAATCATTGTATAAGAGCAAAAGATATGAAAAAATTAGCTATAGTTTTGGGTATGGTATTTTTAGGACAAACAGCAAGCGCTAATGCCGCAACGGATTGGACACCCTACTTAAAACCAATGATGTCAGGATGTAATTTTCCTAACCCAACGGATAAGCTACCGGCACGTTACAAAACCTCTATAGCCAGCAAAAAATTTAGAGTTGATAAAACCAATGAAATTGATGGATATGGTGAACAAATCACTACCTACACTCTAAAAAATGCGACTGCTTTTGGAAAACCTTTGTTGAAGCTTGAGTATTTGGCAGGATACGAGTGGGGGCACTTAAAGCTCTATTTTAAAGATACTAAATTCACCGCACTACGTCCACAATTTAAACTGCCGAAAGTTGACAGTTACCCAGACGATCCTCTGCAAGTAATGAAAAATAATGCTAGTGGTTACGAAGTTGAGGAAATGGGTTATACAAATTTAATATTTGATAGGAAGGAAAAAAGTATTACTTGTTTTTCGGGTCTCTAAATACTATTTGACCCTAATGAATATGAGCAATCCACTTTATTCATTCAAATAAAAACACGCGTTATATGCAGAGACCCGGCACTGGTAGTAACGCTGCTCGCCGCTTGAACTTCACTATGACATTACCTAGCGGGGCTATTTGGAGTACTAGAGGCAATGGAACTGGTTCGGAATACAATTCTGGCTTACTTAGTGTTGGTGCAAACTCTACTGTAACAGGTAGTGAAGTTATTAGTTTTTCTATGGATGGTGGGAGCACTAACGCTAGACAAGGAGTCTATACCAATAACTTTGGCAATGGTAACCATACTGCTTTAACGTTTAGAGCCAACGAAAATTTATCCGGCCTAAACTGCGCAACGGGTGCACAAGGATTAGATAGGTTTCCATTTACAGTTCAAGCTGCTATTGAACCTAGCTGTGCAATCACTGCTACTTCCGACGTTAACTTAGGTCCTCGCTCAGCAAGTGAGACCAATATTACAGGAAGTAATAGTAGTGCAATTACAGTCAATTGTACTGATGGTGGCTCTTACTATATTGGTTTAAAACCTTTTAATAACTCCACAACTGTGGCAGGTGTGATGAGTGGAACTGGCGGTAATTTAGACAAAGTGCCATATCAGCTTCGTTCTACCGCTGGTATTAACGGAACTATATGGGGCAACACTGCTACCTCTACTACTGTAGGCAATGGCGTGGCGGATTTCGGTACTGGATCAAACAAAACACATGAGGTGTTTATCACGGTCCCTACTGCCGACTTCAAACCAGATAACTACTCTGATACCGTTACTATAAACGTGAATTATTAATTACCAAGTCTATCCTAAAATAAAAAGTGCACCTAATGATAGGTGCATTTTTTATTGCAAAATAACTCTTTCATAAGACTTGAATACCCACTAGCTGTTCGAGATCTGTTTCTTCTAAATAGTTTTTTCATAAAAATTCTTAGTATTTCCAAGATTAGAACCTTCAATAGAATGAATAAACCACTACAGAAGCGTGCAGTTTGTTTGTTAGTAACAACAATAAGACGTCATCTTAAAACGCGGTACGTTATCATGGCATCAATCAATCTCTTATCAGACGCGCTATAGCGTCCAAATCAATAGCATAATAGAAGACCCAGTGAATATATTGCCTTTAAATAATCGTATAACTATTCCCAAAAAACTTATCCTATTATCGCGAGTTGTATTAGTTACTATTGGCAGCGTTATCATCGTTGACTGTGCTATTTTAATAGCGGTTGGTAAGATAAATTTTGGCTCTGTCGTCCCTCTTTTATTAGGTATAGCCTTTGTTACGCATGGAATTTTTTGGCATAGCGTAATAATATTTATGCACCAACACCGTTGGTTAAGCTATATTTGGTATGCGTTATGGATCATTTTTTCTATTTGGCTGATCAGTTTTGGCATCTTTATTTACGTATTACAGCAGCAGATTAAACAAAGCGCTAACCCCATACCTGAAGTTGCTGCCATCATTGTTCTAGGGTCAGGTACGGTCGCAGGTAAGCCGACACCAACCCTTGCTAAACGCTTAGATACCGCTGCACCTCTTATTAATTCACAGAAAAATGCGCTGGCAATCACAAGTGGTGGCATGGGTTTTGGTCAAACACATAGCGAGGCCAATATTATGGCAAGCTATTTACATGATACGTATGACATTCCTCTTGAGCGTATTGTGCAAGAAGGTAAGAGCACGAGCACAGCAGAAAACCTGATTTATAGCCAAGAGCTATTGGCAGCAAAAGGCATTTCTCTCGCAGCGCCCATCGCTATTGTGACCAGCGACTTTCATATTATTCGCGCAGCAAGCATCGCTCGTCATCAAGGTTATTTGCAACCTATTATGCTCGCCAGCCTTACTCCACTATCGATTCGCTACAATGCATGGTTTCGCGAGTACTTTGCTTTTGTTAGTGGTTGGTTATTTAAAGAATATTGAAGCGATGACATATCTGTACTTTTTGTGATAGATGAAAGCGACTGATGATTTGGACATAAAATAATAATAAGGCAAGCCATTATGATAGTAGACATCTTATTGACCATACATTTTATTCTGCTAATAACGATCTCTTTACGAGTGTTATCTCGTCATGATTTGACCTCGCCTGCCAGATTGGCATGGATTGTCATCCTGTTTGTTTTACCTTATTTTGGGGTAGTGATTTACTGGATGTTTGGTGAAGTACATTTAGGTCGTGACTTTACGCAAAAACGCGACGATATTATCAAACAATTAAATACTCATAGCCCAAGCGTTCTTGGTAATGAAACAACATTAGTAAAAGCAGTCAAGCCTGCCTATCAGGCTTCCTTTGCTTACGCGGCAAAAGCCACTGGTTTTAATATCATGGAAGGTAATCAGGCAGAGTTAATGGCGGATGCGACTGAAACTCGTAAACGCATGATTGCCGATTTTGATGCCGCAACCGACCACATTCACGTGCTGTATTATATTTGGCTCGTCGATGGGATGGGTATTGATACCGCGCAAGCGCTTATTCGAGCTGCAAAGCGCGGTGTGACTTGTCGTGCGATGGTCGATGGCATGGGCTCACGCAAGATGGTCAGCTCAAAGATATGGCAAGAAATGAAGGATGCTGGTGTACAAGTTAGTATTGCCCTGCCGCTGAGTAACTTGATAAAAGTATTGCTGTTTAGCCGTATTGATCTGCGTAATCACCGCAAAATTACCGTTATTGATGGCAAAATTGGCTACTCGGGTAGTCGAAACTGCGCTGATCCTGAGTTTATGGTAAAGCCAAAATTTGCCCCGTGGGTCGATATTATGTTACGCGTCGAAGGACCTGTCGTTGCGCAAAATCAGATGTTATTTGCCAGTGATTGGTTGATTGAAAATCCCGATACGCCGCTTGATAGCTTCTATTATGACAGCACACCAAAACCAAACGGCTTCCCTGCGCAAGTTTTCTCAGACGGTCCTACCCAGCGTCATGGTACAACGCCACAGTTTTTGGGTGCCCTAGTTAGTCAAGCCCAAGACACGCTGATTATCTCCACGCCTTATTTTGTCCCAGATTATTCACTCGTCAGTATTTTATGCGCGACTGCCTATCGCGGCGTTGAGGTGACGATGATTTTTCCTAAGAAAAACGACTCCTTTATCGTCGCCGCGACCAGTCACAGTTATTATTGGCAATTGCTTGAAGCGGGCGTAAAAATCTATGAATATAAACCGGGACTTTTGCACGCCAAAACCCTAACTGTTGATGGCGAAATTGGTTTGATTGGCTCAACCAATTTAGATTTGCGTAGCTTTGATTTGAATTATGAGAATAATATTGTCTTTAGCGATAAAAAGCTGACAGCGGATATTATCGAGCGCCAATATCAATATATCGCTGACTCAGATGAAGTGACACGTGAAGAGGTGAAAAACTGGCCACTGTCTTATAGAATTTGGAATAATATCATTGCTACCATGGGTCCCGTTTTATAAGGTAACATAGCGATAAGCGATCTTATACAATCACTGTTTTTTGCATAACATAGACAATAAACTTAGCTTCAGTTGCAAATTTTTCGGTTACAACTGAAGCCAGTAGCGCCTGTTTTTTCTCACTACGTGCACGATATGCATAAGGCGTCATGGTCAGTAAGTCAGCTAAATCATCTGCTGATAACGTCAATTCAGTACTGACGTTATAGGTATTCAGCAGCGTAAAATAAGGGGCTAAATCTTGCAAAAATTTATCAGAATCATGCTCACGAACGTCATCAAATAAAGCCTCACGCACCGCTGATAAGTGCCCCGCATCTGGCTTAGCAATGATTAAATAACCTTTACTAGTTAATACATCATTAAATGCTGTTGGCAAAATAGGACTAAAAATACTACTAATCCCATTGATACTATGCTTGCGTAATGGCAAATGCGCGGCGCTAGTTACTAAGGGATAAATGACGGCTGTTTTAGAGCCTTCAGCTAACTTAGCATCAACAGTTACTTCTTTCTGATACCACAGACTATGTGTAGCCTTATTCGCTTTAGCAAGCTCTACCACAGCAGGTTTACTGATATCTGCTGCAATGATTGTATCCATACCCGTCTGAGCCATAGCTTGGGTGTAATAACCTTCGCCGCAACCGATATCTAGCCAATTGACTGGCTTGCTTTTTTGCTTAGATATTAACTCGTCTTTTACTAGCAATTCCGCCATTTTTTGGCAAATCAATGCCTGTAATGGTTGATAATGCCCTGCATTTAAAAAACGTTTTCTTGCCTCAATCGATGCTTGGCTATCACCCGGTGCTTTAGACTTCTTTTGTTGCACAGGTAGCAAATTAACATAACCCTGACGCGCGACATCAAACGGATGCGCGGTTTTCTTAGGGTTTAAGCTACCATCACAGCGCCAAGTATCAGCTGCTGGCTGTAGTGGTGATTGACAAAGGGGACAAATAAATAGCGACACAAGCATCTCAAATCATAGCAATATGGCTTCTATTTTAACAAAATTCAGCCATGGTAAGTAATAAAAGGTATGAGAAAAATTGATAGAGAATAAGCAATAAAAAAGCCATCTCAATAGATTTGAGATGGCTTTTTTATTGCTTATTTTATCTTGTTGGCAGCTTAACGCAGCTTTAACGTCATCAAGCCAAGGATTACCAAGATAATGGCGATAATCCAAAACCTTGCCACCACTTGGGTTTCTTTCCAACCGATTTCTTCAAAATGGTGATGCAGCGGTGCCATACGAAAGACACGTTTTTTGCGTAGCTTATACGAACCGACTTGTACTATCACCGACAGCGCTTCGGCAACGAACAGCCCGCCCATAATCGCAAAAGCTATTTCTTGACGGGTCATGACTGCAATCGTACCAAGCATTGCGCCCAGTGATAACGCACCAACATCACCCATAAATACTTGCGCTGGATGGGCATTGAACCATAAGAACCCTAGCCCTGCGCCAATCATGGCGCCACAGACGATAATCACTTCAGAGTTATAGGCGATATAAGGTACGTGCAAGTAATCAGCAAAGCGTACGTCACCAGAAACATATGCCATAGCGCCTAGGCCTGCCGCAACTAAAACTACCGGCAAAATCGCTAAGCCATCTAAGCCATCGGTCAAGTTGACAGCGTTGGAGGCACCATTAATCACAAAATAGGTAAAGATAATAAAGCCAATACCAAACGGTACCGCTGAAAATGGAATCATCCAATCTTTAAAGATGGGTATTAGTAAATCCTGCATTTCGCGAGTCGTAGTAATATCTGGCTGTAATGTCGCGATATAATATAAAGAGATACCGACGAATAATGCGCCCATCGACAGCCAAAAATATTTTTTGCGGGCAATTAAGCCTGTGGGGTTTTTATATTTAATTTTGAGCCAATCATCCGCCCAACCTACCGCACCAAAAATGACCATGACGATAAGTAAAATCCAAATATAAGGATTGTTTAAACGTGCCCACAATAAAGTCGAGACACCAATCGCGCTCAAAATAAGTACCCCACCCATGGTCGGGGTACCCGTTTTTGCTAAATGCGATTGCGGACCGTCATTGCGAATTGCTTGACCATATTTAAGAGCACGCAAGCGCCGAATGACCCGCCCACCAAAAATCATGCTAAAAGCAAGGGCGGTAATAACTGCTAGCAACGCACGTAGCGTCAATGATGAAACCGCATAAAACGGGGTATAATACTGACCTAGCCAACTAAATAACCAAACTAACACCGCCTACTCCTCGACTAGCGCATTAATAAGTGTTTCCATCTGCATGGAACGCGAGCCTTTAAACAACACCGTACAGGGCTGAGCCTGTTGCGCTTGCAAGTAAGACTGTAAATACTGTAATAAACTATCTTTATCAGCGAAAGCATGAGCGCTGATGTCCGCAATTTCTTGCGCACCTGCCACCGTATAAGGCGCATATTCACCGACACAAAGCAGAACATCGATACCTGCGGTTGCAATGGTACGACCCAAGCTTTGATGCTCACTAATTGCCGCCTCACCGAGTTCAGCAATATCACCAAGCACCATTACTTGCGTGCCAGTTTGCGCTGCTAGTACTTTTGCAGCAGCACGCACCGAATGTGGGTTGGCATTATAAGTGTCATCAATCAAGCGATGCATACCAAGCAACTGACTGTTCAGCCGTCCTTTGGCAGGACGCGCATTCTCAAGTCCAATTACAATATCATCGACGTCGATATTCAAGGCATGAGCACAAGCCGCCGCCGCCAAGGCATTATTGACGTTATGCTCCCCTGCTAGTGGCAGGTTAATATCATGGACTTGATTGCCAATATGCAGCTTAAACTCACTGCGCTCAGGCTCGACATCTAAGTGACTTGCACTGACATCGGTGTTACCAAAACCGATGACATGTGAGGTATGCTTTTCAGCAATACGGCGGAGCTGGTTTGTAAAATCGTCCTTATCTGGGACAATCGCGTATTGCATGTCACTCAAGGTATGATAAATCTCTGCTTTGGTTTGGCAAATCCCTTCACGGCTACCAAACTCACCCAGATGGGCAGTACCGATGTTCAGAATACAAGCCACATCGGGACGAACAATCTCTGTGGTGTAGGCAATTTCACCGATGTGATTGGCTCCCAACTCTAAAATAGCATAGCGATGGTGATCCGATAGCTCAAGAAGCATCATCGGTACACCCAAGTCATTATTGAGATTGCCACGGGTAATCAATGTCGGTGCTAATCTACCAAAGATACTACCGAGCATCTCTTTACAAGTAGTCTTACCGCTGGAGCCAGTGATGGCTATCACGGTCAAGTTTTGATGCTGCTGACGGCGATAAGACGCCAATTGCCCTAAGGCTAAACGGGTATCACTGACAACCAGCTGTGCAATTGAATGTGTAGTAGCAACAGGCTTTGAGACAATAGCAGCAACCGCTCCTTGTGAGGCAGCTAGCTCGATATAATCGTGACCATTGAAATTATCGCCCGTTAACGCCAAAAATATATCGCCCGCTTTTATCGTGCGGGTATCGGTGGCAATACGAGTGCTCGTTACATTGCTTTCTGAGGCTGCTTGCCCGTCATTTAGCTGCCAATGTCCATCCACTGACGCAGTTGCTGCCAGCAGATTGTCTGCTTGCCAAACATACAGCCCTTGCGACTGAATGCTATTCTCGTTGTCGGCTGTCATAGTAATTACCTTATATGATGACTACTTAATATAAAATTAGTTATTTTTATCGTTAAATATGAATATGTGAAAATATAAAGAATCGGTTTAATACTGTTATGTTTTACACGCGTCCAGCTTGAGCCAAAGCGTTATGCAAAATAACACTGTCATCAAAATCATAACGGACGTTATTAATCTCTTGATAAGTTTCGTGACCCTTACCCGCGATAACGACGATGTCCTCTATCGCTGCTTGGCTAACGGCATATTCAATGGCTTTTTGGCGTGCAGGCTCAATATGGGTGCGCTGATATTGCTCAGCACTCATTCCTGCCTGCATATCTTGCAAAATCATATTTGGGTCTTCGGTACGTGGATTGTCCGCCGTCAAAACAACTTTATCCGCGCCTATCAGTCCCGCTTGCGCCATCAATGGACGCTTGCCAGCATCACGGTCACCACCACAGCCGAACACCGCCCATAACTGACCTTTACAATGAGTCTTGAGACTAGCAAGTACTTGGCTTAATGCATCTGGCGTATGAGCATAATCAACAATAAAGCAGCCGTCTTTAGATGGTACACGCTGCATACGCCCAACCGCGCCTTGTAGTTGCGGCATAACGGTTGCAATGCGCTCCAAACTAATCCCTAAGGCTACCGCTGCGGCAATCGCGGCAAGTAAATTCGCCACGTTAAAGCGACCCAGTAAAGGGCTAACAACATTTAAACTATTAATTTTTTCATCGCCAAAATCAGTACGTAGACTAATCTCAACACCTTGTAAGCTTGGTTTAATATCAGCTGCGACAAAGGTGGCTGTTTTTGATGAATCTAAGCTATATGTCCAAACTGTCAAATTACTGGCCTGCGCTGTATCCAGCATTATCTGCGCATAATCGTCATCAATATTGATAATAGCGTGGGTCAAATCTGGAAAATGTGCTTTATCAAAGAGCTTGGCTTTGGCTGCCGCGTACTCTGTCATATCGGCATGATAATCCAAATGATCACGGCTCAAATTGGTAAAAATTGCCACCGATACCGGCATACCTTGCAGACGCTGCTGATCCAAACCGTGTGAGCTGGCTTCCAATGCTAGTAGTTCAGTATTCTCAACACCCATCTGATACAAGAACTGTTGCACAGCTAATGCGTCACCCGTGGTATGGCTGGCTTGTACCAAAGCACCTAGCCTGCCATTACCCGCCGTACCCATAATCCCGCTGCTCATGCCGGTGAGCTGGGTAAGTTGCGCAACCAATTGACTGATAGTCGTTTTGCCATTGGTGCCCGTCACTGCCACGACAGCTGGCAATGTCACAGGCTGTTGATACTGCAAACGCGCTTGAATCAAATCGCCCAAAAAATCACGAATATTAGGTACATATAAAACTGGGCAAGGTAGCGCTGTGAGTTGCTGCTGTGCTATGGATTTTGCATTATCAGTAGTCAATTTAAGATTAGCATGAGGCGGGACATTAGCGGTAGCAAGCAAAGCTAAAGGGTCGATTTCTGATAGGATAAAAGCCGCATTGTTAGCGGCTTGAAAAAGGTAGGCACGACTTTTTTGGCAGTTGGGTATATGACTTTTTAATAAGATAAACACATCTTTTGATACGAGCTGACGGCTGTCTAAAAAAAACTGATTGAATGGAGTGTCAGTAATTGAACCTATTAAATTTGAAGCGGACTGAGCAGATGAGCCTTGCTCAGCGGATGCAATCATCGCCGCCAATGCCTGCTGTAGTTTATGGCTGTTACTATCTTTAGCATCAAACAATTGCTGCAAGGTGACAGCCGTAAGGCTTGGCAATGAAGGTGACAAGGTCATGAGTACATCCTAAAAGGTTAAAACACATAAAATAATTGAAAGCTTAACATTATAAAATGAACAACTACTGAGCGACCGTTTTTAACGGCTTATCTAACGGCACATTATACAAACGCAGTGCCTCTTTCATCACATTATGAAAGACAGGTGCGACGGTCAAACCAGCATAAATCTGACCACGTGGGTCTTCGATTAACATGACACCGACCAGACGTGGATTGGACGCTGGTGCCATACCAGCAAAGACGTTACGATACTGATCCGTATAATAACCGCCTTTGGGATTGATACGGCGCGAGGTTCCTGTTTTACCGGCAACACGGTAGCCATCGATAGCAGCTCCTTTAGCAGTACCACCGTCCTCAGTGACACTTTCCATCATCTGTACGATGGCCATTGCTTGGTCTTGCGCCATAATACGTTTACTTGGCGGCGCTTTGCCATCTTTAGTCAAGGTGAGCGGATGCATCACGCCACCTGCCGCCAGCGCTGAGTAAGCTTGCGCGATCTGTGCCAGCGTTACTTGGATACCATAGCCATAACTGACCGTTGCCCGTCGCGAGGTTTCTATTTCTTTCGGTGTGACTACAAGCCCACTACCTTCACCCGGAAATTGCAGCGGTGTTTTTGAGCCAAATCCAAACTGCTTTTGCATACTGGTAATGCCATCAGCCGGTAGCGACAAAGCAATCTTAGTCGAGGCGACGTTACTCGATTTCTGTAGTAGCGTTGCTAATGTAATCCGCCCCAAATTATTATGGTCACGAATGGTGTAACCACGAACACGGATGGAGCCAGGGTTGGTATCAATCAAAGAAGTGGCCGTATACTTTCCTGAATCTAAAGCCGCAGCAACGGTAAAGGGTTTCATTACCGAACCAGGCTCAAAGACATCAAGCAGCGCACGGTTACGCTGATTTTCACCGGTCATCTCATTCAGGTTATTGGAGTTAAATGATGGCCATGTCGATAGCGCCAGTACCTCACCAGTTTGCACATCAACTACCATACCGGTTGACCAACGTGCTTTTTGCAAGCGCCCTGCTTTTTCCAGCTCTTTATAAAGCAAATATTGCAGGCGTGAGTCAATCGTTAAAGCCACATCTTTGCCTGGTACTTCTGGTTTAACCTGCTTAATCTCTTTTAAGCTATTTTGTTTGGCATCTTTGAGTACTAAAACCTTGCCATCCTCGCCTGCCAGCTCAGTTTCATATTGGCGTTCGATACCTGCACGCCCCTCGTAACCACCTTCAGGGTCATTGGCATTTTGTCCCATAAAGCCCAGTAGCTGCGAATTAGGCTGCGGCTGTGGGTAAAAACGCTGGAAGAAGTTTTTCTCATGTACACCAGGGAAATCAAGCGAGCTGACACTTTGGGCAATCTCTGGCGTCACTTTGTTCAAAAGTGGCAGATAGTGCGAGCCTGCACCCGATGGCAGTGCTGCTTTAACAGCTTCCTCATCCGTTACATCTAAATTAGGGTCAATAGCTGTCACTTTTTTGAGCTCATCTACCGAGATATTGGCAGCAGCGGCAAGTGTGATCAAATCCATATTATCCAAGCGCTTTTGCATACGGGCGATAAGCTGTGGACTTTCAGGATTGGTCAAGATGATGCGTTTTAGCTCGTAATATTCACGGGCATAATCGTGCGGACTAAAAGAGACTGTCGCTAGTGGCGCACTGACGGCTAACGGCAAGTTATTGCGATCAGTAATCATACCGCGATAAGATTTTTGCGTACGTACGCTGGTGATAAGCTCATTGCCTTTGTCTTGATAAAATTGAGCATTAGCAATTTGCAAATAATAAGCACGACCAATTAACGCCACTAAAATCAGCAACGCTACTGCCCAAATTTGACGAAAACGATATTTATCTTGTTCAACACCGCCGCGAGAGGAAGCGCCAGACGCTTTGCCCAAAAATGATCTTTTGCTTTTTAGGTTTTTGACACTGGTATAGGCGCCCTGCTCTTCATCTTTGTTTAGGCGACCAAATAACTTAGCTTTGCGATTGCCAGCTGACTTATCATCTGGCTTTTGGCTCGTTTGTCCTGACTTTGCGGCACTGGCACGGCGTAGGGGCTTAGTCACCTTACCACTAGTTACTTTAACACTGGCGGTTTTTTTACTGGCAGGTTTGGCGTTGGTTTTTTTATCGCTCATTGCCCTGCCTCCACTAAGTCAGAATCGGTAGTAGTAGCCTTGACGGGTGTATCACTCGCAACATCAGTTTCGAAAACATCGGAATCATTCGTAGCTGCGGTTTTTGAAGTACTGGCATCAGGATCAATCAGCGCAACGGCTGTTGCGGCACCCGGCTGAATAATCAGTTTGTCTTTGAGGGTCGGTGAAAACATACCCAGCTCGGCAACCGCACGACTGGCAATCTGCGGCGTTGCGCTAAAGGTTTGCTGCTCGATCAACAAACGCTGATGCTCAACTTGTAACTTGCGCTCTTGTTTTTTCATGTCTTGCAAGGTCTTATAATCCTGATGATATTGCTGAACCCCTTCAGCCGTTTTGATGCCACTCCATACAATAGCAGCCGCTAACAGCACTAATATAGCCACATAAACATTTGCTATTTTAAATTTACGCACAAATAGCTCGCCAACATCGGCATTGGGTTGGGTTGCGGGGCGGCGGCTTGCAGGTTTGTCAGATATTGCCATGACCATCTCAAAAAAGTGAACTACAATATATAAAAAATAACTGCTAACGAGCGCTGCTATCCGTTAGATAGATTCAGCCACTGCATCCGCACTATCAACAAAATTAAAACCAGGACAATAGAAAACATATCAAAAAAAAGTCGGGCAAAGCAACGACGTTAAAAACCGAGTCAAAACCTAAAAACCTAACAAGTCGAAACAAAATCAACTGTTGAGCCTAGCAGACAATGTTTACAGCTTTTTAACAGCCGCGTAATCTTTAAAACATTCAGTCATATTTTAACCACATAATTTGATAAGCGTTTTTATGCTTCAATATCTACGCCATAATCAGTATCGGTACGAGTCGCTAGTCTTAACCATGCACTTCGCGAGCGTGGATTTTGACTTATTTCTGCTTTACTTGGACCTATACGTTGAGGCTTACTAAAGTAACGTGGGCGGTTGGGTGGCATCGGCAAATTCTCATCTTCTGGATATTGCCCTTTACTATGACGCTGTAAAAACTGCTTGATACGGCGATCCTCTAAGGAGTGAAAACTAATCACTGCCAGCTGTCCACCTGTTTTTAAAACCGGAATGCTTTGTGCTAAAAATTCATCAACGTCACCAAGCTCATTATTGATAAAAATTCGCATCGCTTGGAAACTCTGCGTTGCTGGATGTTTGCCTTTTTGCCATTTTGGATGCGCGACTTTAATTACTTCCGCCAATGCCAAAGTAGAGTCGTAACTGTCCATCTGCTTAATAGCACGCGCAATACGGCGGCTATGGCGCTCCTCACCAAAATCATAAAGCACATTGGCTAAGGTTTCATCATCGACCGTTTCTAACCACTCGGCAACCGACTGTCCGCGACTGGTATCCATGCGCATATCGACCGCGCCGTCACGCATAAAGCTAAAACCACGGCTGCCATCGTCAATTTGCGGCGATGAAATACCTAAATCTGCCATCAAACCATCAACTTGAGTGATACCCATTGCCGCCAAACTAGTAGTCAATGTCGCAAAACTGTCATGCACTACTTTTACACGGCTATCAGTAGTTGCCAACGCTTGCGCCACACTAATGGCGGTTGGATCTTTATCAAAGACAATTAAAGTCGCATCATCGGCTAGTTGACTAAGTAGCAAGCGGCTATGACCGCCACGTCCAAAGGTTGCATCGACGTAAATGCCACTCATTTTTAAGCTGTTTTGGCTTTCACTGCTTTGTTCAGCATCGCCTTTTTGCTTCGGCAATGATTTGACACCCAATACGGCAGCAACCGTTTCTTCTAACAGCACTGCATCATGGACAAAGCTTAATTCATCAGAAGTAGCTTGTTCCGTTAGATTTTCTTGAGCAAGCTGATTAGCAGAATCGTTTTCGACAGCAGACGAATCAATCGCTGACTCAGAATTATTAATAGCTGAAGAAGGATTTTCTTTAGAATTTGGCGTATTTTTTGGCTTACTATGCGATATGGACACAAACAACTCAGTAAATGACGGTCATTTTGACCGGTAATAGTAAAAAATCAGATGAAAATAAACAAGTTATGGCTTACGTGACATTATTATCGCAAGGATACACGGGTAGTCAAGCGCTAGAAGGGCATTTCGTTAAAAATATTCCCGCGCTCTGTTATACTAGCGCTATATTTTACGCTATTTTTCTACTTTGACCGCTATTGTTTCAGTCGTATTTTAATGGTCATTTACCCTGACAATCACATTCCGAGATTTCTATGATGCAAACCTCCAGTCATAACCAAAATGCTGCCACCAGCAGTCGTCCTGTCCGTACCCGTATCGCGCCCTCACCGACCGGTTTTCCGCACGTTGGCACTGCTTATATCGCGCTATTTAACTTAGCTTTTGCAAAAGCTCATGGTGGCGAATTTATTTTACGTATTGAAGATACCGATCAAACGCGCTCAACCGAGCAATCTGAAAAAATGATTTTAGATGCACTACGTTGGGTAGGTCTTGATTGGGCAGAAGGTCCAGATATCGGTGGACCGCACGCGCCTTACCGCCAGAGCGAGCGTAGTGATATTTATAAGAAACACGCCGAGCAGCTCATAGATAGCAATCATGCCTTTCGTTGTTTTTGTAGCAGCGAAGAATTGGATACGATGCGCGCTGAGCAAATGGCCAATGGCGAAACGCCACGTTATGACGGTCGCTGTTCCCATTTAGATGCTGAGAAAACTGAGCAATTGGTCGCTGAGGGAAAACCACATGTTATTCGTATGCGCGTGCCAACCGAAGGCGTTTGTCAGGTACAAGATATGCTACGTGGAACGGTTGAGATTCCTTGGACGCAAGTGGATATGCAAGTGCTACTAAAAACCGACGGTATGCCAACTTATCATTTGGCCAACGTCGTTGATGACCATTTGATGGATATTAGCCACGTATTGCGCGGTGAAGAGTGGCTGAATTCTGCGCCGAAACATCAGCTGCTTTATGAGTATTTTGGTTGGGAGATGCCAGTACTATGCCATATGCCATTACTGCGTAACCCAGATAAATCAAAACTCTCTAAACGTAAGAACCCAACCTCCATTACCTATTATCGTGATGCTGGCGTACTACCTGAAGCATTGCTAAACTATCTCGGTCGCATGGGTTACTCAATGCCTGACGAAGCTGAGAAATTTACCTTGGATGAGATGATTGCTAGTTTTGATATTCAGCGTGTGTCACTTGGCGGTCCTATTTTCGATATCGAAAAGCTTAATTGGCTGAACGCCGAATGGCTACGTGCTCTAACGCCTGAAGAGCTCAAAAATAAAATCCTCGACTGGGCAAGTAACAGTGATAAATTAACCGCTATCGCCGCAGCGATTCAGCCTCGTATTGAATTATTGTCTGATGCGGTTAATTGGAGTGGGTTTTATTTCCAAAATCTGCCGAGTATTACTGCCGAGAGCTTTACCCATAAATCACTGACGGCTGAGCAAATCATAGAGATGCTACAACTGGCGCTTTGGCAACTTGAAACACTACCAACGTGGTCAGAAGAAAACATCTACGCCACGTTAAAAGGTCTTGCTGCACATCTTGACATTAAAATGCGCGATTTCATGGCGCCTTTCTTTGTCGCTATTGCTGGTAGTACTTCTTCAACGCCAGTCATGAACTCTATGGCAATTATCGGTGCCGATATGACGCTGATACGTTTGCGTCATGCCATTGATGTACTAGGTGGTTTGGGTAAAAAGAAGCTTAAAAAGCTTGAGAAACAAGCAGCTGAGTTGCCTGATTTTTTGGCTGCTGAATAGTTTTTTAGTTGTTTGTTAATAACACTATTGATTCATAATATTATTAGTGAATAAAAAAGAGGGGTCAGGCTATTACTGACCCCTCTCTACGTTAATCTCAGCACTGGCATACGAATATTATTTATTTAAACTCTCAATTGGAAATAAAAATGAGCGCCAAGACCGTCACGATAGAAAGCAAAGATTATGTTTTTAACACGCTAAAAGAAGCGCAAAGATACTATGATGCCATCGTAAAAGAGCTATACAATGACAAGCTAAATTTAACTACCGGTCAAGATTTCGAAGACCTAAAGTGGATATACACCACCTACTGTAGTTATACCAATTATAATTTAGATACATTAAGCAATTCTGATATCGTTGGTTTTAAAGGTATCAGTACAGTACAACAAAAAGGTGGGCAATATATCCCCACAGAATGTGCTGCCGTTATTTTTTTAGATGGTACAGAAGAAGAATTTTTTACCGATAAAGCCATTAAAGAGATAGCCAGTCAGCAAAACCCACGCTGATTTGGGCTTGTTAAGTAGCTAAAACAACTTTAATCACACTTTTTTGCATATTTATCCATTATTTTAAAAATAGTGGTTGACAAGACTGCTGCACTTACATAAAATACGCACACTCTTAGCGAGGGGCTATAGCTCAGTTGGTAGAGCACTTGCATGGCATGCAAGGGGTCAACGGTTCGACTCCGTTTAGCTCCACCATACTATTTATTGCAACGCTCAGTACTACTGAAACGTAACCATAAATACTCGCTAGTAGGACGATATCAGCACCTAGGCACAGCTTGCTCTATTAGTTAGATAAGCTCTCTGATATTGTGAAGTACCGTTGTAACTATTTAGTTATAACACTCTCTGCGTCCCCATCGTCTAGAGGCCTAGGACACCGCCCTTTCACGGCGGTAACGGGGGTTCGAATCCCCCTGGGGACGCCACTATTCGGCGTCACTTATTAGCACTTTTGCTTAGCATCTTTAAGCATTGGGTTAGACTAATAAGCGAACAATAAAAAAGCCCAGTCATCATACGGTGACTGGGCTTTTTTACGTCTGTCGTTTCTTCAAATTATTATTCATCATTATTTTGATGTGAGATGAACCCTCTTTATTAAAAGCTCAGAGCAACAGTGAACTTTTATGCTAACGCTCATAACAAGAGACAAACTCTCTAATCGCCCAGCCCCATTGCCTGTATTCTCCTTGATAGTACCCTTCTAAATACACCCACGGACGGTCTTTACTATCGTAAGTGGTTTCTGTGATATCGACTTCACGGTCATTGCGTAGTTTATTGACAATCTTACCATTGGGTTTATCGCGAATATTTAACGGAGTACCAGTAGGATCAGTAACTTTACAAACTTGCTCGGCATGCGCTACGCCCATTCCCGCAGTGATAGTAAAAATAGATAAGGCAAATATACCAACTAACTGTTTCATCTCAACTTCCTCTTGTCGATAAATGTTCTATACGTTCTTGCTATAGTAGCAAAAACCCTATGACCTCCACTCTATTTTTTACAAGGTATTTTAGTTCGACCAACTTCTTATAAAGAGTAAAGGGAAAGACCGCCTGATGCTTTCTAATATCATTATTGGTGAGAGGAGTGACGCGATTATTCATTTCTTCTACTTTCATCCTAATGCTTTTATAAAAATTTAGTGATGTGCTTATCGATTTATAATAATTTTTATTGCAAGGTATAAGTAATCTATAATACGCGAGGTTGTTAACGCTATCACAAGGAGGTTCTAGCTATGTTCGGTATTGAAAATTATATAGGATTTATTTTTGCGGGTATTTTATTAAACGTAACCCCTGGCACAGATAGCATGTACATCATTACTCGTAGCATGTCACAAGGACAAAAAGCAGGATTTTATTCGGTGTTGGGTATTACCTCAGGAATCCTAGTACATACCTTGTTAGCTTCGCTCGGATTATCGGTCTTACTGGCAAAATCACCAATGGCATTTACGCTCGTCAAATACATTGGCGCCAGCTACTTATGCTATTTGGGCTTCAAAATGCTAATAACTAAAAAAGCACCTTTAATAGCAAATGGCTTGGCGGACAATGCACCGCTTGTGACCAACAACTCTTTAGAAGGTTGGCAGATATACAAGCAGGGCGTATTAATCAATACTTTTAATCCAAAAGTTGCTTTATTTTTCTTGGCATTCTTTCCTCAATTTATTGACTCCAGTTATACCAATAGCATGTTGTCCTTTTTGCTATTAGGCTTAACCTTTGCCACAACTGGTTTTATATGGTTTGCGTGTTTGGCATTATTGGCGTCAAAATTCAGTGAAAACCTGCGTAAGAATCCCACGATTGAAGTGATTCTAAATAGAATAAGTGGGGTGATATTTATTGGCATGGGGATCAAGTTGTTGACTGAGAAAGGTTAATAAGATTGTAATAAATAGTAGAGGAAATAATAATGAACGATGACACTAAGAAAAAAATCACTTTGTTACTTGAAGAGTTACTTAACGCCACACCCTCAGAATCAAGACAAATGGAGATAAATCTTGAATTAAATGGATTGTCTCCCGACCCATTTTGGAGTGATTATATCTTCTGGAGTGAGGAATACATAAATGAAGACTTAAGTATCAATTACGAGGGTTTTTTTGACAAAATTGCTGAGTATCCAAATTCTAATGAGTATAAAACAAAGCGTCGTATTTTAGAGCTGGCACAGAAACTTGTTATTAGAGATTTTTCTGAAATTGGTGAAGTTGATATTGTAAATGAAATCAATGAACTGTCTCCTGATATCAGCTGGACGAGTTATCTTTTTGTCGATAAGACTTGCTTG
Organism: Psychrobacter glacincola; assembly: GCF_965118485.1. Classification (GTDB taxonomy): domain Bacteria; phylum Pseudomonadota; class Gammaproteobacteria; order Pseudomonadales; family Moraxellaceae; genus Psychrobacter; species Psychrobacter glacincola_D. Next base: position 28,932 of record NZ_CBCPJH010000005.1, on the reverse strand, counting down.
AACAATGACGGTGGCATCGATAAAGAAAAATTCTTAAATAAAATATTTAAGGAGAGCTGGAATGAGAACTTCAGATGATTTAATGCAATACATTCTCGAATATTTGTATTCTCACCCAATAAAAAGCCCAGTCTTCGCGATTGGGCTTTTTGTCATACTAAGTTTAACCAATTATTATGCAGCGTTTTTATTTTCAGTGGCTAATTGACGTAATACATAGTGCAATACGCCGCCATGACGCACGTATTCACGCTCTTTTGGCGTCTGTAGCATGACGTTGACATCAAAGCTCTCAGACGAGCCATCAGCACGTGTCGCAGTGACCTTTGCGGTCTTGCTTTCACCGTTATCTAAACCCGTAATACTAAGTACTTCGGAGCCATCTAGTTTGTATGTTGCTGCATTCTCGCCATCTTTAAAGGTCAGTGGCAACACGCCCATACCGACTAGGTTGGAGCGGTGAATACGTTCAAACGAGCTGGTCAATACCGCTTTTACACCAAGTAAAATCGTACCCTTCGCTGCCCAGTCACGGCTAGAGCCAGAGCCATATTCCGCTCCGCCAAGGACTACGAGCGGACGCTTATCTTCTTTATACTTCATTGCTGCATCATAGATAGCCATTTCTTCGCCGTCTTGTAATGTGGCTTTATCACCGTTGAAGTAATAAGTGTAGCCGCCCTCTTTGCCAGCCATCATAGTATTTTTGATACGGATGTTGGCAAAAGTACCACGCGTCATTACCGCGTCATTACCACGGCGTGAGCCATAGCTATTAAAGTCGGCTTGCATCACACCGCGCTCTTGTAAATATTTACCTGCTGGTGAGTCTGGATCGATGTTACCCGCTGGTGAGATATGATCAGTGGTAATTGAATCACCAAATAAACCTAAAATACGCGCGCCTTCGATATCAGGGATACCTTCTGGCTCCATGGTCATGCCATCAAAGAACGGTGGATTTTTGATATAAGTAGATGCTTCGCTCCATGGATACAGCTGGCTATCGGCTGAGCTAATAGCGTTCCATGCGGCACTACCGTCAAACACTTCACCATAGTTTTTGCGGAACATATCCGCATCGATATTGTTGGCAATCAGCTCGTTAATCTCGCTCGACGTTGGCCAGATATCTTTAAGATAAACATCATTGCCTTCTTGGTCTTGCCCTAGGGGATGCGTGGTCAAATCAATATCAACTGTCCCTGCCAGCGCGTAAGCGACAACCAAAGGTGGCGACGCTAAATAGCTAGCCTTCACATGCGAGTGAATACGACCTTCAAAGTTACGATTCCCTGACAATACCGCAGCGGCAACCAAATCGCCTTCTTCGATAGCGCCTTCAATTGCCCCTAATAGCGGACCTGAGTTACCGATACAGGTGGTACAGCCATAACCGACTAGATAGAAACCGATTTTCTCTAGCTCATCCATCAACTTGGATTTTTCAAGATAATCAGTCACTACCTTTGAACCTGGAGCAAGAGAGGTCTTGACCCATGGTTTAGCGGTTAGACCTTTTGCCGCTGCTTTTTTGGCAACCAAACCTGCACCAATCATAACTGCTGGGTTTGAGGTATTGGTACAAGAAGTGATGGCAGCAATAACGACAGAGCCATCACGCAATCGATACTCTTCATCTTCAATTTTGACCGTACAGTAAGAACTTCCTTCCGCACAAAAAGGCTTAGGCTTTGCTGCCAAAGCTTTTGCTTGGTCTTGTTTGCCACCTTCTTCATCGAAGCGAACCTTAGCTTCGATTTCCTTTTTACGGTCTTTGGTCATCACCTTTAAAGTTTCGCCAAATTTTTCGTGCATATCAGATAAATTGATACGCTGCTGCGGTAAGTTAGGACCGGCAAGTGCTGGCTGAACAGACGATAAATCTAGCTCTAATTTACTTGAATAAGTCGCTGCTGGTGTATCCGCATCATGCCATAAGCCTTGTGCCTTAGCGTATTTTTCGACCAGCTCAATTTGGTTTTCTTCACGACCTGATAAACGCAGATAATCAATTGCCATTCGGTCAATCGGGAAAATACCGCAGGTTGCACCATATTCTGGTGCCATATTAGCAATTGTCGCACGGTCAGCTAGCGGCATGCTGTGCAAGCCTTCGCCATAGAATTCGACGAATTTACCAACCACACCATGGGCACGTAGCATCTCAACAACGCGTAATACTAAGTCGGTAGCAGTGACGCCTTCGGTAAGTTTACCTTTTAGCTCAAAACCAACCACTTGTGGAATAAGCATTGATGATGGTTGACCGAGCATCGCCGCTTCCGCTTCAATACCGCCTACACCCCAACCAAGCACCCCAATACCATTAATCATGGTCGTGTGACTGTCAGTACCAAATACTGTATCAGGATAAGCAGTCAACTCGCCATCAACTTCAGCAGCCATCACGACACGCGCCAAATATTCTAGGTTGACTTGATGCACGATACCGGTAGCTGGTGGTACCACAACGAAGTTTTTAAAGGCATTCTTGCCCCAATGCAGAAACTCATAACGCTCATTATTACGCTTAAACTCAATTTTCTCGTTCAAATCAATCGCGTCTTCGCGCCCGTAGGCGTCAACCTGTACAGAATGATCAACCACCAATTCACTTGGGATAAACGGGTTAATTTGCTCAGCTCTACCGCCTAGCTCAACCACCGCATCACGCATTGCTGCCAAGTCGACTACTGACGGTACACCAGTGAAATCTTGCAGGACAACACGAGCTGGCATAAAAGCAATCTCTTTTGATGCTTCCGCACCTGCATCCCAATTGGCAACGGCTTCGATATGGTTTTTGCCGACCGACTGACCATCATCTTCATTACGTAAGAGGTTTTCTAAGACGATTTTCATACAAAATGGTAGTTTGCTAATATGCTCAAAAGTTTCGGTCAACTTTGGCAGGCTGTAATAAGTATGTTCCTTACCCGCGACCGCAATGGTGTCTTTTACGTTAAAAATATCACTCATGGTAGCTTCCTCATCTTTGTTATGAATAATGATAAAATCCGTTTTTATAACAGGTGGCTAAATGGCAGCATTTTTTGATTGTTTTGAATTCAATATTTTCTTAAAAATTATTGATTAGAGATTTGACCCGAAACTTAAATAGAAATATTGAATAGAGTTAGTGAAAGTAACCTAGCTTGATATATCAGTCGTATAACATAGTTATGATTAACAATCACTTTCTATAACCATAACAAATAAGCATAGACTTGTTAACGCTAGTTGTTTAATGAATGGTGGCAGAATCGTAACCGTCACAGTACTTTAGGCTTTTAATAACAAATAACTATTCCAATCTTTTACGGCGACCATGACGAAAAACCTGCCTATCTTCATAAAAGCTGGCATCAGCATTCTCTGCCCAAAAATGTGGCACACCCAAAATAGGTAATGGGGAAAGTTTGCGCGCTGTCACGTCCGGTTGCGATAATAAGGCATCCATATAATCAGCCACTTTCTGATCTAAATAACAGATACGCTCAGCTAGCGTTAAGGCAAAAAAGTCTTGGGTCACATAGATAACGATACTATGGGCGCATAATGCTTTGCGCGGTTGTAATAACTTTTCTAGCAGAGCATGACCGAAAATATAGACCGTAGCCTGAGATTCGCTATTCAGTTGCACTGGTTTATCCCACTGCTCACGCGGCGTCACTAAGCTTTCCTGCCAATCAAAATCAATCAATGCTTCACCGATACCTGTATCAGCGGTCACTAATATCGCACCATTTTCGTCAAATACTGTGATGGTATCGCGAACGCGACCTCGACTGGCACCAATACCTTGCTCTGCAATTTCGAGCATATGATAGTAATTGAGCAGCGCTTTAGTCTTTGGAAAAGTTAGCCAAATACTACCGTTAAATAAATCATGTAAATTATCACGCGTCGGAATATTGCCCGTCGCGCCGATAAAGCTCTCATACACCTCGCCTTCTGGCAACGCATCTTGCGATACAAAGCGCAAGGTTTGGGCTTGATTATTCAACGCCGGTTTGGTTTGTGGCAGATTCTGTTGTAATACGTCAGCCTGTTGCTGCAACGCTGTATTTAAGACCTTGGCGATAATATCAGGCGTATTTTCGATTTTATTGGTTTGAGTATGCTCAGTATTTACGCCACTTAGCTGGGTAATGGCTGTACTGATATCGCTTAACTGGTTTAAGTGACCTAACCACGGCGCTTGCCATTTAATAGCAGCAAAGCTGTCATCAAGCTTACTATCACAGGCAAATGGCTTATCAAAACGAGGCGTAGAATGCGTATTTACGGGTAAATCAGTGGCGGTCATATTGACTATCTCTATTAGACGTGTGGCGTCTCTATGGTATCATGGAGCGCTTTTTTACGGCTAGGCAAGCCGCTCGAAATGATGTTTTCGGGCGCTATTTATTGATGAGTTTTTATGGCAAATTTTAACACCCACTTAAATGTCGCATTCATGGTCAGTGGTACGATGAGCCTAACGGTTTATAAAGCGGGATTGATTGATGATTCGGGGTTTTTGATGTGCGTGGCACTCGGTACCATCGGTGGATTACTGCCTGATTTAGATTCTGATAACTCAACGCCGATTAAACTTGGGTTTAATATCACCTCGTTTATTTTTGCTTTTGGCTTAGTGATGCATTGGCGCAGTGAGCTGAGTTTGTTGGCGCTAATAGCCTTATGGCTGGCAGGTTACGGCTTTATGCGTTATGTCGTATTCTCTATTTTTACCAACATGACCGTACATCGCGGCGTTATTCACTCCGTACCCTATATGGCAATATTGGGGCTGGGGCTCACTTATTTAAGCTATGATATTTTAAACTTACCGTTAACGGTTAGCTGGTTTTACGGCTTGTTTTTATTCGGCGGCGCGATGGTACATTTGGCATTGGACGAGTTATATAGTGTTAATTTATCAAATATGAAAATGAAACGCTCATCAGGTACGGCGATGAAGTTTTATCAACATAAAGATAAATGGTGGTATCTGCTGCTGTATTCCATCCTTGCGTTATTGATCTATTTTGCCCCACCTTTTGAGACGTTTTGGGCCCAGCTGCGAGACCCTACGCCGTGGGCACAATTAAAAGTGGGTATATTGCCCGAGATGATAGAAAAAATGCTGTACCAGCCAAAGTAAAATCTCTAAAAATTCAAAGAATACGCTTTAACCGATAAGTAGAGTACTTTATGCAACCTTCTATAAAAACTTGCCCTTACCAAGTCCATCCGCTATTTACCTCTGTTAGCAACGCATTAACCTATAGCAATTGCTGTCAGCCGTATCATGATAACTTTTATCAAGACGGTACGGATAACAGTGAGGGCGCTCGAGCTGAAAGTGCCGAACGCCTGATGCGCACGCGCTATAGCGCCTTTGTCTTGGTGAAGCCAGAATATATTGTCAAAACCACCTTGCCTGCGCAGCAAGACTTGTTCGATATTAATGCGATTGAGTCTTGGGCAAAAGAGACAGATTGGGCAGGATTAGAAATTGTCGCGCACACGCCAAAGCTTGGTAAAAGGCATGCACAAGTTGAGTTTAAGGCTTACTTTAATACGCTTGATGGCAAAGAACAAAAGAAAAAGGCGCATCATGAATTATCTGCTTTCGTCAAAATAGTAGATAAACCTACTAATACAAATGCACGCTGGTACTTTTTAGATCCAACTGTTTCTATGTCTATTACACAGAAACAGCCGTGTATTTGTGGGTCAGGTGAGAAGTTTAAGCGCTGTTGTGGGGTTTATATTTAATCAGTATTAACTACTCGCTAACCCTAAACACTCGCCCCAACCGCACGTGCAACCGCAATCCCTTCCTCAATTGTCAAAAACTTACGCTGGCTTGGGCTGTCTTTATAAATGACGTCACCATCTTGAAATATTAAGCATTCATTGACGGCTAATTGTTGCCATTTTTCATTTTCAGTGAGTGGCACAGTCACTAATATAGTCACTTTATCTTTATCAGTGGTTACATCACCAAAGTTAATCGCCAAATCATCATCTGCCAACTTTGCTTCGCCAAACGGCGCTTTTCGCGTGAGATAAAACAATAAGCTGCCGGCATACGCCAATTGCCAGCTGCCATTCGATATAAGGCAATTAAACAAACCGTTAGCCGATAAGTAACGGCATTGGGTAGTCAAAAAGTTAAACAACGTTTGGTCATCAGGGCGGGTTTTAAAGCTACTTTTTAGACGATTAACCAGATAACAAAACGCCATTTCAGAATCGGTTGAACCAACAGGCTGACAATGTGAGGCATTGCCATTATCTTGTAAACGCTGGCAGCGTTTAATAAATTCACTATTCATCTGCCCATTATGGGCGAATACCCACTGCTCGCCCCAGACTTCACGGACAAAAGGATGGGTGTTCGCCAAACAATTCTGCCCTTGCGTCGCTTTACGGATATGGGCGATAACATTCATCGCTTTAATCGGATAATTATTAACCAAATCAGCAACGGGCGATAAATGGCTTGGTTTATTATCGTGGAATAAACGTAGACCAGTTGAGACGTTTTCCGAATGGTCATTATTCGAGCAGTCGCTGCGCTCAAAAAACGCGATACCAAAACCATCTTCGTGACTGTCGGTCATGCCGCCGCGACGACGAAACCCTGCAAAGCTAAAACCAATATCGGTTGGGGTATTACAGTTCATACCTAAGAGTTGACACATTTATTGATTACCGCCGTTATTGTCGTCTAGTTCAGGATTTAAATCGCTGCTTGAGACAGTTTCTGTTGATTCATCAAATATCTCATAAGGCGTGTCTCCATCCGTATCGATACTATCCAAAATACGTTTGGCATGTGCCAAGTCGGTATCTTGTACCCATAGCACAATCCCTGAATTCATACCAGGCATCGCACTCAGCGGTTGCAGTGAAACCGTAATACCGTTATTACGCAGCAAATTAGCATGCAACTCGCCTTGGATATTGGTATCGTAGCGTGCCAGTTTGTGCCAGTTATCAACTTGATCGGTCATGATAAATTCCTTTTGAATATGTATAAATATGACGTATTACTATATTTCTAGTTGCAACCAAATCCTGATGACCAGTTAATTTGGTTCAACGGATAAGCATCAATATGAAATCCGTTTGGATAGTCTTTAAAGCCAGGTTGTGATTTTAATTGCTCAATAGCGGCTTGGGCTTCGGCTTCAGTGCTAAAGACACCGATTAGTTTAAAATCTTCGACATCGTTATCTTTATCGTCGTCTTTATAACGTGCATGTTCCAAAACGAATACCGTATTTTGCGCTTTTTCAACATGTGACCAATGATAAGCAGCTAAGCGCTTCATCAGGTCGGGGTTTTTGACCATGATGTTATCGCCAGTACGACCTTCAGTGCGGTTGTAATGAATGACGTTAAGACGTAGTAGCCAAAAGATAACCGCTGCTTTTGCTAGCATCACTGGTAAAGCGCGTTTTTCATCTTCCCCAAGTGGTCGTTTCGACTCATAACCTTGTAAAAAAGCCGTCATTTTACTGCGGTCAAAATTCACTGACTCGCCTTGTTCAGCATCGCCCCACGTGGTACAAAAGTCATTAATAGTTATGGCAATATCCATCACATAATGCTCGACGCTGACTTCGGTAAAGTCTAATAAACCCGTTAAGCGCTCTTCACCTTTTTGTAGATTCCACAGGGTATTATCAGCAAACATGTCTAAATGACATAAGCCTTTTGGCAAAGTCGCAAGGGGCAAGTTCGTATAAGATTGCCAGATATCGCTCATCAATTTCGCTTCATCACCCGGCATAAACTGTCTTTCACGGTCGCGCACATCGCTCCATGGATACAGCGGCACACCGTATTGCTCAGCGGGTTGCAGCTGCTGTAGCGTTTCATGCAATACTGCCAGCGATGCGCCAATTTCATAACACATGGCTTGCGTCGTCTGCTGTGGATGCGCGCCTGCCAAACAAGGCACCACGGTAATCGCTTTATCATCGTAGCGTATGACATAGCATTTCTCAGCGCTATCAACCAATGACAATGGTGCTGCTACCGGTAATTTACCGTCTAATTGATTTAAGATAACCGCCATTTTTTCGATATCTTCTGGTGGACGCTCTTCAAACAAGGTAAATACATAAGAGTGTGCGCCATCCACATCGTCAGCCGTCTGAATAAACCAGTTAGAGTTTTTAATACCTTGAGTAATCGGAATGGCACGCTTAAATGACACCCCAAAACGTTGGCAGAAGGTAGCAAATTGATCATCGGTTAACTGGGTATAGACGGACATAAGCTTCTCTTTAATAGGTTTATTCAAATTAGAGTGACATTTTAATGTTTCATTATACCGAAAATCTATTGAACGGCATCCAGCAAGTTGAGCTGTTAAAACTTTAAAGTATGTTTCTAATCATTATTTAGTAAAATATTCAGAGCTTGCTCACTACCTTTTGTTGTCAATCCCTGATGAAACTCAGTTTCAACCCATCGAGCTTTTATCTCAATAGGCAAGTCTCTGAGTGATTTATCATCATCAATAATCACATAGTTTTCGTTCGGATTAGCGCCTACCCATTCTAAAACTTCCATACATCGAATAGATAAATCAGTAAACTTACCTGCTGTATTAACTTTACTGATTCTACCTGTCATTATTCCTCGGTTATACAGAATTTGCTGCCACTCTATTTCATTATAATGAATACGATGGGTAGTGGTTAGGACGATATCCGCTGAAGTTTTAGATAAAACTGTCGCCAATTTCTCAACACAAGCCTCGTTAAATGCCATAAAACCATCCTCTAAATTGTCGACTTTTTGCCAAGTTGGCGTTGTAACCATCACTCCATCAAAATCTTCATTGGCAAGACTCTAAAATAAATACATTAAGATAGATTATCACGATATAGACTTTTTAATTTTGTTAGAATGCATGGATAAACTATTGCGTAAATTTTATTACGTTAATTTAATAAATAAGTGAGGCGGCATGTTAGCAAAGCGTATCATCCCTTGTTTGGACGTTGATAATGGTCGCGTGGTCAAAGGCGTGCAATTTGTCGATATTAAAGACGCAGGCGATCCTGTTGAAGTAGCAAAACGCTACAACGAACAAGGCGCCGATGAAATTACTTTTTTGGACATTACCGCCACCAATGACGAGCGTGATACCACTTATCATACCGTTGAACGTATGGCGGAAACGGTATTTGTGCCATTAACCGTTGGCGGCGGTGTGCGTAAAATTGCTGATATCCGTAACTTGCTCAATGCAGGTGCGGATAAAGTAGCGATTAATTCAGCGGCGGTATTTACGCCTGAATTTGTTGGTGAAGCGGCGCAGAAGTTTGGCAATCAATGTATCGTTGTGGCTATCGATGCCAAGCGCGTCGCTGATATTGAAGTTGATGGCATTATCATGCCACGTTGGGAAATATTTACCCATGGCGGTCGCAAGCCAACCGGTATTGATGCCGTCGCTTGGGCGAGCAAAATGAGCGATCTTGGCGCCGGTGAATTATTAGTCACCTCGATGGATGGCGATGGCACCAAAAAAGGCTATGACTTGGCACTCATGAAGCAGATTACTAGCCGTGTAAATGTACCGGTCATTGCCTCAGGTGGCGTCGGTAATTTACAGCATTTAGCCGAAGGTGTGTTAGAAGGTGGCGTCGATGCTGTCCTTGCTGCCAGCATTTTCCACTTTGGCGAGTACACTATTCAGGAAGCCAAAGCATATATGGCAGCGCAAGGCATACAAATGCGTTTGTAAGACGCTGGTAAAATACAAATATAGTAGCAAAAAATGTTATCATAGCGCTAACTGCTTATTATCATTTGGTTTTCGTTCATTTCACTACTTATTTATTCGGTAATTAGTCAGATAAATACGTGGTTTGAACCTAGCAATATATTTAGATTCCTAATATTTAGATTCTTATACTTCTATTAATAGCCCATTCGGCAAAGGATTTTTTATGTCAAATTTACAACAGCAGCGCAATGACGTGACCCATATCGATGGTAATTTACATCAAAACGAAGGTGCTCGTATCGGTATCGTCGTCGCTCGCTTTAACGGTTTTGTCGTTGAATCATTGGTTGATGGCGCAATTGACGCATTACTTCGTCATGGCATCTTGGGTAGCAACATCACCGTAATCCGTGTACCGGGTGCGTTCGAGTTGCCATTGGTTGCCCAGCGCGCTGCTGAATCTGATCGCTTTGACGCTATTGTTGCTTTAGGCGCGATTATCCGTGGTAGCACGCCGCATTTTGACTTTGTAGCCAGCGAATCAGCAAAAGGCTTAAGCAACGTTGCAACTGATTATAATATTCCAGTAGCAAACGGCGTATTGACTACCGACAGTATCGAGCAAGCGATTGAGCGTGCTGGTACTAAAGCCGGTAATAAAGGCTCAGAAGCAGCGATGGTGGTGTTAGAGATGCTTGCGGTACTATCACAGTTAGATATCGATGATGGCACTGATGAGGCTTAATTGTCTTATTTGCAATTACGAGTAGTTGTAATTATTAGCATAAAAATACTATATATGGTTTGAAACGGGGCTATGGTTATAACGATAGCCTCAATATTAGTATTTAGTATTAACATTTTAAATGAGTATCGAATTACCATCTCTAAGACTGACTGGCAAAACTTGCCAGCCGACCACTATTTAACATTTTATTTTTAACCTTATTATCTTAAAACTTATTACTTTAGAATTAGGTATAGACCCTTTATGACTGACCAACTCAAGCGCGCTATTAGCGCTGCACAAACCGCACAAATCAATGATAAACAAGCTGAAGCTACGCGTATTGCGAGCAGCAGTGCGGGCGATCAAACCTTTGATATGAGTGAGTCTTCTTATAAGACCAGTCACACCGCTATCCGTAAGGCGCGCCGCTTTGCAATGCAAGGTCTATATGAATGGCTGGTCACTGACCGCCGTTTTGATATCGATGGCAAGCTTGGCTGGAAGGCTAATGCGCCGCATGATATCGCTGCCCGTACGCGCGCGACCAATGCCATGCATACCGTACATATCGGCTATTACCATGAAATGATGCGCGATATTCCAGAGCAAATTGAGGCGCTAGATGCGCTTATTAGCCAGCACTTAGATCGTGAAATCAATAAACTTGATACCGTCGAGCATGCTATTTTATTAGTGGGTGCTTACGAGCTACAAAACCGTTTAGAGATTCCGTATAAAGTGGTGCTTGATGAAGCGATGAAGCTGAATAATCACTTTGGTGCCACTGACGCTCATAAACTGATTAATGCCGTCCTTGATAGAATGGCAGTTGAGCTCCGCACCCCTGAAGTAGACGCAGATAGCAAAGCGAATCTACGTACCTCGCAAAAAGCAGCAGCTAAGCCTACTATTAAAGCTGACAACAGTGCTGACAGCAGTTCAGACGTCGATGCGAATACCGTTGCAGAAAAATCCACAGCATCAAACAAGCCACGTATCAGTGCCAATAATACCAGTGTCAAACGTAATAGTGCCAGTAAAGCCTTGGCAAATATTACGGATTACAAAGTGAGTAAGCAAAACGAGGCAGCAAAAAATATCGTTGTTGCAGACAGCACACTTGATGAAAAACCTGTTGAAGAAAAGCCTGTCGAAAAAAGTACCGTTGTTAATGTTGAAGAAAGCACCGCTGTTAATAATCTCATTAACGAAATCAGCAACGTCGATACTAATACTGACAATGCAGAAATTACTAGCGCAGCAGATGTTGAACTACATGATTCGAATGTGGTCAGTACCGACTCAGAAGAAGCGACCTCAGAGGATAGCATTGTAGTAGACAGTACTGCGTCAGACGACGATGCTACAGAAAGCAAAGACTAGCTATGAATGAGTTTGAACTGATTGAGCGTATATTTTCCCAAATGCAAGCTGCACATTCATCGTCCAGCAATGTCGAAAAAGGTATTGGTGATGATGCAGCGGTAATGAGCTTGCCTGCAGGATCGCGCTTGGTCAGCTGTATCGATACGCTCGTTCAAGGTCGACACTTTAGCGCCGATTGGGAACTAGTTAATAAACTAGCATTTGCCATCGGTTATAAAGCCATTGCGGTGAATGTTTCAGACATTGCTGCTATGGGCGCCACCCCGCATAGTATTTTACTAGCATTAGCCTTACCGCAGCGCCTTGCGAATGAGCAGTGGCTGACTGAATTTGCAAAAGGTTTATTTCATGCCTGCCAGCTATTTGGTGTCACGCTTATTGGCGGCGATACGACTCGTAATGATAGCTTAGTCTTAAGTGTGAGCGCGCAAGGATTACTAGCCGCAAACACGCCTGCGATCTATCGCTCAGGCGCACAAGTTGGTGATAAAATCTATGTCTCAGGGTCACTTGGCGATGCCGCTTATGCGCTACAGCATCCTGATACTGCTGTCGGTATTGAGCTTACTCATCGGCTACATATGCCAACGCCGCGTATTCAACTAGGCGCTGCTCTAGCCAAAGTTGGTGCAACGTCGATGATAGATATCTCTGATGGTCTGTATCAAGACCTTGGTCATATCTGTGAGCAAAGCGCTGTTAGCATGCGTATTCATCTCGATCAGCTGCCGACCAGCAACTCTTTAACTAGCATCAATTTATCTGAGCGTTTGTTATATCAGCTGGCTGGTGGTGATGATTATGAATTGGCTTTTACCTTGCCTGCTCATATCGAGCCACCTATTGATAATAACAGCAATACGCCTGTGACTTGTATTGGTGACATCATAGCGGTGGCAAATAAAATAGATGCTGCTACGAATTTACGTCCTGAGCTTTATTATCAAAGTCAACCAGTCACACCCATTCATCCCGCACCGTTCACTACTTGGCCCAATTTGACGGGTTACCAACATTTTGCAGGTTAACCCATGATTGATCACGACCTAGTTAAGCCTGATATCCGAAAAGCCAATGATTGCCCTCCTCTGCCAGTCAATTCCAATATGCTTGACCGTGTAGTTTATTGGCTTGGTCTCGGTTTAGGCAGTGGTTTACCGCGCCGTGCACCCGGTACTTGGGGGTCGGTTGGTGGCTTAATCGTCGCGATACCGCTACTTAGCCTAGGTTTTGTACCATTCCTGATTATCACACTTTTATCTTGCGTCGTTGGCATTTGGATATGTGATCGCACCTCAAATTTGATGGGTGGTCATGATGATCCACATATTGTTTGGGATGAATGGGCAGGCATGTGGATTACATTATTGCCGTTGTCTTATATGGGCGTTGCTAATGGTAATTTTTGGTACAATATCTCGCAACCTTTTTCTATCGCTGCTCTGATTATCGCCTTTATACTCTTTCGCTTTTTTGACATTATCAAACCGTCACCGATTGGCTGGGCAGATAAAAAAGTCGCGGGTGGTTTAGGTATTATGCTAGATGATATTATCGCTGGTATTATGGCGGCGGTAGTTTGGGTCATTATTTATAATCTAGTCTTTTACTTTGCAGATTAGCTAGTTTTAACCAAACCGTTTTCATGATTTCGTGTTGCTATTAGTGATAGGTGAATTACAAAGATGTCACGACATAGCGTTTTGGTTAAATGACAATCTACGCTATAATTCCAAACTATATTTTGTTACATTTATAGAACTAGCTTTTGGAAACGATATGACTTCTCCTCTTTCGATAATTATCCTCGCGGCTGGCAAAGGCACGCGTATGCAGTCGGCTAAGCCAAAAGTGCTACAGATACTAGCTGGCAAATCGCTATTAGGTCATGTGCTTGATACTTGCCATCAATTAACGGTTGATGACACCATCATCGTGCATGGCTTTGGCGGCGAGCAAGTGCAGGCGCACATTGCTCAGCAATATGCGCATCTGCCTATTACTTGGGTTGCCCAGACTGAGCAATTAGGTACGGGTCATGCGGTAAAAGTGACGTTGACTGATTTGCCAAAAGAAGGGCAAAGCCTAATTCTCTATGGCGATGTACCATTAGTCAGCTGCCAGACATTAGCGGCGTTGAAATCTGCTAATACTGACGGTATGTCTATGTTGACGCTGACAGTGGATAATCCCTTTGGACTTGGTCGTATCAAACGTGATCAAGCAGGTAATATCGAAGCCATTGTCGAGCAAAAAGATGCCAGTGCAGATGAGCAACTGATTCAAGAAATTAATAGTGGTATTTACTGCGTTGACAATGCCCTACTGCATAAGTACTTACCAAAACTGTCTAACGATAACGCGCAAAAAGAATATTATCTGACTGATATTGTAAAAATGGCGGTCGCTGAAGGTATTAATATTATTGCGATTGAGCCTGAGCATACCTTTGAGATTGAAGGTGTCAATAACCGCCAACAACTTGCTAACTTAGAGCGCACATGGCAGGGCAAATTGGTCGCTGATTTACAAGAAGCCGGCGTCCAGTTCGCTGATCCAACTCGTGTTGATATCCGTGGCACGCTGAGCACCGGTCAAGACGTGTTTGTCGATGTTGGTGTTGTATTTGAAGGCGATTGCGTATTAGGTGATAACGTTTATATTGAAGCTGGCTGCATCATTAAAAACTCAAAAATTGGTAATGCTTGTTACCTAAAGCCTTATTGCGTTATTGATCGTGCGCAAATCGGCGATGGCGTTGATATTGGACCTTTTGCGCATCTGCGTCCTGATACTGTCTTAGCCAATAATAGTAAAGTCGGTAATTTTGTCGAGATTAAAAAATCAGTTATCGGTCATGGCAGCAAAGTGAATCATCTAAGCTATATCGGCGATGCTACCATTGGTACAAATGTCAATGTTGGCGCAGGTACCATTACTTGTAACTATGATGGTGTTAATAAATCGCAAACCATTATTGAAGACAATGCTTTTATCGGCTCGAATTCTAGTTTGGTCGCGCCAATAACAATTGGTGATACCGCAACCGTTGCAGCCGGTTCAGTGATTACTAAAGACGTTGATGCTCATGCCCTAGCCTTTGGCCGCGCTCGCCAAACACAGAAAGATGACTTTCAGCGCCCGACTAAAAAGTAATGAGTTTATTCATAGTTAAGTCGCTAATATCAAGGTTTGAGCAAACATAAGCAGCATGATAATTTTTATGATGCTGCTCATTTTAATATAGCCTGTATTAGGGAGCACTATTATGAAAACTATCTTATTTACTGTTTTGCTACTATCAACAGCTATGATGTCATTTTCAATAGCATCAGCTAGTACTACGCTAGAGTATGATGCAGAGTGCAAATACTATAATACTAATAAAGTATTAAAATATTCGGGTAAGTGCCATTTTAATTGGGGCGTTGGTATGGGAGTTTGTGATAGTACCTACCAGCGTTATATCATGACCTACCCTAATGGCAATGAAGTTTGGATATTTATCAATGATGATGACTCTGCTACTGTAAACGATATCCCAGCTATGTCATTAAAAGCAAAAAGAGGCTTTGAAAAAGTCATAACAAATCCAGGTGAAGTTTTTGAATTTACTAAAGGCTCAGAATAAGTCTGAAACTATATAAGCCTGACAATATAAAAAATGAGCAGTACCGCAATGATTTGCAGTGCTGCTTATTCATATTTATAAATTCACTAAATATCACCCTATATCAAAACATTAAAGTATTGGAATATTAAAACATCGAACTTAAGGATTATTTATGTGCGGAATAGTGGGAGCAGTAGCTGAGCGTAATATCGCCAATATCTTACTTGAGGGACTCAAGCGTCTGGAATATAGAGGCTATGATTCTGCCGGTCTGACCGTCATTCGTGATGGCGAGCTCCACCGTGAGCGCCAAGTCGGTAAAGTGCAAGCACTTGTTGATGCCGTGGCAGTAAACCCAGAGTTTTTCGATGGTCATATTGGTATTGCCCATACGCGTTGGGCGACTCATGGTGAACCTGCCCAGCGTAACGCGCATCCGCATGTATCCGGCAAAATCGCGGTGGTACATAATGGTATCGTAGAGAACTATGCTGAGCTCAAAGAAGACTTGATTGCCAAAGGTTATGTATTTACCTCACAAACTGACACTGAAGTGGTCGCGCATCTGATTAACGATATCTACAAACAAACACCTGATTTACTAGCAGCCGTTCGCGCTGTTATTCCCCTATTACATGGCGCATTTGCCCTTGGTGTTATCCATGTTGATTGCCCCGAAGAGCTCATTACAGTACGTTTAGGCTCTCCTTTAGTCATTGGTGTAGGCATTGGCGAGAATTTTATCGCATCCGATCAATTAGCACTTTTGCCAGTAACTAATCGCTTTATGTATTTAGAAGAAGGCGATATCGCCAAATTGACTCGTAATAGTATTCAGGTTTACGCTGACGGTGTTGAGGTCAAGCGCCAGATACATGAAATTGACGCAGCACAACATAATGCCGATAAAGGCGAATTTAAGCATTATATGCTCAAAGAAATTTATGAGCAGCCAGATGCTGTTAGGCGCACCATTGAAATGGCAGTGGATAATGGTCAAACATCTGCACTGCGCGAGGATTTTTTACAGCGTCATGAAGCCCAATTAAAAGGTATTAAGCACGTCCAAGTTATCGCTTGTGGTACCAGTTATCACTCAGGTTTGGTCGCAAAATACTGGTTTGAGAGTCTTATCCGTATACCTTGTTCAGTTGAGGTTGCCAGTGAATTCCGCTATCGCAATCCAGTTGTAATTGATAACTCTTTGGTAATTTGTATTTCTCAGTCTGGTGAAACCGCTGATACCTTATCTGCGCTACGTGATATTCAAAAACAATCGCCAGTTGGTCTGGTTAGTTTGGCATTATGTAATGTCCCTACTTCATCGCTAGTACGCGAAACCGATATCTTCTTACCGACGCTTGCCGGTCCCGAGATTGGCGTCGCATCTACTAAGGCCTTTACCACTCAGCTTGCAGCCTTAATGTTACTGTTGTTAAAGGTAGGTGTCACCCAACAGCGTATGACGAACGAAAATCTAAATACATTGCTTGGGGAATTACAACAGCTACCGGGTCAGCTTCATGCCAGCTTACAGCTCGACGCTCCTATCAAAGCCATGAGTGAGCATTTTGAATATAAAAAGAGCTGCTTATTCTTAGGTCGTGGTTTACAGTTTCCGATAGCCTTAGAAGGCGCATTAAAGCTAAAAGAAATATCTTATATTCACGCTGAAGGCTATGCGGCAGGTGAATTGAAACATGGACCATTAGCCTTGGTCGACAAAGATATGCCTATTGTGGTGCTAGCGCCAAAAGACAGTATGTTTGATAAGCTCAAAGCTAATATGCAAGAAGTACATGCTCGCCATGGTGAGCTATTTGTCTTTGCTAGTGAATCTAGTCAAATGGTTGCAGAAGATAGATTGCACGTGGTCTATGTGCCTGATGTGTGCGAGACGCTAGCACCTATCGTTTATAGCGTGCCAATACAGCTGCTGTCTTATCATGTAGCGGTGATGCGCGGGACTGATGTCGATCAGCCTAGGAACTTAGCAAAAAGTGTAACAGTAGAATAATGTTTACTAAATTAGAAGACATTTGTGTCATTGAGTAATTACCTATCATACTATTGTGTGATACTAAATCCTTTGCTGTCTTATATTAAAGAGATGGCGAAGGATTTTTTTGTGAATAAAAAATAAGATAGACCCAATAAAACTAAGTATTCAAAAGATTATCAGCCATTTGTCAAAGTAGCTGATATATCCTCACTTCGAAGATCTTATCGTGTTTTTGGTCATAAGACTAAACGAACACATCATCTCCTTTCTGATCTTGAGCTTGCTGTATTCTTACTTTTTGAGTGGCACAATAATACTGAAGATATACAAGAATAATTTTCTCTAAAGATTAAGATAATTAAACAGATTGCTGATAGTGTAGGAATTAAGCATCCATCCCAAAAAGGTGCGCTTAAAACAATGACTATAGACTTCTATGTTTTTATACAAAGGAATTATTATTGAAAACATTTATATCACTCCTTGTTTTTGATATTTTTTATTATACTTTAGTGCTGAAATAAGGTTGCTTTTGTTATTTTGAATTTGACCCCTTGTATAGGAAGCCAAACCACACATACCCCATCAATAGTTATTTCTATCTTAATAAGCCAGCATATGTCATTAAGAGTTTTCCATTTAAACCTTAAAACAAACTATCACTTCTGATTTTGTTGCCAAAGTAAGCACTTTATTAGGCATATAGACTTATGAGTATATTATATGTATTATTATGAATACATTAACAGGAGATTGATATGAGTAATGATCTGAGAGGGAGTGATTTAGCACGCGCGATGTTAGCGCGTGGACATAAAAAAGTATGGTGTGCCATTGATGATGATAGCGACGAACAAGCAATGACCGATCTAAACAGCAATGATTTTATGGCTTATGTCGTAGCTTTTAAAGATGGCTTTTTTTACTGCACCGGTGGAATGCAATGGTTACATGCTGTGCCAATCAAGATAGTGCCAATCACACACCTTGAAGTAGTGTGTTAGCTCATACTAATTGAATAAACCTGCTCATTAAAGCGGGTTTTTTATTGCCTAAATATTCTGTTTTAAGAAAATTACAAACACCTTGTGGATATAGAGATGATTTGAAATAAAGAAATGCCGTAAACGCTGGGTCTATATCACACAGTTTACTTTCTCTCATCGGATGTACACTGCAAAAATATAGATTTTCAGCCAGCAAAGCTCACTATAACACCCTGAAAAATCTAATCGCAAGCAGTAGAACTAATACAAAAATCAGTCCAGTTATCAATAATGATTGTAAGACAAAACTGCGATCATTCATGATTAACCCCTTAATATTCTTTTTAATGAATATACAAGTTAATTGTCTACTATTGCAAGAGAAATATTCGAAATACCATCAGCAAGCACACTGAACAAACGCATAAAAATTGTTTCTTTATAAGTCAAAGGTTTATATTATGAATAATTAAAGCAGTGCTTTATAAAGAAAGAAGCAACCTACAACGAATAGCAACACCGCAAAACATTTTTTTAATAGTTGTGGTGATAATATATGAGCGACTTTGGCACCTATCTTAGCGGTGAAAAAACTCATAATGCTAATCCCTAAAAACGCATAAATATGTATAAAGCCAATGGTATTGGGAACATTGACTTGCTGCTGCATCCCAAAAATCATAAAGCCCAATGCGCCGGCAATAGCGATAGGCAAGCCACACGCCGCTGAAGTGCCCACCGCTTTTTGCATGACCACACCGTAACGCGTGAGATAAGGAACGGTTAAGCTACCGCCACCAATCCCAAAAATGGCAGAAGCCACACCGATAGCCGCTCCTGCAGCCAACTGCTTAGGCGTTGAAGGCAGCGCTTCATTATTGGCATTAGCAGCAGTCTGCTTTTTGCCACCTGTAAACATATTAAAGGCGACCCACAGTAAAAATAGCCCAACAATGAGCTGCAGATGAATACCAGATAGCCATCCTGCAATACCTGCACCTAAAAAGCAACCAAGCGCCATGCCTGGAGCCAGATTTTTAAAGACAGGCCACATGACGGCGCCTTTTTTATTGTGCGCCATTAACGAGCTGATAGAGGTGACAATAATGGTCGCCAGTGACGTACCCAAAGCCAGATGCATAACAGCATCAGCACTGTAGCCCATTTGGGTAAAAACAATGTATAACAGTGGCACGATGATAGTGCCACCGCCGACACCAAATAGCCCAGCAGCAAATCCTGCTAGCGCACCTATTACTAAGAAAATGATTAATTCCACAGGATAGTTACTTCTCGGTTAAATAATTACTTTAGTTTAATGATAATTAGGTTCTGTTAAATGCTTAACAAACACTAGATAATTGATTTAAGCACTGGCTTAGGCACTGAACTAAGCGCTTTCTACTTCAGCTATTTGAGCAACCTGATGATAAGCCCGATTAAAATAGATCAAACTTTCATCTTGTTGGCTCTGTTGAATGGCGACCACACGGCACATAAAAACACTATGGGTGCCTACTTGCTGAATGTCCTCAATCTCGCAATCAAAACTGACCAGCGCATCTTCTAAGACAGGTGCGCCTGTTACCAACGCAGTCCAAGATCCTTGCTCAAACCGCTCTTCTGAACCCAATTTGGAAGCAAAAGTATTAGATAGCGATTCGTGCTGTACGCCTAACACATTGACACATAAAGTTTTATTATCAGTAAAATGAGCATGCGAGCGTGATGTCTGATTCATACAGACCAGCAAGGTTGGCGGTGTATCGCTGACGCTACATACTGCAGACGCCGTAAAGCCATGCGCACCAGCACTACCTTTTGTGGTAACCACATTCACTGCTGTCGTCAGTAAAGACATTGCATCTCTAAAATCGCTTGCTTCAATCATCATCTGCCTCTTAAATTCAATTATCTAATAAGCACTTAGGCTGTCAGTTCTTGACGAACAATTTCCGCACCTGCGCTTAATGCCTGCAGTTTACCTCGTGCCACTTGGCGAGACAATGGTGCCATGCCGCAGTTGGTTGAAGGATAGAGCTTATCTGCATCAACAAATTGCAACGCTTTACGCAGCGTATCGGCAACTTCTTCTGGTGTCTCAATCGTATTGATTGCTACATCAATGGCACCAATCATCACTTTTTTACCGCGAATCAATTCTATCAAATCCATTGGTACATGTGAGTTTTGACACTCTAACGAGATAATATCAATTTTAGACTGTTGCAATTTAGGGAATGCTTGCTCATATTGACGCCACTCTGAACCCAGTGTTTTTTTCCAATCGGTATTGGCTTTGATGCCATAGCCGTAGCAGATATGCACCGCCGTTTCACACTTTAACCCTTCGATTGCACGCTCTAAGGTAGCAATACCCCAGTCATTAACGTCATCAAAGAACACATTAAATGCCGGCTCATCGAATTGGATAATATCAACACCAGCAGCTTCTAGCTCTCGAGCTTCTTGATTAAGAATTTTAGCAAATTCCCAAGCCAATTTTTCACGGCTTTTATAATAACCGTCATATAGTGTATCAATCATCGTCATCGGACCAGGCAATGCCCATTTAATCGGCTGCTTAGTTTGCTGGCGTAAAAACTTCGCATCTTCAACAAACACCGGCTTTTGACGGCTCACCGCGCCAACGACTGATGGCACACTGGCATCATAGCGATTACGAATACGCACCGTTTCACGTTGTTTAAAATCGACGCCATCCAGATGTTCAATGAAAGTAGTCACAAAATGCTGACGGGTTTGCTCGCCATCACTGACGATATCCAGCCCTGCATGCAGTTGTTCTTGCAATGACAAGCGTAGCGCATCTTGTTTGGCTTCAATCAGCTCATCACCTTCTAGCTTCCAAGGTGACCATAGTGTCTCAGGTTCAGCAAGCCAAGAAGGTTTTGGTAAGCTACCCGCGGTTGAGGTTGGTAATAGCTTTTGTGTCGGTAGTAATAATGTCATATTGATTCAGCTTTTCTATTTTAGTTTTATATTTTTATTCTATACTTGATGTAGTTAAGCAGCGTGCTTTTTAAATGTGCTGTTTTTCACAGCGTAGCTTGCCGCCCACTCTTCAAGAATGGCTTGGTAAGGCTTGATAAACTGCTCTTCCGTGAACTTACCTTGCGTTACTGCCATTTGGCTGCGCTCTTCGCGGTCATATACAATTTGAGTCAGTGAATAATCTTGGTACTTCAAGCTAGGTTGATACACTTGAGCGGCTGTCGAATTGGCATTATAAATCTCAGGGCGATAAATCTTTTGGAAAGTCTCCATGGTAGCAATCGCACTGATCAGCTCAAGGTCGGTGTAATCACTGACCAAGTCGCCAGCAAAATAGAATGCTAAAGGCGCCACACTACCAACAGGCATAAAATAGCGCACCGTTAAGCCCATTTTATGAAAATAATCATCGGTTAATGAGTATTCATCTTGTCTATACTCAACCCCTAATACTGGATGTTGATTGGCTGTACGGTGATAGGTTTTACTGGTAGATACACTCAGACAAATGACCGGTGTTTTATTAAAATTGGCTTGATAGGTTTCAGAATTCAATAAATACTGGAACAGCTTGCCATGTAAGTCACCAAAGTTCGCAGGTGTGGCTGAATTTGGGTGTTTATTATAGTGCTCTAATAGTACGACGCTAAAATCATAATCGCGCACATAAGATGAGAAACTATTGCCAATCATCCCGTCAATACGGCTGTTATCTTTATGATCAACAATCGTAGTTTGCAACATTTCAATGATTGGGAATGTCTCACCCTTGCCTTCAATATCCATATCGACAGAAACAATATCAACCTCAACAGAATAACGGTCTGCGCTTGGATTATCCCAATGCGCAAGCGTGTTGAAGCGATTATTAATCATTGTTAAGGTTTTACGTAAGTTCTCTTCGCGATGCTCACCGCGAGCCAAATTGGCAAAATTAGTGGTCAGACGCGTGCTGTCTGCAGGCTGATAGTTTTCATCAAAACGTATGCGCTTGATTGAACAGCTAAATTCATTACTCATGGTGATTCGCTACCTTAATCTATTCTCATTACCTGAGATAAAAGCAAATTGGTGTATGAGATGAATCATACCTTAATCAAAACATGAATAAAAATGATACTATTTAAATTAAAGATGAGTAAAATTCATGTTAATAGATTTTCTCTATAGTTGATTAAGGATTATTTTAATAAAAAAGGTAGGTGATATACTAAAAATAGTAGAACAAATAAGCCTGACAGCACATCTGATTGATACAGAATTTGACGATAACAGCGCAAAATAAAAAAGGTGATTGTTTATAAGCCAATCACCTTTAGATGTTTCGATATTTCTTATTATTGCTTTGCTTTTATTAGCTGGCAAATTGCAGCTTATTTATACTGCCGATAAGTGCGTTAAGCTTTTGCTCAAGCTTGCTTCTTTCTAACTTCTTTTTCGCGACAACTTTCATACTCTTATCTGCTATCTGCGCGTTACCTTCCGCTACTGCTTGCTTTAGTGCTAGCGTTTCATACGCAATAGCCACTCTTAAAGGCTCAAGCTGATTAATAATGCGATTGATAGACTTATATAGGTCTGAATTTCTATAATGTTCTTTCATCTTAGACGATTTATATAAGACACTATCTTTATCGTGCTTTGCATTAGCGAGCTTTTCTATATATTCAGCAGCTATCTTATCTGCATACTCATCTTGGATCCCAATCTGTAAGAGCTGTTCTGCTCCAGTGATATCCAGTGCTTCTAATTGACTATTTTTGCTGATACTTTCTGACATTTTAAACATTCCTTTGTGAATGTCGGGATTATGGATGAGGTGAGAGATTATAAAGATGCGACTCTTATCAGTATTATCGAAAGTTACTTTGATAAGCTACTTTGATAATAAGTGCTAGATACAGTCATAAATGCGATTGACGCATACTTGATTTATCAAATATGGCAGTTCATTCTAACCTAAGTGCACAAGTGTACACAATAACTATTTAACCCTTTTAATATAAAGGGTATAAATGAAGACGGCTACTCTACCTTCTAAGTAACATAAACTTATAAAATGACCGTAAGATAAATAATGACCCAAGAAAAAATCCAAGACTCAAACAAGTCTTGGATTTTTATTTATAAGCTCATAGACGATATAAAAAACTTAGTAAAGGATGTAAATTACTGATTTGGCATTTCCATTCAATAATCTGGCTGTAATCTGTATGTCTAATAGCAGCGTTTACATCATTTATATAAATACCAGGTTGGTATCAATCGCAAATTATTATTTATCAGCGGTTGAGCTCTCTTTTCCATGCGGTATTAAAAATTTGCTAAACCATCCTGATAAGTCATCCATCAAGGTATAAACTACCGAAATGACCACTAGGCTTAATAAGGTTGAGGTGATCGAATATTTAAAATAACAATGGGATGTCATGAATGATTGTGAACTGAGCATGCTTAAATGGGTAGACTGATCAAATAACATATGATTACATAGCACTACTGTATATGTGTCACCCTTTGAGTTTGAAAAGCGATATTACAATAGTCTAACCCTTTCAAACATTGCTGCCTGATTGATATAAAGCTGTCTCATATACACTCAGAGTGATTAACTTATAAAAACCCAATGTATAAATAAATGTATTGAACTCACCAATGACGGAGCATAAATCATTTTATGATATTACTCTCCCCTCAATGCCTTCACTGGCTCAATCTTAGCAGCACTGTAAGCAGGATAAAGAGTAGACAATAAAACTATAATAAATGCGGACAACAGAATAAGACAGATATCTGCTACTTTAATTTTAGATGGTAATGCTTCGACAAAATAATTATCAAACAGCCCCAAGTTAAAAGTCGTGTTTATCCATCCAGAAACACTTTCGATACTCAAAGACAGACCAACCCCAAATGCTAAACCAATCAATACGCCGATTACACCGATAATCACGCCTTGGATTATGAATATACGTGATATGAGCGTAGATGAAGCGCCAAAAGTCTTCAATATTGCAATGTCTGCTCTTTTTTCAGTTACGCTCATCACCAATGTTGAAATAACGTTAAACGCTGCCACTAAAACAATAAGAAATAGTAATAATGACATCATCGTTTTTTGCATTCGAATAGAAGTATACAAACTGCCATGAGTCTGGGTCCAATCACCACTCGAGAATGAAAGATTTTTTTGGGAACTATGAAGTATTGCAGCTTGATCGGAAGCACTTACCAAGGCTTTTTGGGCAGAATCTTGAGAGTTAAAAACATCTTTTAAACTTAATCGAATACCAGTTGCACCATGATTCAAGCCTACGACATTAGAAGCATCATCCATAGAGATATAACTCATCCACTTATCTATCTCTTGGCTGACATGAAAAATGCCACTAAGCGTATAGCTATGAAAAGTTGGATTCATTCCAACCGTGGAATTAGAAGGTTTGGCAATAATAATTCCGATATTATCTCCAAGCTCTAGATCATATTTATCTACTACATATTGACCAAGAATAATATGACCACTACCTGACTTCAATGTATCAAGCTGTCCTGCAACCATACTGTCTTTTAGGATAGAAACATCATCTTGAAACGTTGGTTCTATCCCATTTAGAATAGTGCTATTCACCTCTCCACCTATCGAAATCATACCTCGAGTCTGCACAAAAGGTGCTACCGATATGACGTTAGGATCGTTTGCCTTTATTTGCTGTGCAATCGGTTCCCACTCGTCTAAAGGTTGAGATGCAAACACTGAGACCTGTGGCACCATGCCTAATATCTTTTTAGATAATGCCTCTTCAAAGCCGTTTAATACAGAGGTTACGACTATTAGTGCAGCTACACCGAGTATTAAACCCGCCATAGAAACTACTGAGATAAAAGACAAAAACTTATTAGCATTTTTTGAGCGGGTAAACCGCAGGCCTATAAAAACTGGTAGCGGGCGGCGCATAGTTATTGTCTCTTATCTATACAAATAGCAAAATTAAAATGTTTTAGTCAATTCGACTGATACGTCGTTTTTATCATATTCTTCAAAGGGTGAATTACTGGTCACTTTATTATAGCTCCAGCTTAGTCTTGGCGTCAGACCTAAGAAAGAGAACCCTCTGTTCCAAGCTGTAATACCAGCATTATATTCTTTATTTTCACGCTGGATACCAAAGAAGTCTGCACCATCATAATTACGCTCGGCGTAACCAAGATCCAATCTGGTAGTATAACCTTTTGGCCATGTTTGACCCCAACCTACTCTGACACCTGGACGATTATAAGCTAAAGAATCGTCTTCTGAATCTCTAGTAGAATAATCTACACCAAATGTCCAAAACTGCTGACCATTTGGCAGATAGACTGCTGTATTTGCTAATAGCCAGTCTTCACCATCATTGAATTCATATTTATCTATATAGCTTGATTTAGCGTAACGTGCCAAACCTTGATAACGTAGCTTTGGACTAAGCCATTGATTAGCGCTAAGCTTTATCCCCGTAGTATCTGCATAGCTCTGTAAACCACCATCGCTGCCTTTACCTTGGGCATACCAACGCTTGTTATAAAAAGGTCCTATTTCTACTTCGGTGATCGCATTCTGATAGCCTATACCAGCACCAATGCCAGCAGTGAAATCATTATAGTCTTTATTATCCCAGTAGTATTTACCATAGCTATTTAAGCTCACGGCGGTAAATATTTTGTTGTCATACAACCATTTTCTATCGCCACTCGCATTAAAATTCAAACCTTTCCCTGACTCTCTTGGTGAGGTATAAGTAATCGCTGATCCATCTGGTCTAACTACCTGAGTACCTTGTTTCGGTGCATTAGTGATATTACTATCATCCATATAAGATAGTGAACCATTAAAACTCCAACGGTCTTGAGAGTTAATAGCATTTAAATAGTTATTAATAACTTTTACATCATCTTCAGTAGGCGCTTCACTACGCAATGCTTCAAACTCCGACTGTGCAGCATCAAATTGGCGGTTGTAATACAAAGCCATAGCCAACTGAAATCTCAAAATCTGAACTTCAGGTAACTGCGCATTCACCTTACGATACATAGTTACCGCTTCATCTAACCTGCCTTTCTTTGCTGCGATAATGGCGTTACCCCAGTCTATCACTGAAGGATCATAATTAGGCACTTGTTGATAAACAGGAAGTAGCTCTTCTAATGACTCAGCATTACCTTGTTTTAGCATAGTACTTAATAAGTTCTCAAACTCAGCAGGATTAGCTTTTAAATAAGCTTTACTTTCTTCTTTACTCATCTTTGGGCCAGAATCATCTGAAGGTAAGTCTGTTGGAAGTCTGTCAAATTCGTCTGGACGAGATTGATTTATTAATTTGTTAATTGTTTCAATAGAATTGTCTTGTGGCGCTAGCGGCACTGTTGATGGTTCAGCAGCTTGCACGCTTATAGCACTACAGCCTACTATCAAAGCTAAAGCACTATACACTTTAGAATAACGCAAATATTGCATAAAAGTTCCAATCGGTAAGTTGTGACCACTAAATACAGAAACGACCACCAATTGGTGGTCGTTCAGTATTAAAAGAATTCTTATATTAACTTAGATTAATTATTCAACGCCGTTAATTGGTGGTAAGCCTGTAGTTGGTGTTTCACCTTTAGGAATCTGTTGGGCTCCAAATACACCGCCCCACTTAGAATTACCATAACCTGTAGTTGAATCGATTGAGTTTAATGCGCCACCTAACTCTTCAGCATTTTTACCAAAGAAACTACCTTTAAATGACCCTTTACTATCTTGCACTGAACCATACTGGAGCTGTGCATTACCATCAACTACGGAGTTGCCAACTACTTTACCGTCAAATTTAACTAAATCAATTTGCTCAAGTTTATTGCCAGTAGCACCTTTGTTCCAAACGTTATATACACTACCAGTTACAGTTTTCTTACCTGCATCGTATTCTGCTTGAACAAAGTTACCAATGGCAGTACCGTTCGCGCCGTAGGCTACTGAGTTAGAGTTACCAGAACCTTGCTCACCATTATAGCTGTTATCAATACCATACATTAATGCATGACCAGCATATTGGTATTTTCCACCTGCTTTTTGTAAAGCATCCATAGTCGGAAGACTAGTTTCACCTATACCGCGGTAGAAATAAACATCAGTTTGTTTGTCATTACCTACAAAATTCTTGTCAGCAAAACCTGCGGCAACATAAGTCTTACCTGCAATGTCCTTTTGGTTTAAATTATCTAGATTACCTGTTACGCGACCGTACTGAACGTTATTAAGTTTCAAACCTTGCTGATTGAACTCACCTTTAGGATTAGCGGTAGTAACATTCTTGGCAGTTAAGTCCAATGCCTTACCATTTGCATCTTTTACAAAGTATGCTGCACTATTAGTCTTAGTAGAATTAAGTACATCAGTATTAAATGCAAGCGCACCAAACATTCTCACGTCATTACCACCAGTAGTACTAGTAGTAGGAGTTTGAGTAATATTAGTGTTATTACCGACTTTTGACTCTTGACCTTTTACTACATATGTAGGAACTGTATCAGCTGTCTGTGTTTTGCTAACAGTAACATATGCGCCTAAACCGTTAGCGTCAGAAGTACTAGTAAAGGCATCGTTTCTATTTTGAAGTGATCCAGCATCAGTTACCTTAGGATCAGCATTAGGAGCTGCACCTAAAATGTATTTAACTAAATTAGGATTTTTAACAGAATTTGGTGTTTCAGTATCAGCAAACTGAGCAACAACAATGTTAGTCATTTTTTTGTTTTGAAGCTCTTGAAAACCTACAACAGTATTATTGCCGTTGTTTAGAGCATTGCCGTTAGTAGAAGGTGTTTTATCAAAATTTGAAGTAGCACCACGAATATACTGTTGACCAACTACAGAAGCAGATTTTGACTGCTCACCTTGATTTGCTGCACCACCTGGGTTATCAGTAGGATCACCATTTCCAGGCGTTGGAGTAGGCGTTGGAGTAGGCGTTGGAGTAGGCGTTGGAGTAGGCGTTGGAGTAGGCGTTGGAGTAGGCGTTGGAGTAACAGTACCACCATTATTGGCATAGTTGTCATCGTTATCACTACCACAACCAGTCAAAGCTACTGTTGCAAAAATAGCACTTAATGCTACTGCTAAATACTTTTGTTTCATATCTATTTCCTTATTTCGGTGTAAGAACCACTTATTTGTCGGTAGTACGGCATATTTCGCTATTAACTACAACACGTTGCAATCGAAAAGCTTAATATGAGATTAACAAACCGTATGATTTATGTCAATGTAAAACTCTATAGCGCAATAGTAATACTATTACATCATAACATTGTCATTTTTGGTAAAATTTATTTCGATAGAATATAGGATTATGATATTGAATTCAATACATTTATCGACATTAAATAAAAAGCCCTAAATAAAAATTTTATTTTATTTTCTGAATTCAG